>NZ_JAJSLU010000005.1:186530-346436 GCF_023063025.1 Pseudomonas sp. YL2 | reverse complement strand
CACCCCAAACCCTGGGGGGGGGTGACCTGGCTCGCGATTGGGGGGGCCCACCCACTATTTGTTTGCCGGTCCCCCCCCAACCGCAAGCAGTCTCACTCCTACATTTGTTTCAGTAGTGTTTTTCGGAATCAACGGTAGGCAGTGGCAATCCCTTTGCGTTCTTCAATGCACTCCGGTGCACCCATCTCGAATTCGCGACAGATCAGCGGACGTCTTTCGTAGATCGTGCACATCATGCTGTCGCGATCCAGCGCCGCGCACCAGCCGTCGTCCAGACGCAGCATCACTTCACCACCCCACTCATCGGTATCGATAAAGCGTTCGGGCACGCCGGTGTCGGTGATCAGCATCACCTCGAGCTGGCAACAGCACGCTGCGCAGGTCGAACAGGTGACCGCTGGCTCGGTGATTTGCTGGTGGGGAATGGTTTTCATGCTGCGCAGTGTAAGGCAGCCACCGGTTGCTGTGTGAAAGGCCTGACAGACGCTCAGTGGGCCAGCCGCCGTGCCATGGCATGCAGCAGCGGAAACAGCAGCGCCCACAGCAGGCCGATGCCGATCAGGGTCGGCACTTCACCGTAGGGAAATTGCACGCCGGCCAGCTGTCCGCCGCCGTAATAGGACACGGCGCCGCCCACTGCACCGAGTCCGCTGGCCAGCCACCACGGGCGGTCGCTCCATTGCAGGCAGTGCCGCAACGTGGTCGCGAGCAAGGCCCAGAGCAGCATCAGCCACAGCGGAATCAGTGGCGACAAATCCTGGAATTCGAACACGCCGGCAACGCGCAACAGACTGTCTACGGCTGTACCGACAAGCACCACGCTGAGGATCAAACGGCCTTCCGCCGCCCAACTGCTGATCCAGCCCAGATGAATCACCAACACCGCCAGCGCCAGCAGCAGCCACAGACTGTCGCCGCCGAGCACGCAGGCCAGCCAGCCGACCTGGAACAGCACGGCATTGGTCAGCCGCTCAAGCATCGAAGCGTCCGAGCAACGGCGCCGGCATCGCGGCCGGTTTGGCCAGCAGCAGTTGCGCGGTGCCGATGGTGCGCTCCAGAAACCCGCCTTCGCAGTAGCACAGGTAAAACTCCCACAGCCGCAGGAAGTAATCGTCGTAACCCAATTCGCTCAAACGGCCATGGGCGCGGCGAAAGTTTTCGTGCCACAGGCGCAGGGTGCGGGCGTAGTGCAGGCCGAAGTCTTCCATGTGCAGCAGGTTCATGTCGGTCTCGCGGCTGACCACTTCGAGCATCTTCTGCACGCAGGGCAGGGCGCCGCCGGGGAAGATGTAGCGCTGGATGAAGTCGACGCCGCGCTTGGCCTGCTCGTAGCGCTGCTCGCGGATGGTGATTGCCTGCAACAGCATCAGGCCGTTGCTCTTGAGCAGGTGCGCGCATTGCTTGAAATAGGTGGGCAGGAAGCGGTGACCGACCGCTTCGATCATCTCGATCGACACCAGTTTGTCGTATTCGCCGGTGAGGTCGCGGTAGTCGGTGAGCAGCAGCGTTACCCGATCCTGCAACCCCAGTGCTTCAATGCGCCTGGCGGTAAACGCGTACTGCTCTTTCGACAGCGTCGTGGTGGTGACACGGCAGCCGTAGTGCTGCGCGGCGTAGAGCGCCATGCTGCCCCAACCGGTGCCGATCTCCAGCAGATGATCTTCGGGCTTGAGTGCGAGCTTCTGGCAGATCCGTTCCAGCTTGTTCAACTGAGCCTGTTCCAGGCTGTCGTCGGGGCTGAGGAACTGCGCCGCCGAATACATCATGGTCGGGTCGAGAAATTGTTCGAACAGATCGTTGCCGAGGTCATAGTGCGCCGCGATGTTTTTCTGCGACCCCTTGCGCGTGTTGCGGTTGAGCCAGTGCAGGCCTTGCACCAGGGGCCGGCTGAGGCGGGCCAGACCGCGCTCCATGGCGTCGAGTACGTCGAGGTTGCTGACGAACACGCGCACGACCGCCGTCAGGTCCGGCGAACTCCAGTAACCGTGGATAAACGCTTCGCCGGCACCAATCGATCCGTTGCCGGCGACCATGCCCCACACCGCTGCATCCTGCACATGGATTTCGCCGAGCAGGTGGCTGCCCGGCGTGCCGAACATCAGGCGTTCGCCATCCTCGACCACCAGCAATTGCCCGTGTTTGAGCTGACTGAGTTGCCGCAAAACGCCGCGACGCAGCAGCGAACCGGTCAAACCGTTGGTGCTGAAGCGACTGACCGACAGGCTAGAGGATTTCATGGCGGTGCTCCTTGGGAGGCACAGTGGCGATCTGAAAGCTGCCGTCGGCAGCCTGATGAGCAAAAATCGGGGCACGCTTGAGCAACAGGCGCACGGCTTGCCAATAAATCGCCAGGCAGGTTTTCGCGGTCATCCACGGAAAACGTCGCAAGTAGCGGTGCAGGCTGTGGCGGTCGAGGGGTTCGCGCTGCAGATTGAGCGTGGCGTCGAACAGCTTGTGCTCACCCTGCCAGTCGGCCATGTGCACGCCGAGCTTTTGCGCAGCCGGGCTGAAGCTCATGCGGTACTCGAGGTCACGCGGCAAAAACGGCGAGACATGAAAGGCCTTGGCCACGGCGAAGTGCTGGTGAAAGTCTTGCAGGTTGGTCGGTGTGCGGGCCGGCAGCACGTAGTGATAACGTTCGCGCCACGGCGTGTTGGTGACTTCGCAGAGAATCGCCGCCAGTTGCCCGTCGGCCTCGTGGCAATAAAAGAAGCTCACCGGATTGAACGCCAGACCCCAACTGCGCGGTTGGGTCAGCAGGCAGATCGAACCCTGCGGTTGATGGCCGATGGCGACGCCGACTTGCTGGCGCACCGCATCGATCAGGCGCATGCCGCTGCCGGTGAAGGTTTTCAGGTAGTCGGTTTCGCGAAACGAAAACGGTGCAAAGCGGCTGCGACTGGCAAACGGTGACAGGCCGAACACGGCGTCCTGTTCCGCCAGATCGAGGTACAACAGACCGATCCGGTAACGGAATTCGTGGCGTCTGGGCGAAAAGCGCCGATGACCAATCCAGCCGCTGTACAGGGCGCTGTTCATAAGCTTTCCCCGAACGCGGCGGCCACGCGCAACGCGCTGACCACGCCGTCCTCATGAAAGCCGTTGGCCCAGTAGGCGCCGCAATAATGGGTGTGCTGCTGACCGTCGAGTTCGGCCCAGCGGTTTTGCGCCGCCACAGCCGCGAGGCTGAATTGCGGGTGGGCGTAGGTGTATTTGGCGAGCACCTTGAACGGGCTGATCCCGGCGCTCTGATTGAGGCTGACGCAGAACGTGGTGTCGCTCTGAATGCCCTGCAGGATGTTCATGTCGTAAGTGACGGCCGCGTGGGTATGGCCGGCGCCGCTCAAGCGATAGTTCCAGCTGGCCCACGCCAGTTTGCGGGTCGGCAGCAGACGGGTATCGGTATGCAGCACGACTTCGTTATCGGCATAGGGCAGGGCGCCGAGGATCGAGCGTTCCGCCTGGCTTGGCGTGCCGAGCAATTGCAGGGCCTGGTCGCTGTGGCAGGCAAGCACGACTTTGTCGAAACGCTCGATGCCGGCCGGGCTGTGGATAACCACGCCGTGTTCATCGCGATCGATGCGCGTCACCGGGCAACTGAGGCGGATCTTGTCGTGGAACGCCGCAGTCAACGGCGCAATGTAGGCACTGGAGCCGCCCTCGATCACCTGCCATTGCGGGCGATCACTGACTGACAGCAGGCCATGATTCTTGAAGAAGCGCACAAAGAATTGCAGCGGGAAATTGAGCATCTCGGCCATCGGCATCGACCAGATCGCCGAGCCCATCGGCACGATGTAATGCAGGATGAAACGTTCGCCATAACCGCCAGCCTTGAGGTAATCGTCGAGCGTGGTATCGGCGGCAATGCGCTGTTCGGCGAGGTCGCGCTGAGCTTCTTTATTGAAGCGCAGAATGTCGCGCAACATGCCCCAGAACCCCGGGGACAGCAGGTTGCTGCGCTGGGCGAAGAGGCTGTTGAGGTTGTTGCCGTTGTATTCCAGACCGGTGTCCGGGTCGGTGACCGAGAAGCTCATTTCCGTCGGTTTGAACGACACACCGAGCTGGCCGAGCAATCGAATGAAGTTCGGATAGGTCCAGTCGTTGAACACGATGAACCCAGTGTCCACTGCATATTCGCGGCCATCGACGGTCACTTGCACGGTGTGCGTGTGACCGCCGACCCAGTCGCTGGCCTCGAACACCGTGATGTCGTGTCGGCGATTGAGCAGGTGGGCGCAGGTCAGGCCGGCGATTCCGCTGCCGACAATGGCAATCTTCATATCGGGTCTCGCAGCGGTGGGTTGCTGCGCACCATGCGCTTGCCGATCGCCAGTTGCAGGCGCGCCGGCAGCTTCGACAGTGGCCACAGCGCCGCCATGAACAGTGCGGGAAAGGCGATCTCCAGCGGACGATCCTTGAGTTTGGCGAAAATATGCCGCGCCGCTTTATCCACAGGCCAGCTCAACGGCATCGGGAAGTCATTCTTGGCGGTCAGCGGGGTTTCGACAAAACCCGGGCTGATGATGGTGACATCGATGCCCTCGACGGCCAGATCGATCCGCAGCGATTCGAACAGATAGCGCAGCCCGGCCTTCGACGCGCCATAGGCTTCGGCCCGAGGCAGCGGCAGGTAGGTGACTGAGCTGGCCATGCCGATCAGATGCGGCGCGGTGCCTTTGCGCAGCAACGGCAGGGCCGCTTCGATGCAGTAACTGCTGGCGAGCAGGTTGGTGCGCACCACATGTTCGATGATCGAGGCATCGAACTGTCGCGCATCGACGTACTCGCAGGTGCCGGCATTGAGAATCACGCTGTCGAGCGAGCCCCAGGCCTGTTCGATCTGCTGGCCGATTTCGCGCACGGTCTGACTGTTGGTCAGATCGCCGGCCACCACCAGCACTTGCCCCGGATAACGTTGCGACAGCACTTTGAGCGGTGCCACCTGACGCGAACTGACAGCCAGATGCGCGCCGCTTTTCAGAATCTCTTCAGCCAGTGCTGCGCCGATGCCACTGCTGGCACCGGTCAGCCAATAACGCCGTGGAGGTGTACGACTCATCCCATTCTCCTTTTCAACCAGGCGATCACCCGGCCCAATACGGGTAAATGTTCATACAGCATGGCCCCGGCATCGAAATAATCCCGGTGGCGATAAACCTTGTCGCGCCACAGCAGGTGCGAACACCCGGCGACGCGAATCAATTGACCACCGGCCAGACGCGGGTGGCGGTAACTCATGACCCAGCGCAGGTAACCTTCACCGTCAGCGATCTGGTCGAAGCCGTGGAAATCGAAGCGCAGTTCGCTGACGTTGGCGTACAGCTCGCTGAAGTAATGTCGCAGTTGCACCAGCCCCTGCACTTCATGCAGCGGGTCGGTGAAGTGAATGTCATCGCTGTACAGCTCGCCCAGACGTTGCAAGTTGTCTTTGTTCAACTCGGCGAACTGGCGGGCGAAGCGGCGCAGGAATTCACTCATGAACTTCTTCCATAGACGAGCGCGACGGCAGGTTCTTGAACGCCGCCAGCGCGCGTTCGCGCGAAGCCCCGAGATTGACGATCGGCGCCGGATAATCCGCCACGCCGAACAGTCCACCGGCGCTGGCCGGGTTGTGTACTTCCTTCTTGTTCAGGCCGGCCAGTTCAGGCAGCCAGTGCTTGATGAACAGGCCTTCGCTGTCGAATTTTTCCGATTGGCTCAGCGGATTGAAGATGCGGAAGTACGGCGCCGAATCGGTGCCGGTCGAAGAACTCCATTGCCAGCCACCGTTGTTCGCCGCCAGATCGCCGTCGATCAGGTGGCGCATGAAAAAGCGCTCGCCTTCACGCCAGTCGATCAGCAGATTCTTGGTCAGGAACATCGCCACAATCATCCGCAAGCGGTTATGCATCCAGCCGGTTTCCAGCAGTTGGCGCATGGCTGCATCGATGATCGGCAAACCGGTCCGCGCCTCTTGCCAGGCCGCCAGATCGTCCGGCGCATCACGCCAGGCCAGGGCTTCGGTTTCCGGGCGAAATGCGCGGTGGCGCGAAACCCGTGGGTAGCCCACCAGAATGTGCTTGTAGAACTCACGCCACAGCAGCTCGTTGATCCACGTCACCGCGCCGACCTTGCCGCTGTCGAACTCGCCCTGATTGCTTTGCAAGGCCGCATGCAGGCATTGGCGCGGCGAAATCACCCCGGCGGCGAGGTACGCGGAAAGTTGACTGGTGCCGGGTTTGGCCGGGAAGTCGCGTTCGCTCTGGTAGTAGTCAATCTGCGCGTCGGCGAAGGTGTCGAGACGGCGCCGGGCTTCCTGTTCGCCGGCCGGCCACAGTGTGCGCAAAGACTCGCTCGGCGTTGCAAAACCGGCGACGGATGCCGGCACCGGATCGCTGTCGATGTTCAGCTTTGCCTGTTTGCCGGGCGTCTTGACCAGCGCCGGCATCGAGCGGTGCAGGCGTTCATAGCAGACCTTGCGGAACTGGCTGAACACCTGAAAGTAGGTTTCGGTTTTGGTCAGTACCGTGCCGGGCTTGAACAGCAGTTGGTCAAGGTAGCTGTGGAAAGCGATGCCTTTGGTTTTCAGGGCCACCGCCACCGCGGCGTCGCGCTGGCTTTCGTGGACGCCATATTCTTCGTTGACGTGCACAGCTTGAATATTCAATTGCACACAAAGTTCGAGCAGCACCGCCGGGGCCTGATCCCAATGATTGGCGGAACGCAGCAGCAACGGGATGTTCAGCTCGCCGAGGCGACTGCTCAGCTCACGCAGGTTGCGCAGCCAGAAGTCGACCTTGCACGCGGCGTCGTCATGTTCCAGCCATTGCTGCGGGCTCAGCAGATACACGGCAACCGTCGGACCGCGCGCTGCGGCGGCCGCGAGGGCGGTGTTGTCATGTAGGCGCAGGTCGCTGCGCAGCCAGATCAATTGCATCGCGGTTTCCATTAAATCAGCCCACGCTGAACCAGTTCCTGATGTGCCGAGAGCGGGTCTTCGGCCAGGATCAGATCAGCGATCTCAGGGGTTCTTACGGACAACTCGGTCTGGTGGATGCATACCGTTGGTCCGACGAGCATTTTTGCAGTGCCGATGCCATTCAGCAGTTTTGGCAGCTGCGCCAGATTCATCGCCTTGCTGGAATACAGCAGCACTCCCCGCGCTTGCAGATGATCGACCGCGAGCGCCAGTTCTCCGGCCGGTAGCGGCCAGTCGAACACTTGCACCGGGCAGTCGGCGCTGCTGATCAGCCACGCGCATAGCCACAGGTGCGGTTCCAGTGCCAGGTCCGAGTGATTGATCAGCAGCAACGGCGCAGCGTGTAATTGCCGATTGTTATGGTAGATGCGCGCGCCGAATTTGCTGCGTAACCAGGAATAAAAGAACACCCGTTCCATCTGTGCGCCGAACTGGCCTTGCCAGCGCTGCTCGAGTTCGGCCAGCAGCGGCAGGAGCAATTGCTCGCACAGGGTGCGTGGCGGGTACAGGGCCATGGCCTGGTTGATGCTATCGTCGAGGTTGCGCTCATTGAGCTGGATGACGGCGCCGAGCAAGGACTGGCGCTGCCGTTGCCAGTCGTTTTCCACCGTCTCGGTAAAGGCTTGCGGAGCATCGAGCAACGGTTTGACCTGACTGACAGCCACGCCTCGATTAAGCCAGGTCAGGATGGTCAGGATTCGTTGCACATGTTCGCTGGAATACAGGCGATGGCCCTTGGGCGTGCGCTGCGGCACGATCAACCCGTAACGGCGCTCCCAGGCGCGCAGGGTGATGGCGTTGACCCCGGTCTGCCGCGCCACTTCGCGGATCGGCAGCCAGCCCTCGTCGAGGGCTTTCTTGAAGTCGGCACCCAGGTCTTCCTGGGCGCTGGTGTCGAGTTTGTCGTTCATCAAATGGCGTTTCGCAGGCTGAGGTTTTCCGGATGCGGCTGCAAGTAAACCTGCCGCGCAATGTACGGATCCGGGTGTTGGCGAAAGTGGTGTTTGAGCAGAGTCAATGGCACCACCAGCGGCACGATGCCGTGGCGGTACTGGCCGATGACATGCTGCATTTCCTGTTTGTCTTCCGGGCTGATCGCCTGTTTCAGGTAGCCGCTGATGTGTTGCAGCACGTTGCTGTGGGTGCGGCGGGTAGCGCATTTCTTCAACGCGCTCATCAACTCGCTGAAATAGCGCGGGCCGAGTTCGACCGGATCGGTCTTGGCCATGTTGCCCAGCAGTTTGCCCAAGGCTTTGTATTGCTCAGGGTTGTGTGCCATCAGCAGGTATTTGTAGCGTGAGTGGAATTCGGTCAGTGCGCGGCGGCTCAAGCCTTGTTCGAGCACCTGCTGCCAGGCGCTGTAGGCGAGCACGCGGGTGATGAAGTTTTCCCGCAACACCGGATCGTTCAGGCGTCCGGCTTCTTCCACCGGCAGGTCAGGGTGCTGCGCACAGAACGCCTGAGCGTAGATGCCACGGCCGCCGCCGTTCACCGGCGCGCCGTTGGCGTGATAGACCTTGACCCGCTCCAGACCGCACGAAGGCGACTGCTGCATGAAGATATAGCCGCAGATGTCATTGAGCTCGCCGGCCATTTTCTGCCCGTAGGCTGCCAGTGGTTCGGTGACATTGATTTGCGGATTGACCGTACCGATAGCTTCAGGAGTATCGGGATCGCCAACCAGGCGGATCGGTTCGCGCGGGATGCCCAGGCCAATCGCGACTTCCGGACATACCGGCACGAATTCGAAATACTCGGCAAGGGTGCGGCTGCACAACCGCGATTCCTTGTGCCCGCCGTTGTAGCGCACTTCGGCGCCCATCAGGCAGGCGCTGATGGCGATTTTGGGCCGGGAAGCAGAAAGATCGGACATGCACACCTCGAATCTATTCCTGTACAGATATTTATCTCTGTACAACTTTTCCTCAGCATAGATTCATGCGTGTACAAGTCAACTCATTTGTATAAGTTTTTCCAGGTTAACCACGATCGACTGTGGGAGGCAGCATTGATGTTGAATGATGCGACGCCATCGCGAGCAGGCTCACTCCTACAGGATCTTTATTGCCAGCCCAGTAACCAGTGATCGTTGTTCTTCAACGTCTGCCAATCGAGGCGTTCGGCGCGCTTGGTCAGCACCGCCTGCAACTCGATCTCCAGCACCGTGCCTTCCTCATCCCGGAACAGCTCGGTGACCAGAAAGTGTTTTTCGCGGTTTTGCGGGTGGGCTGCTGTCCACTTCGACAGCAGCAATTTTTGTGGATTGATGCGATTCATTGCAGGTGTTCGTGCAAGCGGCGTGCAGCTTCTTGGCCACTGAGCCAGGCCCCTTCGACACGCCCCGACAGGCACCAGTCGCCGCAGGCGTACAAGCCCAGATCGGCGTCGGCCAGCGTGCCCCATTCGTGGCCGGTCGCAGGGCGTGCGTAGAGCCAGCGGTGGGCGAGGCTGAAAGTCGGAGCGGGCATCGCGCTGTGCAGCAGTTCGGCGAATGCACCGTGCAGTTGCTCGATGACCGCTTCCTTGGACAGGTCGATGTGTTGCCGACTCCAGGCGCTGCTGGCGTGCAGCACCCAGGTGTCGCAGGTGGTATCGCGCCCCGGTTTACTGCGGTTGCGTGCCAGCCAGTCGATGGGGCTGTCCTGCACGAAGCAACCTTCGATCGGCGTATCCAGTGGCGTATCGAAGGCGAGGGCGACGGCCCAGGTCGGGTCCATTTTCACCCCGGCGGCGGCGCCAGCGAGTTTTGGTGCGGCAGCCAGCAACGCCGTGGCTTGCGGCGCTGGCGTTGCAATCACCACGTGACTGAAGGGACCGTGGGTGAAGCCTTCGGCGTCCTGCAGGTGCCAGTGTTCTTCACCGCGAAACACCTCGGTGATACGGCAGGCGAAGTGCACTTCCAGACCGTCGAGCAAACCCCGGGTGATCGCACTCATGCGTGGCGTGCCGACCCATCGGGTCTGCTCGTCCGGCGACAGGTTCAGTTGCCCGCCCTGAAAGGTGTAGAGCTGCGGCGTCCACTCGGCGACCCAGCCCAGACTTTGCCAGCGTTGCACTTCGGTGACGAAACGCCGGTCGCGGGCGGTGAAGTATTGCGCGCCCATGTCCAGCGAACCGGCGTCGCTGCGTTTGCTCGACATGCGTCCGCCACTGCCGCGGCTTTTGTCGAAGAGCTGGACGGTGTGTCCGGCCTCTGTCAGCGCCTGCGCGGCGGAGAGTCCGGCGATGCCGGTGCCGATGATTGCGATAGGTACAGTCATAGGGGCCTCGTTTACCTTTCTGTACAGACTACGCCGTCAATGAAACCTGTACAATTTTGTTTTTTGGTATAACTTCTAGCGTTCTCGTTCTGACAGCTTGGCCTATGGTTAAACAATAGAGCCTGCCCGATAGAAAAGATCCCTGCTTATAAAAATAGACTAGTGATCCGGGTAAAACGCCACGCGAGGAAGAAGTCATGCACATATTGCTGACCGGCGGTACTGGTTTGATAGGCCGTCAGCTCTGCCGACACTGGTCGGGGCAGGGCCATCAATTGACGGTGTGGAGTCGACGCCCGGAAAAGGTCGCGAAAATCTGTGGCGCGCAGGTGCGTGCAATTTCGCGTCTCGAAGACTTCGGCAACGAGCCGCTGGACGCGGTGGTCAACCTGGCCGGTGCACCGATCGCTGATCGGCCATGGACCCATCGGCGCAAGGCGTTGCTGTGGAGCAGCCGCATCACCCTCACCGAAACCCTGCTGGCCTGGCTGGAAACACGGCAGCAGAAACCGGCGTTGTTGATCTCCGGTTCTGCTGTCGGCTGGTATGGCGACGGCGGTGAGCGCGAGCTGACCGAAGAGTCGCCGCCAGTGATCGACGATTTTGCCAGTCAGTTGTGCATTGCCTGGGAGGAAACCGCCCAGCGTGCCGAAGGTCAGGGCATCCGCGTGGTGCTGGTGCGAACCGGGCTGGTGCTGTCGGCCGAGGGCGGCTTTTTGTCGCGGCTGTTGCTGCCGTTCAAACTCGGGTTGGGTGGGCCGCTGGGCAATGGTCGGCAGTGGATGCCGTGGATTCACATCGATGATCAAATCGCCCTGATTGATTTTCTTCTGCACCGCGATCAGGCGAGCGGTCCTTATAATGCCTGCGCACCGAAACCGGTGCGCAATCGCGAGTTTGCCAAGACGCTGGGCAGCGTGCTGCACCGTCCGGCGTTCATGCCGATGCCGGCCCTGGCGCTGAAGGTCGGGCTTGGCGAAATGTCATTGCTGTTGCTGGGTGGCCAACGGGCCGTGCCGGCACGCTTGCTGGAAGCGGGTTTCACTTTCCAGTTCACGGATTTGCGCGCGGCTTTGGATGATCTCTCCGGCCGCCTTTGAAATAGGACGATGCATGACCGATCACGCCTTGCTTCTGGTCAACCTGGGTTCCCCGGCCTCCACCTCGGTGGCCGATGTACGCAGCTACCTCAATCAATTTCTGATGGACCCGTATGTGATCGACCTGCCGTGGCCGGTGCGGCGGCTGCTGGTGTCGCTGATCCTGATCAAGCGCCCTGAGCAATCGGCCCATGCCTACGCTTCGATCTGGTGGGAGGAGGGCTCGCCGCTGGTGGTGCTCAGCCGTCGTCTGCAGCAGCAGATGACCACCCAGTGGACCCACGGCCCGGTGGAACTGGCCATGCGTTATGGCGAGCCGTCGATTGAAACCAAATTGCTGCAACTGGTGGCGGCGGGGCACAAGCGCATCACGCTGGCACCGCTGTATCCACAGTTCGCCGACAGCACCACGACCACGGTGATCGAAGAAGCCAAGCGAGTGATTCGCGAGAACAAACTCGATGTGCAGCTTTCAGTGTTGCAACCGTTTTACGATCAGCCTGAGTACATCGACGCGCTGGTCGCCAGCGCTACCCCGCATTTGCAGCAGGACTACGATCACTTGCTGCTGAGCTTCCATGGCTTGCCGGAGCGGCACCTGACGAAGCTCGATCCGACTGGCAATCACTGCTTGAAAAACGCGGATTGCTGCAAGAACGCTTCGCCGGCCGTGCTGGCCACCTGTTACCGCGCCCAGTGCATACGCACCGCCGCCGAGTTCGCCAGGCGCGCGGGCATTGCCGATGGCAAATGGTCGGTGTCGTTTCAGTCGCGTCTGGGGCGGGCGAAGTGGATCGAACCCTACACTGAAGCGCGGCTGGACGAGCTGGCGCAAAGCGGGGTGAAGAAGATTCTGGTGATGTGCCCGGCGTTTGTCGCCGATTGCATCGAGACGCTGGAAGAGATCGGTGATCGCGGCAAGGAACAGTTCCGCGAAGCGGGGGGCGAGGAGTTGGTGCTGGTGCCGTGCCTGAATGACGACCCGCAATGGGCGAAGGCGTTGGCAACCCTGTGCGAGAGAGCGCCGCTAGCGCTTTAAAGCCAAAAGCTTCGCGAGCAAGCCCGCTCCCACATTTGATCTTCGGTACGCTGAAGATCACCTGTGGGAGCGGGCTTGCTCGCGAAAGCTATCTGTCAGACAACAAGCATCCAGATCCTTAGATCAGCGGCTCATCCGCCTTCTTGTTCTTCCAGCCATCATTGCCCGGCAGAATCAGGTTCAGCGCAATCGCCACCACCGCGCACAGCGCGATGCCTTTGAGGCCGAAGTCGTCCGGGCCAGTGCCGGTGCCGACCAGCACACCGCCGATACCGAACACCAGGGTCACCGAAACGATCACCAGATTGCGTGCCTCACCGAGGTCGATCTTGTGACGGATCAAAGTGTTCATCCCCACTGCCGCGATCGAGCCGAACAGCAGGCAAAGAATCCCGCCCATCACCGGCACCGGAATGCTTTGCAGCAGCGCGCCGAACTTGCCGATGAACGCCAGGGTGATGGCGAAGATCGCCGCCCAGGTCATGATTTTCGGATTGTAGTTCTTGGTCAGCATCACCGCGCCGGTCACTTCGGCGTAGGTGGTATTCGGCGGGCCGCCAAACAGACCGGCCGCCGTGGTGGCGATGCCGTCACCGAGCAGGGTGCGATGCAGGCCCGGTTTCTTCAGGTAGTCACGACCGGTCACGCTACCCACCGCGATCACGCCGCCGATGTGCTCGATGGCCGGAGCCAGCGCCACCGGAACGATGAACAGGATCGCCTGCCAGTTGAACTCCGGCGCGGTGAAATGCGGCAGGGCGAACCATGGCGCCGCCGCAATCTTCGCGGTATCGACCACACCGAAATAGAACGACATGGCAAAGCCGACCAGTACCCCGGAAATGATCGGCACCAGGCGGAAGATGCCCTTACCGAACACCGCCACGATCAACGTGGTCAGCAGCGCCGGCATCGAGATCATCATCGCGGTCTGGTAGTGGATCAGCTCGGAACCGTCACCCGCCTTGCCCATCGCCATGTTCGCGGCAATCGGCGCCATGGCCAGACCGATGGAGATGATCACCGGGCCAATCACCACTGGCGGCAGCAGACGGTCAATGAAACCGGTGCCTTTGATTTTCACGGCGAGGCCGAGGAAGGTGTAGACGAAACCGGCTGCCATCACGCCGCCCATGGTCGCGGCGAGGCCGAACTGGCCCTTGGCGAGAATGATCGGGGTGATGAAGGCAAAGCTCGACGCCAGAAACACCGGCACCTGACGCCCGGTGACAATCTGGAACAGGATCGTCCCCAGACCCGCGGTAAACAGTGCCACGTTCGGGTCAAGCCCGGTGATCAGCGGCATCAGCACCAGGGCGCCGAAAGCCACGAACAGCATCTGGGCGCCGGACAGCACCGTGCGCCAGAGCGGATCGTTGAACTCTTGCTGCATGCTCACGCGTCCTTCTGCTTGGTACCGAAGATCTTGTCACCGGCATCGCCAAGCCCTGGGATGATGTAACCGTGTTCGTTCAGACGCTCATCGATGGAAGCGGTGTAGATGGTCACGTCCGGGTGAGCCTGTTCCACAGCAGCAATGCCTTCCGGCGCGGCCACCAGCACCATTGCGCGGATGTCCTTGCAACCGGCTTTCTTCAGCAGATCGATGGTCGCGACCATGGAGCTGCCGGTGGCGAGCATCGGGTCGATGATCATCGCCAGCCGTTCGTCGATTTCCGGAACCAGTTTTTCCAGATAAGTGTGCGCTTGCAGGGTTTCTTCATTGCGGGCAACGCCCACAGCGGAAACCTTGGCACCCGGGATCAGGCTCAGCACGCCTTCGAGCATGCCGATGCCGGCGCGCAGGATCGGCACGACGGTGATCTTCTTGCCGGCGATTTTCTCCACCGACACAGTGCCGCACCAACCGGCGATATCGTAGGATTCGAGCGGCAGATCTTTTGTAGCTTCATAGGTCAACAGGGCGCCGACTTCCTGAGCAAGCTCACGGAAATTCTTGGTGCTGATATCGGCGCGGCGCATCAGGCCGAGTTTATGGCGGATCAGCGGGTGGCGGATCTCGAGGATGGGCATGGAAAAACTCCGGCGGCGGGCAAAAAAACCGGCCTAGATTAATCTATCCGAGGGTGATGTCCTATAGGACATTGAGTACGTTAGTCCATTAAGGCTTGATTCGACCTCACGGGATGCGTACCTTTGCCCGCTTTTCCGAAAACATCCCCCTGGAGAGCGCCATGTCCGCTGATCTCGAGCATATCCGTCAAATCATGCGAGAGGCTGACTGCCTGTACACCGAATCTGAAGTCGAGGCCGCCATCGCCCGCGTCGGTGCACAAATCAACGAACAACTGGCCGATAGCAACCCGGTGGTGTTCTGCGTGATGAACGGCGGCCTGATCTTCTCCGGCAAACTGCTGACTCACCTGCAATTCCCGCTGGAAGCGTCCTACCTGCACGCGACCCGTTATCGCAACGAAACCAGCGGCGGCGACCTGTTCTGGAAAGCCAAGCCGGAAGTCTCGTTCATCGACCGCGACGTGCTGATCATCGACGACATCCTCGACGAAGGTCACACCCTGGGCGCGATCATCGACTTCTGCAAACACGCCGGCGCACGCAAAGTGCACACCGCCGTGCTGATCGACAAGGATCACGACCGCAAGGCGCGTCCTGATCTGAAGGCAGACTTCGTCGGCCTGCCGTGCATTGACCGCTACATCTTCGGTTACGGCATGGACTACAAAGGCTACTGGCGCAACGCCAACGGGATCTTTGCCGTTAAAGGCATGTAAGACCCCGCGCTATCCCTTGTGGGAGCGAGCCTGCTCGCGATAGCGGTCTGTCAGCAATGTTGATGTTGACTGATACGACGCTACCGCGAGCAGGCTCGCTCCCACAGTTGTTTTGTGTGTGCTGATCCATCCGCGTTCCCCATGCTAGAGTGCTCGGCCCCGCCCCCGGAGCCTGCCATGAGCCTCTTGATCCGCAGCCTTGCCGCCCTGTTGCTGATCCTCAGCCTGCCGCTGTCTGCGGCACCGATGCACAGTCAATTCCTGCCGCCGGACGACCTGACCCTGCGCGATGCTGAACCCGAGCAGCAACAACTGCTGCAGGTCACCGATTATTCGGTGGTGGTCGGTGCGCAACGCCAGTCCAATCAGCAGCCGATTCCGGTCACGTCGCCGCTGATGATTCGCCTCAAGGGTAAGTCGCTGAACAAGGGCGCAACCATCGCCCAGGTGCTGGTCAATTTCGATGGCGAAAGCAAAAGCCTGAAAAAACCGGCTTATGACGACAAGAGCAAAACCCTGACCCTGTTTTACCCGTTGGCCCAGTACCGGGTGGTGATCGATTTGCTGCGCAACGACACCGTGTATGTACAGTTCCTCAGTTACGCCAACGGCCACATCTGGGCCGATCTGCACACCGGGGCCGTTCGTTCGCGTTGAGCCGGGTGGCTGGGCAGGGGTAAACTGCCCGCCCCGTGTAATGTCTGCGAGCTGGAGTCGGCAATGCGTAAAGATAAGAAACAGGTGATTGGTGACGAGATCGGCGATGAGCAGATCAAGCTGTTCCTCGATTTTGAACCGGTCGACGCCACTTCGCCGTCGCTGCACAAACTGATCAAGGCCTACCGTGGCCTGCGCATCGACGATTTCGAGCGCTTCCTGACGTTCTTCGTGGCGGCCGGTTATGACGTGGATGGCGAGGATGAGCACGGCAAGACCTTCGTTGACCTGATCGCCGATCAGCGCAATGCCCCGGACTATATCGAACTGATCGAAAAATCCCGCGCCTAATACCATCCCTGTGGCGAGGGAGCTTGCTCCCGCCGGGCTGCGCAGCGGCCCCAAACTCTTGTGAGCGCTGCGCACTCAAGCGGGAGCAAGCTCCCTCGCCACAGAGGTCAGTGTTTCAAATACTGGCCATAAAAAAAACGCCCCGCACTCACCGAGTACGGGGCGTTTTTTTATGGCGCAAGATCAAGCGAAGCTTGGGGTCTCGCTGCTTTCTTCAACCAGTTCCAGGGCGATGTTGTTCTGCGTGTTGATCTTGCGATACAGCGCAGCATCGGTTTCCAGAACCTTCTCGCGGGCCGGGAAGATCTCCGCCAGTTTGGCCGCCCACTCACCCTTGGCCTTGGCCGGGAAGCATTTCTCGATCAGCTCGAGCATGATCGAAACGGTCACCGAAGCACCTGGCGAAGCGCCGAGCAGGGCGGCGAGGGAGCCGTCTTTCGCCGCAACCAGTTCGGTACCGAATTGCAGGATGCCGCCTTTTTTCGGGTCTTTCTTGATGATCTGTACCCGTTGGCCGGCCACTTCCAGGCGCCAGTCCTCGGCTTTCGCCTCCGGGTAGAAGCGGCGCAGGGATTCCAGACGCTGCTCCATCGATTGCATCACTTCGCTGACCAGATATTTGGTCAGGTCCATGTTGTTCTTCGCCACTGCCAGCATCGGGCCGATGTTGCCGGCGCGAACCGACAGCGGCAGGTCCATGAAGGAACCGTGCTTGAGGAACTTGGTGGTGAAACCGGCGTATGGCCCGAACAGCAGGGATTTCTTGCCATCGACCACACGGGTGTCCAGGTGCGGCACCGACATTGGTGGCGAACCGACTGCAGCCTGGCTGTAGACCTTGGCCTGGTGGTGCTTGACCACTTCCGGGTTGTCGCAACGCAGCCATTGCCCGCTGATCGGGAATCCGCCGAAGCCTTTGCTTTCTTCGATGCCCGAAGCCTGCAGCAATGGCAGAGCCGCGCCGCCAGCGCCGAGGAAGACGAACTTGGCGTCGACTTCACGGCTGGCGCCGCTGTTGACGTCCTTGATGCTGACGGTCCAGCCGGCGCCGTTACGCTTGAGGCCGGTGACGCGCTTGCAGTATTTGACCTGGGTGTCCGGTGCGCTGGTCAGGTGCTTGAGCAACTGATTGGTCAGGGCGCCGAAGTTGACGTCGGTGCCATTCATCACGCGGGTAGCGGCCAGGACTTCGTCCGGCGAGCGGCCCGGCATCATCAGCGGCATCCACTCGGCCATCCTGGCCTTGTCTTCGGTGTATTCCATGTCGGAGAAGGCGTGGTGCTTGTGCAGCACGTTGAAGCGTTCCTTGAGGAACGACACGCCTTTGTCACCCTGAACGAAGCTCAGGTGCGGCACCGGGCTGATGAAGGATTTGCACGAGCCGAAGGTGCCTTTCTTGGTCAGGTACGACCAGAACTGTTTGGACACTTCGAACTGGGTGTTGATGTGCACGGCTTTCTTGATGTCGACGCTGCCGTCGGCTGCCTGCGGCGTGTAGTTCAGCTCGCACAGGCCGGCGTGGCCGGTACCGGCGTTGTTCCACGGGTTGGAACTCTCCGCAGCACCGGAATCCATCAACTCGACGACTTCCAGCTTGATCGCCGGGTCGAGCTCTTTGAGCAGTACTGCCAGGGTGGCACTCATGATGCCGGCCCCTACCAGAACTACGTCGACTGCTTCGTTATGCGCCATTTAACGCGTCTCCAAAATCTGCAGCACCAAATTGTCGGCATGGCTGCCAGGGAGTGACGGGGCAGGTCAGTTGCGCCCCGGATACCCATGGTCAGGTTCGTCATGTCCGAATCTTCGCAATTTTTCGCAACTTCGACGGATGCATGCGGCCTGGCTTCAAGAGCTCCATGAACTCATTTCAGCACGCGGCTGGCAATTCGACTTATGGTCGAGACATCCGTTTTTGTGCAACCAAATCCGTAGCGGACAGGCTTCAGGCTCCGATGTTCGAGGTATACCCGGTCCTGTGTCGTTGGGCTGTTTCAGACGCTAATGGTGCATGTTCAGACGCAAAACTTTTCATTTGCTCGCCACACTCTTGTGAAGTTGTGAAAACCCGTTTTTTTCACGCTCTTTTGAAGACGTGAACCTCAAAAAAGGGCTGTCCAGGCCTGGCACCCTGCCCGCAAGGGCAAAACAACGCGGTGGCCGAGCGTCATGACAGCTCTGCAGATTCGCGAAAAGCGGGGTTTTTGCCGGAAGAACAGGCAAGCGCGCCAACTTCACTCGATCTGTGTGGGCGGCTCTCTGTGGGCGATTTGGGTGTCGATGCATGCGCATTGACGGTGTTGCGGGGCCCGATCAGGAGACGTCCTTATAATCGGGGGGAGATTGTATCGAAGAAATGCGGGCAGTTGCTCGTGTTTAATGACTTTTATTAGGCATCCGGTCAGATGCTCAACATCGCTTGCACGCGTGCGCGGGGCTGCGACGCTATGACGCGGGCGCTGGCGGGCAGTGGCTGGTGCAACCAGTTGAGGCGGATTTCTTCGATTTCCACCCAGCCATCGCCCATCGGTTGCAGGCTGCACTGCTTGAATGCCTGGCAATGACCGTTGCGATCGAGCAGGGCAAAACTGCGGTGCAGTGGGCGTGGGGCGAACAACGAGATCAGATAACGCATGGCCGAGTACCTTGTTGGAGGACTGGTTTGAAGCTTGCCTGGCGGCCGTGACGCCGAGGTGTATGGGCGGTGAACAATCTGTGACAGGAACCGCATTCCCACGGCTGGGTCAGACATTTGAGTATTCACTGTCGGGTGCTGGTGACCCGCAGTGGCCCACCGCTATACTGCCGGCCTGTTTGTGCCTGATTCTGGAGAAAAGAGCATGTTGCAACGCCTGTTGTTCGGTTTGATCACTGTGACCAGTTTGACCCTGGTTGGCTGCGCCCACAGCCCGCAACAACTGAGCCCGGAACCGAAGCTGACCACGCAGTTGGCCCCGGTCGGCCATGGCCAGCAAGTGGTGGTGCGTGTGGTTGACGGTCGTCCGTCGCCAACCCTCGGCACCCGCGGCGGCCTGTACCCGGAAACCAGCGCGATCACCGTGCAGCGCGAGCAGATCCTGCCCAAGTTGCAGGCGCAGGCTGAAGCCGCCGTACGTCTGCTCGGCTTCACCCCGACCAGCAACGGGATGAACGCGCCGCAACTGACCGTGACCCTGACCGAGCTGAAGTACCAGTCGCCGAAAGAAGGCATGTACGTGACCGAAGCCACCATCGGCGCGACCTTCCGCTCCGACGTGCAGAGCGGCAACCGTCGTTACAGCGGCCGCTACGGCGCTTCGCTGGACCAGCGTTTCGGCATGGCGCCGAACCAGGAAACCAACACCAAGCTGGTCAGCGACGTGTTGAGCGATGCGTTGACTCGCCTGTTCAAGGACCCGACCGTGGGTCAGATCCTCGCCGAGTAAGCTGTGCGGTTGATGTGAAAAAGCCCGGCGCCAGTGATGGCTCCGGGCTTTTTTGTGGCCACACAATTTATCTGAATACTCATGCAACTGTGGGAGGGGGCTTGCTCCCGAAAGCGGTGGATCAGTCAACTCAGAAGTCGACTGATACTCAGTCTTCGGGAGCAAGCCCCCTCCCACAGGGACAGGCGTGTGTCAGGCAGCCTGGGAGTAGAAGTCGAGGACACTCACACCGGTCAGCAGGTCAGTCTCCGGCAAATCCGCATGCTGATGCCCGCCGAGGGCGCAATACACCAGCCAGTGGCGATCCTGAACATTGAAGGCGAGGCTGCCGACGAGGCTTTGTTGTTCGTCGGTCGGGGTGATGAGGTACAGGCGATCCTGGTTTTCGGCGTGCAGCATGTCGCGTTCCATGTGTGTTTCGAGGCGCGCATGGTGGCCGATGTAAATTACGATGCCGTGACACAGGACAGCCATCGGTCGATTGTCAGGTTATTTGTCGCAAAGGCTAGGGCGGTGGCGGAGGGTTTCGGTAGAATCCGCGCCGCAGTCGTCGATCGGGCGCCTGCCACACCGATTCAGTTCCGAGGTCTGTGATGTCGCTGCACTTGATGACGCTGTTTACCGCCCATCCCGCCAAATTGATCAACCTGCTGGCGTTGGCTCTGGCCTTCCCGGGCAGTTGGCTGCTGCACGCGACCCGCCGTCGTGAACAACGCGCCATGGCCAGCATCGCCGCGCAACGCCTGGCCCAACCGAACGCCGAACCGATTCTGGATTGGGCGACATTGCGCATGAACCGCTTTTTCTACCGCTTCGGCTTCGCCTGCCTTGGCCTGGCCCTGATCGTTTCCTGGATCAGCACCCGCTTCTGAAGTGAATGCAAAACCTTGTGGCGAGGGGATTTATCCCCGATGGCCTGCGCAGCAGGCCCATGATTATTCAGGCAGAATCCTGGGGCCGCTTCGCGACCCATCGGGGATAAATCCCCTCGCCACAGGGGCTCCGCTATGCCTGTTTACAACGGTAACCCAGCCTTCACTCGGTACTGATTGCGCACCGGCGTTGCATATTGCAGCACCAGATAAGGACGGTGCTCCTCAGGGCAGGCGTCCAGGCGGCGCTGCCATTCTTCCTGCGCCTTGGCCAGTTCATCCGCCGGAAACACTTCGGCAGCCTTCGGCACGTTCAGTTGCGGATCGGCATCGGCCCACTGCGCGTACGCCAGGTAATGCACCGGGAACAGGCGATAACCGCCGAGAATCTGCTTGTCCATCTCGACCGCCAATTGCTTGGTGTCTTCGAACCGCTCGGTGATCGGCGCAGCGAAGTTCACGTGCACCCGGCCCTTGTAGCCGGTGATGCCCTTGGCAATGCTCACGTCATCCTCGCCCGGCGCCTTGGCGTAGGTGCCGGTGGTGGCGCGGATGTACAACTCGCGGGCCTTGGCCTGGTCGCACGGGTCGTATTCGTAGCTGATCGACACCGGGGTCAGGTTCAGCGACTGAATCACTTCGCCGAACGGCTCGTCCTTGCGGCTCATGTGGAACATCTTGAGGATCGCCGACTCGGTACGGTCGTCGCCATCCTTCGCCCGGCCTTCAGCCTGGGCGATCCAGATCGAGGCGCAATCGTTGCGGATCGAGTGGTTGATGTACGCCGACAGCAATTGATACGCGGCCATCTTCTCGCGACGCCCGGTGATCGAGCGATGCACGATGAAGCTCTTGTTCAGACGCATCAGATCGCTGACGAAGGGTTTCTGCAGCAAGTTGTCGCCGATCGCGATGCGCGGGGTCGGCAGGCCGGCGTGGTACACCGCGTAGTTGACGAAGGCCGGGTCCATCACGATGTCGCGGTGGTTGGCGATGAACAGGTAGGCGCTGCCGGACTTGAATTGCTCGACACCGGTGTAGGTCACGCCATCAGTGGCGCGCTCGATGGTGTGGTCGACGTAGAACTCGACTTTGTCCTGCAAAGTGGCCACGGAGGTCACGTCGGCAAACTCACGACGCAGCCGATGGGCTATAAGTGGTTTGAGCATCCAGCCGAAGGCACCGGCAAAACGCGGGAAGCGGAAGTGGGTGAGGATATCTAGAAACGCCTTGTCGCCGAGCAGTCTTGCCAGTACCGCAGGTACTTCGCTGTCGTCGTAAGGTCGGATGGCATCGAATTCGCCCATCATGCTCTCTTGTTGGAAACGGCTAGGGTAAGTAAAGGTTTTGATCGAAAACCAACGGGGCACGGTCTGAAAAGGTAGCCAGACAAAAATAGCCCTGCAAATAGACCGGCGATTATACGCACAAGTCACCTGGGAGACCGCGATGCTGGAAAGTGCACTGTATGAATGTCCGTATTGTGGTGAAGAGGTCGAGACGACGGTGGACCTGTCCGCAGGCGATCAGACCTACATCGAGGACTGTCAGGTGTGTTGTCGACCGATCACGTTTGTCTTGCAGGTGCATGGCGAGGATTGGTTTCTGGAAGTCTTCAGCGAAAACGAGTGAGGGGCGCGCATGCAGCGAATCTACGAGCCGGAAAACCTGATGGAGGGCGAGATGCTCAAGGGCATGCTCGCCAGCGAGGGCATCGAGGCGCATCTGGTGGGTCGCGATCTGCTCGGTGGCACCGGTGAATTGCCGATCTTCGGCCTGCTGGGACTGTCGGTCGAAAACGATCAGGCCGAATACGCCCGCGAACTGATCACCGCGTACAATGCCGCGCTGCCGCTGCCCGGCGATGAACCGGAGAGCTTCCCCGGGACGCTGGTCTGTTAGGCTGGTGTTCGTTTTATTTCTGAGTCGTGTTGCCCCATGTGTGGACGTTATGCCCTGTTTCGCTGGAACCGCGATTTCGCGGCCCTGCCCGGATTTCCCGCCGATCAGCAGGCACAGTGGAACATCTCTCCCAATGATTCGGTTTTGATGCTGCGTGCCGAGGCCGACGGCCAACGCACCCTGGCCCGCGCCCGTTGGGGGCTGACGCCACCGTGGCTGACCGATCTGTCGCGTACCCCGGCGCATGCCCGGGCCGAAACCGTCGCCGAGCAACCGATGTTCCGCGAGGCACTGCGCCTGCGCCGCTGTCTGCTGCCGGCCAACGGTTTCTACGAATGGCGCGGCAATCTGCGCAAGCGCCCGTACTGGCTGACGCCAGGGGAGGGTTCTTCGCTGTTTTTCGCGGCGATCTGGGAGGCCTATCCGGTGCAGGAGCAGGTGTGGCTGAGCACCGCCGTCATCACGCAGCCGGCGGCCAGTCAGCGCCGACCGTTGATTCTCGATGAGGCGGGGCAGGCGGCCTGGCTCGATCCCGCGACGCCGTTGCATGTGCTGCAGGGCTTGCTCGCCAGTGAGCCGGCGGCATTGCGCGAGCGGGTGTTGGCGAATCTGGTGAATGATCCGAAGCTCAATGGGCCGGAATGCCTGACCCCGGGTTGAGTTGATGCTGTGCCGCCCTCTTCGCGAGCAAGCCCGCTCCCACAGGTTTTGTGAACGCCGCAAAATTACTGTGGGAGCGGGCTTGCTCGCGAAGGGGCCTATGGATCAGACCTTGAACTGATTGATCAGCCGCCGCTGCTGCTCCGCCAATTTAGTCAGACCCGCACTGGCCGAACTCGACTCATCCGCACCGCCCGCCACTTCATTCGCCACCTGACCGATATTGATCACGTTACGGTTGATGTCATCGGCCACTGCGCTCTGTTCTTCCGCCGCACTGGCAATCTGCGTATTCATGTCGTTGATCACCGACACCGCCTGAGTAATCGTCTCCAGCGCTTCAGCCGCTTTCGCCGCGTGCTGCACGCTTTCGTCGGTGCGGTTCTGGCTGTCCTCCATGACCCGCACCACATCGCGGGTGCCCTGTTGCAGTTGCTGGATCATGCTCTGGATTTCTTCGGTGGCCTTCTGGGTCTTCTGCGCCAGATTGCGCACCTCGTCCGCCACCACCGCAAAGCCGCGCCCTTGTTCGCCGGCCCGCGCCGCTTCGATTGCTGCGTTCAGCGCCAGCAGGTTGGTCTGCTCGGCGATCCCGCGAATCGCGATGAGGATTGCGTTGATGTTTTCGCTGTCCTTGGCCAGCGTCTGCACCACCTCAACGGCCTTGCCGATCTCCACCGCCAGTACGCCAATCGAGCTCGAGGTATCACGAACGATCTGCAGGCCTTGGCCAGCGGCCTGATCCGCATGGCTGGCGGCTTGCGCCGCCTGAGTGGCGTTGCGGGCCACGTCTTGCGCGGTGGCGGTCATCTCCTGTACCGCGGTGGCGACCTGATCGATCTCGGCCATCTGTTTCTGAATGCCGATGTTGGTGCGAATCGCGATGTCGGCAGTGTGTTCCGAGGAATCGCTGACGCTCTGCACTGACGTCACCACCTGCGTGATCATCGCCTGCAACTTGGCGAGGAAGGTGTTGAAGCCCTTGGCAATCGAGCCGAGCTCATCGCTGCGATCACTGCTCAAGCGGCGGGTCAGGTCGCCTTCACCTTTGGCGATGTCATCGAGCATGGCGACCATTTGCTTCAGGGGCCGGGCGATGCCATGACCCACCAGCCAGATCACCAACAAACCGATGGCGGCGATGATCAGGCCGACCATGGCCATGCCGAAGGTGTCGGACTTGCGTTGTGCATCAAGGTCGGCCTGGAGTTTTTGCAGATCCGCCATCACCGCGTTCAACGGCAGTTGCAGCATCAAGGTCCAGCGCGCGTCGGTCTGGCCGATGCCGAACGGCAGGTACAGCTCGATGCGGCCCTTGTCCTTGTTGACCGAGTAGGTGACTTCGCCGCGTTTGAGATTGGCCATGTTGGCGATCTGCTCGGCGTCGAGAATGTCGCTGACCTTTTCACCGAATTTGCTGGTGTCCTTGGTGTAGGCAACGATCCGGCCGTTGCCGCCGATTAGAGCCATTTGCCCGGCGCCGCTGTACAACTTCTGGTTGGCGCCGAGGAGCATGTCCTGGATGAAGTTCACCGACAGGTCGGCGCCGACGATGCCCTGGAATGCGCCGTTGAGCATGATCGGTTCAATGAACGAGGCGAGCATCACGACCTTGTCGCCGACTTTGTACGGCGCCGGATCGATCACGCAGGGCTTTTTCGTTTCCTTGGAGCAGAGGTAGTACTCGCTGGCGCGTACCCCGGTGGACAGGGTTTTCTGATCGTCGACATCGGCCAGTTTGTCCACGCCCAGACTGCCGTCGGTATTGCGGAACCACCACGGCAGGAAGCGTCCGTTGGCGGGATCGATACCGGTCACGGCGCTGCCGACGTAGGCCGCGTCATTGTGGTCCAGGGCGTTTTTTTCCCAGCCGATGTAGGTGCCGAGAATCTTCGGGTTCTGCTCGACGTTCTCCTTGATCAGGCTGATCAGTTGCTCGCGGCTGACGCTCAGGCGCGGCTGGCCGTCGGCGCCCGGTGTGCCGAGCAGCGCGTTGACCCGCACCAGTCCGCCGGCAATCAGCAGCGGCGCTTCGAGTTCGCGCTGGATCTGGCTGACCTGGGTCTGCGCCAACGAGGTCAGGCGTTGTTCGATGACTTGTTCGAACTGCGCCTGAGTGCGCTGCTGCACCATGTCTTGAGTGCGGGCACCGGAAAACAGCGCGTACAGCACCAGCGCGGCAACCACGCTGAGGACGATGGCGCCGGCCAGGGCGGCGACGGAAAACTGGATCGACTTGAACTTCATGGGAGCTCCGCACGCAAGAGGACGTCTGCGCTGTTGTATCGGCAGCAGGCATGGCGCCATGAGCGTTGAGCGGAACAAAGGGCGGAGGATGTCGCAAATGGATCGGTGCGCGACGCAGCGGCAGCAGGCTTGCCGGTTGCTGTGAATTTTTTACGACAACAGCGGTGGGAAATTTCCGAAAGACGCTGCAACACGTCTGTTGTATCTGGCGCCGATACAATTCACCCCCTACGATACGCGGCAGGTTTTCAGGGAGCTTTTGAATGAACAAGACATTGGTTGTAAGTGCACTGAGCGCAGCGCTGTTGCTGGCCGGTTGTCAGTCGGTCAACACCACCAGCGGCGGAGCCGTTGGGGTGGAGCGCAAGCAGTACATGTTCAGCATGCTGTCCTCGCAAGAGGTCGACCAGATGTATGCCCAGTCCTATCAGAAGACCGTCGGCGAGGCGTCGAGCAAAGGCGTACTGGACAAGACCAGCCCGGAGGCCAAGCGGGTTCAGGCGATTGCCAACCGGCTGATCGCCCAGGCACCGAACTTCCGTCCGGACGCGGCGCAATGGCAGTGGGAAGTCAATCTGATCAAGAGCGACGAGCTCAACGCCAACTGCGGCCCTGGCGGCAAGATCATTTTTTACACCGGGCTGATCGACAGCCTGAAGCTGACCGACGATGAAATCGCGGCGGTCATGGGCCATGAAATCGCCCACGCCCTGCGCGAGCACGGTCGTGAGGCGATGTCCAAAGCCTATGGCATTGAAATGGCCAAGCAGGGTGCCGGTGCGTTGTTCGGTCTGGGTCAGGACAGTCTGGCGCTGGCCGACACCGTGGCCAACTACGGCATGACCTTGCCCAACAGCCGCGCCAACGAAAACGAAGCCGACCTGATCGGCCTCGAACTGGCCGCCCGCGCCGGGTACAACCCGAATGCGGCGATCACCTTGTGGAACAAGATGAGCAAGGCTTCGGAGGGCGCACCACCGGAGTTCATGAGCACTCACCCGGCTTCGTCCAGCCGGATCGCCTCGCTGCAGGCAGCGATTCCGAAGGTGATGCCGTTGTACGAGAAAGCCCCTAAATCCTGATGGTTTTGCCGCAAGGCTGATGGCCCCTTCGCGAGCAGGCTCGCTCCCACCTTTGGAATGCATTCCACTGTGGGAGCGAGCCTGCTCGCGAAGAACGATAACTCGGTCTACCGACTTACGGGGTTAAATCCAGCCACTGCTCTGCATTGCCTTGTACACCGCAACGATCGCAAGAATCAGGAACGCCGAAGCCGCCAGGCGACGGATCAAGGTCAGTGGCAATTTCTCTGCGGCAAAGTTACCCGCCAATACCACCGGCACGTTGGCAATCAGCATGCCGGCCGTGGTGCCGATGATCACCAGCCACAGCTCCGGATATTGCGCCGCCAGCATCACCGTGGCGATCTGCGTCTTGTCGCCGATTTCCGCGAGGAAAAACGCGATCAGCGTGGTCAGGAAGGGGCCGAACTTGCGTGCGGTGCTCGCTTCATCGTCGTCCATCTTGTCCGGGACCAGCGTCCAGAGCGCCGTGGCAGCGAAGCTTGCGGCAAGAATCCAGTGCAACACCGAATCGGAGAAAAAGCTGCCGAACCAGGCGCCTACCGCACCGGCTGCTGCGTGGTTGGCCAGGGTCGCAACGACGATACCGGCAATGATCGGCCAGGGTTTGCGAAAGCGAGCGGCGAGAATCAGCGCGAGCAGTTGCGTCTTGTCGCCGATTTCGGCCAAGGCAACGATTGCGGTGGGAACGAGTAACGAGTCCAGCATCAGGATTTCCTAAGGGGCGGGTCGACACGGCTATGACACGTACAGCCTTCCCGCCCCGGGTAAGGTGTGCGTGTCATAGGTCTTGTCAAACCCTGCGATCCGTCTGGTGCGGACGCTTGGGTCGCATACGCCATGATCTGAGGATCAAGTATGTTGACGTATGCCGGACGAGCTTGGCGCTCGTGGGAGACTACTCCCCTAGGACGGAGCGGATTCTGCCTTCGCAAAACCGATAGAGCAAGAACAAATTTTCAGCCACGCTTGGCCCGGTAAATCCGGAAACCATTGCCTTCAGCCTTGATTGCACACACGCCCAGATGCTCTTCGATCAGCGGCTGATACTTCAGGAAGCTGTTCGCAACCAGGCGCAGTTCGCCGCCGTTTTTCAGATGTTTGGCCGCTTTTCGCAGCAAGTTCTCGGTGGCGAAATAATCGGTGTGCACGCCGACATGGAACGGCGGGTTGCTCAGAATCGCGTTCAAACCCATCGGTGCAGCGTCGATACCGTCGCCGGTCAGCACTTCGGCGTCCAGACCGTTGGCCGCTAACGTCAGGCGACTGCTGGCGGCGGCGAAGGCATCGACGTCGAGCAAAGTCACCTGATTGTGCGGATAACGCCGTTTGACCGCCGCGCCCAACACCCCGGCGCCACAACCGAAATCCAGCAGATGACCGCTCGGCAGTTTGTCCAGATGCTCAAGCAGCAGGGCGCTGCCGCGGTCCAGTCGACCATGGCTGAACACGCCCGGCAGGCTGATGACTTTAAGCGGGCCTTCGGCCAGCGGCAGCTCATAAGTCTGCGCCAGGCTTTCCAGCGATTTTGCTTCAGGCGCGTTGGCCACGGTGACCTGCCACAGTTGGCAGTGACGGGCGCTGTCGAGTTTGCGCGGCTTGCCGAACGGGTTGAGTTGCTTGGACGCACCCTCGATGCCGCTGCGTTTTTCCCCGACCAGAAACACCTCGCGCCCGGGCAGACGTGCGGCCACCGCGTTGAGGATGTAATCGGTCAGGTCCTTGGACTTGGGCAAAAACACCACGGCGCTGTCGAACTCGCGCTCCGGCACGTTTACGCCGAAATGGCTGCGACCTTCGAAGCGCGCATCCAGTGCGGCCTGATCGCCGGCATGCCAGCACCAGCCGAACGCATTGGGCAGGCGCCCGAGCAGATCGTCGGCAGGCAAACCGGCCAACAACAGCGAACCCTGGAATAACTCGGCCTGACGAAGCAGTACTTCACTGCGCGGATCCATAACTGCTCCCTGGAAAAAAAGTGCCGCAGTTTATCAACTGACGACCCGCAGCGCTTTACCGCTGAAGAATGCCTGGGCGTTTTCGGTCAATTGGCCGACGATGCGTTGCCGCGCTTCGCGACTGCCCCAGGCGTTGTGCGGAGTGACGATCAGCCGTGGAATGTCGGCGGCCAGCAGCGGATTACCGTTGACTGGCGGTTCGACGCTGAGCACATCGGTGGCCGCGCCGCCGAGGTGACCATTGCGCAGGGCGTCGGCTAGGGCTTGCTCGTCGATCAAACCACCGCGAGCGGTGTTGACCACAAAGGCGCCGGGTTTCATCGCCGCCAGTTCGCGGGCACCGATGAAGTGTCGGGTGTGTTCGTTGAGTGGGCAGTGCAGGGTCAGGGCGTCGATCTGTGGCAGCAGTTCGTCCAGTGGCAGACGATCCGGGCGTGCCGGGCGGCCGGGAATCTGCCCGAGCAACACACGCATGCCAAACGCTTCGGCCAGTCGCGCGACCGCACCGCCGAGTTCGCCATGACCGAGCAGGCCGAGGGTTTTGCCCTCCAGTTCGACGATCGGATAGTCGAGCAGGCAGAACTGTCTGGCCTGCTGCCAGCGACCTTCGCCGACCGCTTTTTGATAATCCGCGAGGCGGGTGGCGAGGTTGAGCAGCAGCATGATCGTGTGCTGCGCCACCGACGGCGTGCCGTAACCCTGACAGTTGCACACGGTGATGCCGTGGGCGCGAGCCGCGTCCAGATCGACGTTGTTGGTGCCGGTGGCGGTGATCAGTATCAGTTGCAGATCCGGGTTGGCGGCCATCGCGGCGGCGTCGATGCGGATCTTGTTGGTGATCGCCACGCTGGCCCCGTGCAGGCGTTCGGCGACTTGATCAGGCGCAGTCTGGGCGAACAGTTGCAGGTCGCTGAAGCAGGCGCGCAACGGGCTGAGGTCGAGATCGCCGAGATCCAGTGACGGGTGATCGAGGAATACGGCGCGGCGCGGGTTCGTCATCAACTGTACCTTTTGTGCTTGGAACGGAAGGCGTAATCTGCCGAGCCTACCAGATGAAACAAAACGTTACGCAGTGCCCGAGGTGCTCACAAAACCTGTGGGAGCGGGCTTGCTCGCGAAGAGGGCGTGTCAGACCCATAAAGGTTGCCTGACACAACGCCATTCGCGAGCAAGCCCGCTCCCACAGGGGAAAAGCATTCAGGCGATGTGTTCAAGCTGATGATCACCCCCAGAGGAGCCCCCATGTACTGGACCGAGTTCTTGACCGTTGCACTGATCCACCTGTTGGCCGTGGCCAGCCCCGGCCCGGACTTTGCCGTGGTGGTGCGCGAGAGTGTGACCCATGGTCGTCGCGCCGGCACCTGGACCGCGCTGGGTGTGGGCACGGCGATTTTCCTGCATGTGGGTTATTCGCTGCTCGGCATCGGCCTGATCGTTTCGCAGTCGATCGTGCTGTTCAACGCCTTGAAATGGGCCGCCGCCGCGTACCTGCTGTACATCGGCTTCAAGGCCTTGCGCGCGCAGCCGGCGAAAACCGTTACCGATGATCTGCACAAAGAGGCCGGCGTGCGCACCGCGCGCGGCGCGTTCACCTCGGGCTTCGTGACCAATGGTCTGAATCCGAAAGCCACGCTGTTCTTCCTGTCGCTGTTCACCGTGGTGATCAACCCGCACACGCCACTGGCGGTGCAGGCCGGTTACGGGGTTTACCTGGCCGTTGCGACCGCTTTCTGGTTCTGCCTGGTGGCGATGCTGTTCAGTCAGCAACGTGTACGTGCCGGTTTTGCCCGCATGGGCCACTGGTTCGACCGCACCATGGGCGCGGTGCTGATCGCTCTCGGCGTGAAAATCGCGTTTACCGAGATGCATTGATCTCAGAACCGCGACTTAAAACTGTGGGAGCGAGCCTGCTCGCGAATGCGTTGGATCAGTCGACATTACTGGTGGCTGAAAGACCGCTTTCGCGAGCAGGCTCGCTCCCAAAGGGCCTTACACAAGCTCGCTGAGTTTGCTCAGATTATTCAGGTACTCCCGGGGATTGTCCCCGAGCAACCGGCGAAACATCGCGCTGAACGCCCGCGCGCTGCCGTACCCCAGATCCCGCGCCACGCGCTGCACGCTGTCCCCGGCGAGCAGGCGCGGTAGCGCTTCCATCAGGCGCAGTTGCTGGCGCCAGGCGTTGAAGCTCATCTTCAGTTGTCGCTGGAACAGCCGCGCCAGAGTGCGTGAGCTGGCGCCGACCTGCTGCGCCCAGTCTTCCAGGGTGTTGGGGTGATCCGGTGTGTGCAGCAACGCCAGACAGATGTTCTGCAGGCGTCGGTCGGTGGGCATTGGAATGTGCAGCGGCAGGTTGTCCAGGCTGGCGAGCTCTTCCAGCATCAACTGCTGGATCAGCGGATTATCCGCATGCGGCGGGCCTTGAACGGCGCGCAGGATCAGCTCGCGCAACAGCGGCGTCACCGCCAGCACGCAGCACTGTTGCAGGCTGGTCGGTGACAGCTCGGGGGCAATGAACAGCGAGCGCATCTGCACATCGCCGGACATGAATATCTCGTGCGCGACTTGCGGCGGAATCCACACTGCGCGGCTTGGCGGAATCACCCAGGCACCGAGGTCGGTGACCACCCGCATGATCCCTCGGACGGCATACAGCAACTGCGCCTCGCGATGCAGGTGCAGCGACTGGTGCGCGCCGTCCAGATAATCCCGGGGATAGGCACTCACCGGGCCGTGTTCGAAGTGGCTGATCAACATGTCGGATTCGATGACCTGGTTGGCAGGTATGCGCTTTTTCGCCAACTTAGCATAAAGCCGCTGACAACAATCCGCCCATAACAAACACAAGCGTGCCGCCATGAATCAATCTCGAAACGTCATTCGCTACGTCAACGCCGCCCATGTGATCGACCACATGTTCATGCTGATTTTTCCCGCCGCCGTGCTCGGCATGACCCAGGCCTTCGGCCTCGACTACGCCGCGCTGATCGGCCTTTCGCTGGGTGGGTTCATTGCCTTTGGCGCCTGTTCGTTACCGGCCGGCTGGCTGGGCGATCACTGGAATCGGCGGCAGATGATGCTGGTGTTTTTCTTCGGCATCGGCGCCTCGGCGATCTTCACCGGGCTGAGCACCAGCCCGACGATGCTGGTGATCGGGTTGACCCTGATCGGCATTTTCGCCGCGATCTACCACCCGGTGGGCACCGCGATGCTGGTGGCCTACGCGCAGAATCGCGGCCGGGAGATCGGCATCAATGGCATGTGGGGCAACCTCGGCGTGGCGTTCTCGGCGCTGATCACCGGGTTGCTGGTGGCGCAGTTCGGCTGGCGGTCGGCCTTTGTGTTACCGGGGGTAGTGGCGATCATGCTGGGAATCGGCTTTGCCGTGCAGGTGCGTGAAGAGCCGATCCCGCAGCGTCCACACACCGCACTGAAGGGCGCTGCCGGGCAGCGGATTTCGATGCTCATGGTATTCGGTGTGCTGGCACTGGCGACGGCCACCGGTGGCGTGGTGTTCAACGCCACGACCATGACCTACCCGAAGCTGTTTCAGGAACGTCTGCATGACTTGTTCGCCTCGCCGCAAACCCTCGGCGTGGTGGTCAGCCTGGCGTATGCCTTTGGTGCAGTGGCGCAGTTGAGCATTGGCCAGGTGCTGCACCGAGTCAGCTTGAAATGGCCGTTTATTGTGTTGACGCTGTTTCAGGCGCCGCTGTTGTACGCCATGGCGTATGTCGATGGCTGGGCAGTGATCGTGCTCGGTGCGGCGTTCATGTTCGTGGTGTTTGGTCAGGTGACGGTGAACGACTCGATGGTCGCCAATTTCGTCGCGCCGCAGTGGCAATCGCGGGTCTTCGCCTTGCGTTACTGCCTGTCGTTCGGCGCCAGTGCGACGGCGATTCCGCTGATTGCCTACATCGAACCGCGCCATGGTTTTGTCGGGCTTTACGTGATTCTGGCGGGTTTCGGCGCATTGACCTTCCTTGCTGCGCTGGTTTTCCCACGGACGCCTTCAGAAGCGGCTGTAGGGCAAACGGCCTGAACGGCGCTGAAATACCGACAAATGCTGGCGCAAAGCTAGCATTTGTACGGCTGTGCAAATCATTCCTTCGGCTGATTTGACTGGGGTATAACGGCTCTAGAGTAACGCTCTCTACGCCAACACCGTGCAGCCAGAAAAGGGATTCATATGTTGCAGACTCGCGTCATTCCCCCGGCCGATGGGGCCTACCAGTATCCATTGCTGATCAAACGGCTGCTGATGTCCGGCGCCCGTTACGAGAAAACCCGCGAGATCATCTACCGAGACCAGTTGCGCTACAGCTATCCGACCCTGATCGAGCGGGTGGCGCGGCTGGCCAACGTGTTGACGGCGGCCGGAGTGAAGGCGGGTGACACCGTGGCGGTGATGGACTGGGACAGCCATCGCTACCTCGAATGCATGTTTGCCATTCCGATGATCGGCGCGGTGATCCACACCATCAACGTGCGTCTGTCGCCGGAGCAGATCCTCTACACCATGAACCACGCCGAGGACCGCTTCGTGCTGGTCAACAGCGAGTTCGTCGGGCTGTACCAGGCCATCGCGCCGCACCTGACCACCGTCGAGAAAACCCTGCTGCTGACCGATCTGCCGGAAAAGACCGCCGAGCTGCCGAACCTGGTCGGCGAGTACGAGCAACTGCTGGCCGCCGCGAGTGCGCAATACGACTTTGAGGATTTCGACGAGAACTCGGTCGCTACCACCTTCTACACCACCGGTACCACCGGCAACCCGAAAGGTGTGTACTTCACCCATCGGCAACTGGTGCTGCACACCATGGGCGTGTCGACGATCATGGGCGCGATCGACAGCGTGCGCCTGCTCGGCACCAACGACGTGTACATGCCGATCACCCCGATGTTCCATGTGCATGCCTGGGGTTTGCCGTACGTGGCAACCATGCTCGGGCTCAAGCAGGTTTATCCGGGGCGTTACGACCCGGAATTCCTCGTCGAGCTGTGGCGCAAGGAGAAGGTCACGTTCTCCCACTGCGTGCCGACCATCCTGCAGATGCTGCTCAACGCCAAAGGCGCACAGGGCACCGATTTCGGCGGCTGGAAAATCGTCATCGGCGGTAGTGCGCTCAATCGCACGCTGTATGAAACCGCCAAGGCCCGGGGCATTCAGTTGACGGCGGCGTACGGCATGTCGGAGACCGGGCCGCTGGTTTCCTGTGCGCATTTGAACGACGAGTTGATGGCCGGCACCGAAGACGAACGCACCACTTACCGGATCAAGGCCGGTGTGCCGGGGCCGTTGGTGGAAGCGGCGATCGTCGACGCCGAGGGCAACTTCCTCCCCGCCGACGGCGAAACCCAGGGCGAACTGGTCCTGCGCGCGCCGTGGCTCACCGAAGGCTATTTCAATGAACCGCAGAAGGGCGCCGAGCTCTGGGCCGGTGGGTGGCTGCACACCGGCGATGTGGCAACGCTCGACAGCATGGGCGTGATCGACATCCGCGACCGCATCAAGGATGTGATCAAGACTGGCGGCGAATGGATTTCCTCGCTGGACCTCGAAGACCTGATCAGCCGTCATGTGGCGGTACGCGAAGTAGCAGTGGTGGGCATCGCCGATCCGCAATGGGGCGAGCGGCCGTTTGCACTGCTGGTGATCCGCGAAGGGCACGAGATCGGGGCGCGCGAGCTCAAGGAACACCTCAAGCCGTTCGTGGAACTGGGGCACTTGAGCAAGTGGGCGATTCCAAGCCAGATCGCCCTTGTTACGGAAATTCCCAAGACCAGTGTCGGCAAGCTCGACAAGAAGCGCATCCGCCTCGACATCACCGAATGGCAGGCCAACAACAGCACCTTCCTTTCGACACTTTGAGTGTCTGCTGGCGCGCCGAAACCGGCGCGCCAGACCCACCAAGCAAGCGCTTGGCTTGTTAAATCGAAAAATTCAGCCATCCTTGCCGTGCCGACATGTGTCGGACTGGCGAAAGGATTGTTCCAGAGTGGCCGGCAGCTGCAAATCACACTTTAGAGGGATCAAGCAGTACCCCCTGCTGGCTATAGTCCGCTCAAGGATTTTTAAGAACGGGGCACACGCACGAACAGGGGCGATGCAACTTTGGAGTGACGTCGGGTGGCTACTGGCTCCCGGTCTTCCAGGCGTTTTTAAAAGTACTCACTGCCATAACAATAATGCACATGGAGTAGCGTCGATGACATCAGTAAACCAGTTCTGGCGCCGGGCTAAACTGCCTCTGGCCGTCAGTCTTGCCTCTACGCTCGCCGGGCCCGCATTCGGCGTCAGTTTCAACGTCGGTGAAATCGAAGGTCAGTTCGACTCCTCGCTCTCCCTGGGCATGAGTATCTCGACCCAGCAGCCGAACAAGGACCTTATTGGTGTCAACAACGGCGGCAAGGGCCTGTCCCAGACCTCCGACAACGGCCACCTGAACTTCAAGAGCGGGCAAGCCTTCTCGAAGATCTTCAAGGGCATCCATGATCTGGAACTGAAATACGGCGACACCGGGGTCTTCGTCCGGGGCAAATACTGGTACGACTTCGCGCTGCAGAATCAGGACCTGGAATACAAGGACGTCAGCAACCACAACCGCGACGTCGCGGCGCGCTCTTCCGGCGGGCAGATCCTCGACGCCTTCGTCTACCACAACTACTCGATTGCCGATGAGCCAGGTTCGGTGCGTCTGGGCAAGCAGGTGGTGAACTGGGGCGAAAGTACCTTCATCGGCGGCGGCATCAACTCGATCAACCCGATCGACGTGTCCGCGTTCCGCCGTCCGGGTGCCGAGATCAAGGAAGGTCTGATCCCGGTCAACATGTTCTACGTATCCCAGAGCCTCACCGAAAACCTCTCGGCTGAAGGTTTCTACCAGATCGACTGGCAGAAGACCGTGACCGACAACTGCGGCACGTTCTTCTCGCAGCCGGACATCGTCACCACCGGTTGCGACGACAACCTGCGGGTACTGAACAAGCGTTCGACCATTCCGGGTATTGCGCTCGGGCCGTTGGCCAACGCTGGTGTCGACGTCAACGAAGAGGGCGTGCTGGTGCGCCGTTCGCCCAACCGCAACGCGCGTGACAGCGGGCAGTGGGGCGTTTCCGCCAAGTACATGTTCGACCCGCTGGCCACCGAGTTCGGCGCCTACTTCATGAACTACCACAGCCGTGCGCCGATCTTCAGCGCCACCGGCGCACCACAGTCGATCTATAACGGCGTGGCGGCATTGCCGGGGCCGTTCCAGGCGCTGGGGCCACTGGTAGTCGCAGGCAACTCGAACTACTTCATCGAATACCCTGAAGACATCCGCCTCTACGGTTTGAGCTTCTCCACCACCCTGCCCACCGGTACGGCGTGGAGCGGTGAGGTCAGCTATCGGCCGAATGCGCCGGTGCAGTTGAACTCCACCGACATTCTGTTCGCCGGCGTCCGTCCGCTGGGAGGCGCGTTGACCAACGCGTCGGTTCTCAACGGCGTGCCGGGCCAGGATCTGCACGGTTACAACCGTAAAGAAATCACCCAGCTGCAAACCACCCTGACGCACTTCTTCGATCAGGTGATGGGCGCCAACCGTCTGACCCTGGTGGGTGAAGTCGGCGTGACCCACGTCGGTGGTCTGGAAAGCAAATCCGAAGCCCGTTACGGCCGCGATCCGGTGTTCGGCCCGGGCGAACTGCCTGCCACGGGAGGTCTCAACACCTGCTCGCAGATCCTCAACACCTCCACCATCAACGGTGCCGGCCCGGGGGCTTCGCGCGATAACGTTTCCAGCAACTGCAACAATGACGGTTTCACCACGGCCACTTCGTGGGGCTATCGCGCTCGTGCCATCTGGGATTACAGCGACGTGTTTGCCGGTGTGAACCTCAAGCCGAACGTGGCCTGGTCGCACGACGTGAAAGGTTACTCGCCAGGCCCTGGCGGCAACTTCGAGGAAGGTCGCAAGGCCATCAGCCTCGGTCTCGATGCCGAATACCAGAACACCTACACGGCGAGCCTGGCCTACACCAACTTCTTTGGCGGCGACTACACGACCGTGGACGATCGTGACTTCGTGGCCTTGAGCGTCGGCGTGAACTTCTAAGCACAGTTTTTTCAGGACGAACACACATATGAAAATAACAAAGAGTCTGTTCCACGCGAGTGTTCTGGGTTTGTCGCTGCTGGCGACCAGCGTGATGGCGGCCGTTCCCGCCGCCGAAGCCGACAAGCTGGGCAAGAGCCTGACCCCGATGGGCGCCGAAATGGCCGGCAACGCCGACGGTTCGATCCCTGCCTGGAAACCGCTGGCGAAAAATGCCGGCACGGTCGACAGCAAGGGCTTCCTGTCCGATCCGTTCGGCAGTGAAAAACCGCTGTTCACCATCACCGCGCAGAACGTCGAGCAGTACAAGGACAAGCTTGCTCCGGGCCAGTACGCGATGTTCAAGCGCTACCCGGACACCTTCAAGATTCCGGTTTATCCGTCCCATCGTGGCTCGACCGTGCCGGATGACGTGTTCGCCGCGATCAAGAAAAACGCCACCACCACCAATCTGGTCGCAGGCGGTAACGGTCTGGAAAACTTCGATACCGCCGTGCCGTTCCCGATTCCGAAAAGCGGTCTGGAAGTGATCTGGAACCACATCACCCGCTATCGCGGTGGCAGCGTGACCCGTCTGGTGACCCAGGCGACTCCGCAAACCAACGGCTCGTTCAGCCTGGTGTACTTCCAGGACCAGTTCGTGTTCCGCGACAAGATGAAGGATTACGATCCGGCCAACCCGGGCAACATCCTGTTCTACTTCAAGCAGAAAGTGACCGCGCCGGCACGTCTGGCCGGTACCGTACTGCTGGTGCACGAAACCCTCGACCAGGTGAAGGAGCCGCGCAAGGCGTGGGTCTACGCCACTGGTCAGCGTCGTGTGCGTCAGGCACCGCAAGTATCGTATGACGGCCCGGGCACCGCCGCGGACGGCCTGCGTACTTCCGACAACCTCGACATGTACAACGGTGCACCGGATCGCTACGACTGGAAGCTCGAAGGCAAGAAAGAGATGTACATTGCCTCCAACAGCTACAAGATCGACTCGCCGACCCTCAAGTACGCCGACATCATCAAGGCCGGCCATATCAACCAGGACCTGACCCGTTACGAGCTGCGTCGTGTCTGGCACGTGGTCGCCACCCTGAAACCGGGTCAGCGCCATATCTATGCCAAACGTGACTTCTACATCGACGAAGACACCTGGCAGGCAGCGGTCATCGACCACTACGACGGTCGCGGTCAGCTGTGGCGTGTAGCCGAGGCGCATGCCGAGGACTACTACGACAAGCAAGTGCCGTGGTACGCACTGGAAGCCCTGTACGACCTGCAATCGGGTCGCTACCTGGCGCTGGGCATGAAGAACGAAGAAAAATCAGCGTATGACTTCGGTTTCTCTGCCACCAAGAGCGAATTCCAGCCGGGCAACCTGGGCCAGGACGGTATCCGCTAAGCTTTGACCCGAGGCCGCATCCTCGAAAAAACGCCCCGACTGGTTCGGGGCGTTTTTTTTGGCGTTGATTTTGTAGGAGCTGCCGGCTCTCGACAGTCTTTTTGTAGCCATTTGTAGCAGCAACCTTCATAACCGCTACGTTTAAGGCTAGGCTGCGGACATCTGCTACGCCGCCAACAGCCATTCGAACAAGAGCCGGCCATGACTGATCTGTCCCCACTTCCGGGTCCCGCAAGCGTTGCCGTCGCGGCACTGGACGGACGTTTTTTCCGTCCTCCGCTGCCGGACGGATACGTCTTGCGGCCACGTCTCTGCGAGCGCCTGCAAACCGGGCTCGGTGGACGTCTGTTACTGGTCTGCGCTCCGGCCGGGTTCGGCAAGAGTTCGCTGGCGGTGGAGTTCTGTCAGAGCCTGCCGGCGCACTGGCAAAGCCTTTGGCTGGGATTGAGCCCACGGGATAACGATCCGGGGCGGTTTCTCGAGCGATTGCTGGAGGGACTGCAGGACTACTTTCCGGATCTGGGCAGTCGTGCACTCGGCCTGTTGAAGATGCGCCAGCGCCATCAGCCGTTCGCCTTCGAAGAATGGCTCGACGGCTTGCTCGATGAACTGGCCCTGCAACTGCAACCGACGGCGCCGCTGTTGCTGGTGCTCGACGACTACCATCTCGCCCAAGGCCCGGTACTCGACCGTTGCCTGCAGTTTTTCCTCAATCATCTTCCCGATGGCTTGCTGGTCATGGTCACCAGTCGGCAGCGCCCGGACTGGCATCTGGCGCGTCTGCGCCTGTCGCGCCAGTTGCTCGAACTGCATGAGCAGGACTTGCGCCTGACCCACGATGAAGCCCTGACGCTGCTCGATCGACACAGCAGTTCATTGCGCGGCGAAGCGCTGGAAAACCTGATCCAGCGCAGCGAAGGCTGGGTGGCCGGACTGCGTTTCTGGTTGCTCGCGGTCTCCGAGGCTGGCAGCGGGGCTCCGTTGCCACCCGCGCTGAACGGCGGGGAAGGGCTGATCCGCGATTACCTGCTGGAAGAAGTGATCGATTGCCTGCCGGCCGAGGTGCAGGCGTTTCTCTACGACACCGCCCCTCAAGAGCGCTTTTGCAGCGAGCTGTGCGACGCGGTGCGCGAAGCCCACGACAGCGCCGAAATCCTGCGGTTTCTGTTGGCGCATCAGGTATTTCTGGTGCCGCTGGACGAACACGGTCACTGGTATCGCTATCACCATTTGTTTTCCGATCTGCTGCGCAGCCGTCCCGTGACCCAGACGCTGGTGCCGGCGGCGACCCTGCACCTGCGCGCCTGTCGCTGGTTCAATGCTCAAGGGCTGCTCGACGAAGCGGTGGAGCAGGCCTTGCGCGCCGGCCATCTGGATGTCGCAGCGAATCTGGTGCAGAACCTGTCCGAGGAACAACTGCTCGCCGAGCAGAACGTGGGCATGCTGCTGCGCTGGAAAATGGACTTGCCCGACAGCCTGCTGATCAGCACGCCACGCTTGATCGTGCTCTATAGCTGGGCGCTCGGGCTGGCCTGTCAGCTGGATGCCGCTGAAGAGCTGGCCAGTCATTTAAGTCATTTCCTGCCTGCGCCTTCGGCTTCGGCGCAGAAGTCGATGCTCGCGCAATGGCTGGCGCTCAGCGGCATCATCGCCCGCGGGCGAGGGCATCGTGAGCTGACCCAGCGCTATTGCAGCGAAGCACTGGAAAGCCTGCCGGTGAAACGTTACGGGCAACGCCTGATGTGCCTGTCGACTTTGTCCAATCTGGCGATTGCCGACGGTGACCTGTGGCGTGCGCGGGGCTTGAATCGAGAATCCCTCGAGCTGGCGCAGCGGGTCGGCAATCCGTTGTTCGAAGCCTTGGCGCATTACGACCGGGCGCGGGTCCTGCAATCGCGCGGGGAAATTCTGCGCGCCCTGGATGAGGTGCATCAGGGTCTTGATCGTCTGCGCGGGTTGTCGGCGCAACGTCTGTACGCGGTGCGTGCGCGATTGACGCTGTATGAAGGTTTTCTGCTGTCGATGCGCTTGCAACCGCAGCAGGCCCGGGCCCGATTGCTGAGCGGTCTGGCCGAAGCGCGGGCCTGCCGGGATATCAGCGTATTGATCGGTCACTGCGTGATCGCCCGTCTCGACGGCAGCGGCGGCGAGTTCGCCAAGGCCTTCGCCGAACTCGCTGAAGCCGAGCGTCTGATGCATATATGGGATGTGCCGCCGATCTACTATCTGGCGATGATCACCCTGGTCAAATGCGAACTGTGGCTGGCGCAAGGCCGCACTGATCTGGCCGAAGCCTGGCTGGCACGTCTGGGGCAGACCTACACCGGCGAACGTGCAGCCGCACCACCGGAATTTCATCCACAGCTGCCGCTGCATGTGGAATTGCAACAAGCGTTGCTCGACGTGATCAAGGGCCAGCCGATGCTCGCCGAAGGGCGGTTGAATGTGTTGCTGGAAAACGGTCAGCAAACCGGGCGCCAGTTGCTGTGTGTGATGGCGCTGGCGCAGAAATTGAATTTGCTGCTGAGCAGTGGCCGCGAATCCGAGGCACGCAAAGCATTGAACCAGGCGCTGGAAGCGGCGGCGGGCGGCGTGATACAGCCATTTGACGCCTTGATCAAAGCGCATCCGGACTGGCTGCGCAGCCAGCTGCAAAACTCGCCAGCACTGGCAGGACAGCAGTTGCTGACGCATTTTCCGCTGGTGGTTGCCCGTCCTGTCATTGAATGTGGATCTGCCGAACAACTCAGCAGTCGCGAGCTGGCGGTGCTGCGTTTGATTGCCCAGGGCTGTTCCAATCAGGAAATCAGCGAGCAACTGTTCATTTCGCTGCATACGGTGAAAACCCATGCCAGCCATATCAACAGCAAGCTGGGGGTTGAGCGGCGTACTCAGGCGGTGGCACGCGCCAAGGAACTGGGTGTGTTGAGCTGATCGCGATATCCGCCGGCCAATGAAAAACGCCCCGAACCAGTCGGGGCGTTTTGGGTTTATGTTCCAGGCCTGTGTTACCGGCCGGGTCATTGGGGGCGCGCGTCAGGCCACCAGATCGTTGGCGCTGAAACTGTTGACACCGACCAGCTGAATTTCGAAGTCCGCACCGGCGTTGCCACTGACGTTACCCGACAATATATGGTCGACAAAGCGCAACTGGCCTGCACCTGTGAAGTCGGCGCCACCGATGAAGGTGAAAGCATTGACCCCGGCGGTCAGCAGGTTGGCGTCGAATTTCGTCAGATCGATCTTGTCACCTTGCAGGCTGTTGAAGTCGGTGATGACGTCGCGGTTGGCGCCAATACCCATTTCGTTGACCGCGCGGAAAACGAAGGTGTCCGCTCCGGCATCGCCGAAGAGCACATCCGCACCGGCACCGCCGTCCAGGATGTTGTTGCCGGCATTGCCTCTGAGAATGTTGTTCAGCGAGTTGCCAGTGGCGTTGAGCGCGCTGCCGACCAGGTTGAGATTCTCGAGATTGGCGCCCAGCGTGTAATCGATGTACGAATAGACGGAGTCGACATCGCTGGCCGACGGGCCTTCTTCAATGACCACATCCCCGATGTTGTCGACCACGTAGCTGTCGTTGCCGGCCCCCCCGATCAGGGTGTCCGCGCCTGCACCACCGTTGAGGGTGTTGTCATCGCTGTTGCCGATCAGGGTATTGCTCAGCGCATTGCCATAGACGGTGAAACCGCCGGAGCCGGTCAACTGGACGTTCTCGACGTATTGCAGGTTGCCGAGATTCAGGTCGACGATATTGGTTTGTGCGGTGGCGTTGTAGCCGATCAACAGGGTGTCGTTACCTTCGTTGGCCTTTTCCTGAACGAGGGTCAATTCACCTGCCTGATCCAGGCCATAGGTGTCGTTGCCCTTGCCGCCGATCATGGTGTCCAGGCCGGCTTCGCCAATCAGGCGGTTGTCGTTGTCGTTACCCCTGAGGATGTTGTTGAGCGAGTTGCCGGTGGCGTTGAGGGCGCCGCCGACCAGGTTGAGGTTTTCGAGATTGGCACCCAGGGTGTAATCGATGTACGAGTAGACCGAGTCGATTTCGCTGGCCAAAGGGCCTTGTTCGATAACCACATCACCGATGTTGTCGACGACGTAGCTGTCGTTGCCGGCGCCGCCGATCATGATGTCCGCGCCTGCACCACCGTCGAGGGTATTGTCGCCGCTGTTGCCGGTTAGGGTGTTGTTCAATGCGTTGCCGTAGACGGTGAAACCACCGGAGCCGGTGATGGCAACGTCCTCAATGTTGAGCAGACTGGCCTGGTTCAGGTCGATGACATTGCTTCGTGCACTGGAGTCGTACTCGATCACCAGCAGATCAGTGCCTTCGTTGGCGAACTCCTGGATGAGGGCCAGTTCGCCGACCTGATCTATGCCGTAGGCGTCATTGCCCTTGCCGCCGATCATGGTGTCCAGGCCCGCGCCGCCGACCAGTTGGTTGTCGCCGTCGTTGCCGATGAGCACATTGTTCTGTTCGTTGCCAATGGCGTAAATATTGCCGTTACCGGTCAGGGTTAGATTTTCCACCCACTGGCCCAGGGTGTAATTTACCGACGCGCGTACCGTATCGGTGCCGTCCCAACGGTAGTTTTCAGTGACCACGTCGCCGATGTTATCGACAATGTAGGTATCGTCGCCTGCACCGCCGATCATGGTGTCGGCCCCCGCACCGCCGTCCAGTAAGTTGTTGCCGTCTGTACCTCTGAGAATGTTGTTCAGCGAGTTGCCGGTGGCCCTGATGGCACCGCCGACCAGATTGAGGTTCTCGAGGTTGGCGCCCAACGTGTAGTCGATGTAGGAGTAAACCGAATCGATTTCGGTGGCCGATGCACTGTCTTCGATCACTACGTCGCCGACGTTATCGACAACATAGCTGTCGTTGCCTGCTCCACCCTGCATGATGTCCGCACCAGCGCCACCGTTGAGGGTGTTGTCATTACTGTTGCCGACCAGCGTATTGTTCAGCGCATTGCCATAAACGGTGAAAAAGCCGGATCCGGTCAAGGCGACGTTTTCAATGTTTTGCAGGCTGGTACGGTTCAGGTCGATGGTGCTGCCCAGTACGCTGAATGCCTTGTATTCGATCACCAGCATATCTGTGCCTTCATTGGCCAGTTCCTGGACGAGATCCAGCTCACGCTCGTCATCGATACCATAGGCGTCATCGCCTTTACCGCCAATCAGAGTATCAACCCCGGCGCCGCCAACCAGTTGGTTGTTTCCGTCATTGCCGATGATGATGTTGTCCTGATCGTTGCCAATGCCGTAGATGTTGCCTGTTCCGGTCAGGGTGAGATTTTCCAGATTGGCACTAAGGCTGTAGTTGACCGAGGCGCGGACTGTGTCGATTCCACCTTGTAGGCGGTTGGCTTCACTGATGACGTCGCCCACATTGTCGACGATGTAGGTATCGTTGCCCAAACCGCCGATCATCAGGTCGGCCCCTGCGCCGCCGTCCAGCACGTTATTGCCGTCGGTTCCTCTGAGGATATTGTTCAGCGAGTTGCCAGTGGCGTTGAGCGCGCTGCCGACCAGGTTGAGATTCTCGAGATTGGCGCCCAGCGTGTAATCGATGTACGAATAGACGGAGTCGACATCGCTGGCCGACGGGCCTTCTTCAATGACCACATCCCCGATGTTGTCGACCACGTAGCTGTCGTTGCCGGCCCCCCCGATCAGGGTGTCCGCGCCTGCACCACCGTTGAGGGTGTTGTCATCGCTGTTGCCGATCAGGGTATTGCTCAGCGCATTGCCATAGACAGTGAAACCGCCGGAGCCGGTCAACTGGACGTTCTCGAAGTTTTGCAAGTTGCCGAGATTCAGGTCGACGATATTGGTTTGTGCGGCGGCGTTGTAGCCGATCAACAGAGTGTCGTTACCTTCGTTGGCCAGCTCTTGGACGAGGGCCAGCTCGCCTGCCTGATCCAGGCCATAGGTGTCGTTGCCCTTGCCGCCGATCATGGTGTCCAGGCCGGCTCCACCAATCAGACGGTTGTCGTTGTCGGTGCCCCTGAGGATGTTGTTGAGCGAGTTGCCGGTGGCGTTGAGGGCGCCGCCGACCAGGTTAAGGTTTTCGAGATTGGCACCCAGGGTGTAATCGATGTACGAGTAGACCGAGTCGATTTCGCTGGTCAAAGGGCCTTGTTCGATGACCACGTCACCGATGTTGTCGACGACGTAGCTGTCGTTGCCGGCGCCGCCGATCATAATGTCCGCGCCTGCACCGCCGTTGAGGGTGTTGTCGCCGCTGTTGCCGGTCAGGGTGTTGTTCAATGCGTTGCCGTAGACGGTGAAACCACCGGCGCCGGTGATGGCAACGTCCTCGATGTTGAGCAGGCTGACCTGGTTCAGGTCGATGGTGTTGTTTTGTGCGCTGGCGCTGTACTCGATCACCAGCAGATCAGTGCCTTCGTTGGCGAACTCCTGGATGAGGGCCAGTTCGCCGACCTGATCTATGCCGTAGGCGTCATTGCCCTTGCCGCCGATCATGGTGTCCAGGCCCGCGCCGCCGACCAGTTGGTTATTGCCGTCGTTGCCGACCAGCAGGTTGTTCTGGGCGTTACCGATACCGTAGATATTTCCGGTGCCGGTCAGGTAGAGATTCTCCAGGTTGGCACTGAGGGTGTAGTTCGCCGACGCCCGGACAGTGTCGATCTCGTTGACCAAGGTGCTGGTCTCAATAATGACATCGGCGCTGTTGTCGACAATGTAGGTATCGTTGCCCAGGCCACCGATCATGACGTCGGCTCCCGCGCCACCGTCCAGAACGTTATTGCCGTCGGTACCTCTGAGGGTGTTGTTCAGCGAGTTGCCGGTAGCGTTGACTGCATTGCCGACCAGATTGAGGTTCTCGAGATTGGCGCCCAGCGTGTAATCGATATACGAGTAGACCGAGTCGACATCGCCGGCGGCCGGACCCTCCTCAATGATCACATCCCCGACGTTGTCGATAACATAGCTGTCGTTGCCGGCACCGCCGATCAGGGTATCCGCGCCCGCACCACCATTGAGGGTGTTGTCCAGTGCATTGCCGATCAGCGTGTCATTGAACGCCGAGCCATAGGCGTTTTCGATCTTCGCGCCGTAGGCAATCGCCAGTCCCTGATTGAACGAGTTGCCTGCCTGATCGGTAAAGGCTTGGCCGATCTTGCTGTATTGGCCTTCGTTGAGGTTGATGCTGACGGCCGCCAGTTGGTTGCTGGCATCTATCGTATCGATACCTCCGGCATCCCAGATGGTTTCGAACACTGACTGTGTCGGGGCCCAGGAATAAACGTTGTCGCCAGTCATCCACTTCGTGTTTGCGCCATACAGGCTCTGGATGGCCAGGATGTCCAGCACCATGGGTGTGGTAGGCAGATACGAGTAGCTGTTGTTGTAGCTCATGACAGTGAAGGCGGCGTCATCGAGCGATGGGTCGAGCGTGATGCTGTTGTAGGCCGATGGCGCGAACGAGTGCTTGAGGCCTAGTGCATGACCGATTTCATGAACGAATGTCATGAAATCGTAAGTGCCTTTGTTCGGAGAAGGCTGACTGGTGTTCGGCCCGATCCAGACATCGCCGCCATTGGGTTTCAGGGAAGGAGTGTAGGCCCATGCAGCCGCATCGTTGTCGAGGAGCGCATAACCGCCGAAACGCAGATCACCTACGCTGGTCGAAGACTCGCCCGTCAACTGGAACGTGATATTGGCTACGGCTGACCAGCTATCCAACGCGCTCATCACCGCCCGTTGCTGGGCGTCGGTCAGTGCATAGGCTGCCTTCGGTTCGTTATCTGCGCTGTAATTCGCGGCAAACACCGATACGCCAGGGACAATGAAGCTGTACGTCAGACTGGTCACCGCACCCGGGTTGTACCATTGGGTGCTTTCCCATTTATAGCCGGAAATGAGGCTGTCGACAGGGGCGACCCCAGTCAGATTGGCGAATGTGGTGTATGTGTAACCAGTAGGGCGTGGCATGCGTGATTCCTGAGGTGGGCTGCGGCCCTTCCCGAAATGCGGCCGCTACAAGGTTGGATTTTGCACGAGAACAAGGTTGCTTGACATCATCTGGCCACTACTTTCTGATTAGTGGCGCCAATTAACTGACCCGGCAATCTGTATCGGCGAGTGCAGTAGAATCCTGAGGCGAACGTCAACCTTGTCAGTCCAGGATCCATTTCATGTCTGTTCCAAGTCCCGCGCTTATTCGCGAAACCTTCCCGGTCGGCCCGTTGCAGTGCAATTGCACGATCATCGGCGACCCCATCACGAAAAAAGCCATCGTCGTCGACCCGGGCGGCAATCCCGATCTGATCATGGCGCGCCTCGATGCGCTGGGTCTGAAAGTGGTCAGCATTATCCACACTCATGCGCACCTTGATCATTTCCTCGCCTCCGGGCAGATGAAGGAAAAGACTGGCGCAACCCTGCATCTGCACAAGGAAGACCAGTTCCTGTGGGACAACCTCGAAATGCAATGCCAGATGTTCGGTGTGCCCTACACGCCGGTGCCGTCGCCGGATCGCTGGTTGAGCGACGATGAAGAACTGGCCTGCGGCTGCGGCGTGGCGCTGCATACGCCGGGACATACGCCCGGTTCCATGAGCTTTTGGTTTTCCGAGGCTAAGCTGTTGATTGCCGGCGACACGCTGTTTCGTCGCGGAGTAGGGCGCACGGATTTGTGGGGCGGCGATCAGGCGACCATCGTGCGATCGATCAAGCAGCGGCTGTACACCCTCGACGAAGACGCAATCGTGGTTGCCGGGCATGGTCCGGACACGCGTCTCGGGGATGAAATGCGGGAAAACCCGTTCGTGCGCGCCTAAACATTTTGTCATGAGTGTGCGGCGGAATTTTTTGGCATTGTCATGATCCAACGCCCGCACAGGTCTATTGCCTAGGGCCGCTGCCACACAGAATGCGAAAAAAACCAGGAGCTCTTCATGTTCACCACGCCTCGTTTGATTATTGTTGCTACCGCTGTGGCCATGTTGGCCGGCTGCGCCTCGCCCAACCCGTATGACAATCAGGGGCAGGCCGACGGTGGCTCGCAAGGCATGAGCAAAACCGCCAAGTACGGCGGTCTCGGTGCGCTGGCCGGCGCCTTGGCAGGTGCCGCCATCGACCACAACAACCGTGGCAAGGGGGCCTTGATCGGCGCGGCGGTCGTTGGTGCCTCGGCGGCCGGTTACGGTTACTACGCCGACCAGCAAGAGAAAAAGCTGCGCGCCAGCATGGCCAACACCGGGGTTGAAGTGCAGCGCCAGGGCGATCAGATCAAGCTGATCATGCCAGGCAACATCACCTTCGCCACCGATTCGGCGAACATCGCGCCAAGCTTCTATCAGCCGCTGAACAACCTGGCGAACTCGTTGAAAGAGTTCAACCAGAACCAGATCGAAATCGTCGGCTACACCGACAGCACCGGCAGCCGCCAGCACAACATGGACCTGTCCCAGCGTCGTGCGCAGAGCGTGGCCACCTACCTGACTTCTCAAGGTGTCAGCGGTGCCAACCTGTCGGCCCGTGGCGCCGGCCCGGATAACCCGATTGCCAGCAACGGTGACGTCAATGGCCGCGCGCAGAACCGCCGCGTCGAGGTCAACCTGAAAGCGATTCCAGGTCAGCAGTATGGTGGTCAGCAGCAACAGCCGGGGACGGTTCAGCAGTATCCGTAAGTGAATGCTTGAGTGAAGAAATGCCCGGTCTTGTGACCGGGCATTTTTTTGGGTTGCCCGTGCTGGCCCTTTCGCGAGCAAGCCCGCTCCCACAGGGATGGGTGTTGTTCACAGAATCTGCGTTCACCACATGACCCTGTGGGAGCGGGCTTGCTCGCGAAGGGGCCGGACCAACACCCTCAAATCATCAGATACAAAAAAAGCCCCCGGACAACCGAATTGTCCGGGGGCTATTTGCTTGCAGCGAAGACTGATTACTTCTTCAGGCCATAATGCTCATCGAGCATGCCCGGCGAGTTCGGGGCTTTCGGTGCGTAGTCGCGTGGCGGCTCCTGATCGCGCGGCGGCGTCAGGCGTTCGCGCGGTGCCTGCGCGGCATCGGCGTGCAAAGCGGCGATCAGGCGTTGACGGGTCTGCTCGTCCAGGGCCAGGCGGTTGGCGCCCTCGGCGAGATGATCCTGCACTTCCTGATAGCTCTGGGTCAGCTTCTTGACCAGCATCGCGGTGCTGTTGAAGTGGGTGACCACCTCGTTTTGATAGCTGTCGAAACGCTCCTGGATATCATCCAGTTGACGCTGCGTGCGGCTCGGCGCGGCATTCGGTGCGACGCGAGCGATCAGGAATCCAATGGCGACACCCACAACCAGGGCAAGAGTCGGTAACAACCAAACTAAGAGCGAGTGTTCCACGAGTCCTTCCTCTATAAACGGCTTTGCTTTACGTTAACGGCTCGAACCTGCGCTGTATACCGCGATTCACTCGCAATAGATTGGCACAGACAATTTGCTAGACGAGTCGACCCGATTCGAGGTCACGGAGTTCCTTCCTTGCTGATGCGTGAAACCCCTGTAGTGATTGCCGGCCCAGTCGGCCAAATCGAAGCGCTGTACCTCGATAACGAGCAGCCAGTCGGCATCGCGCTGATCTGCCATCCAAACCCGGTGCAGGGCGGCACCATGCTCAACAAGGTCGTCTCGACCCTGCAGCGCACCGCGCGCGACGCCGGGCTGATCACCTTGCGCTTCAACTATCGCGGCGTCGGTGCCAGCGAAGGCTCCCACGACATGGGCAGCGGTGAAGTCGACGACGCTCAGGCTGCCGCAGCATGGCTACTGGAAAAGCATCCGGAGCTGCCGCTGACCCTGTTCGGTTTCTCCTTCGGCGGATTTGTTGCAGCAAGTCTCGGCGGTCGTCTCGAAGCCCAAGGCGTGCAGTCAAAGCAGCTGTTCATGGTCGCGCCGGCAGTGATGCGTCTGGGCGATCAGGATCAACTGCCACAGCACGGCGAGCTGACCGTGATCCAGCCGGAAACCGACGAAGTGATCGATCCGCAGTTGGTCTACGACTGGTCGGAAAAACTCCAGCGCCCCCATGAGCTGCTGAAAGTGGCAGAATGCGGACACTTTTTTCATGGCAAGCTGACCGATCTCAAGGATCTGATCCTGCCGCGTCTCTCGAATTGATTGCAGTCTGACAAGCGATTACCCATGACGAACCGTACCCGTATCCTCACCGGCATCACCACCACCGGCACGCCGCACCTGGGCAACTACGCCGGCGCCATCCGCCCGGCGATCCTCGCCAGCCGCGACAGCAATGCCGATTCGTTCTACTTCCTGGCCGACTACCACGCCCTGATCAAATGCGATGACCCGCTGCGCATCCAGCGCTCGCGTCTGGAAATCGCCGCGACCTGGCTGGCCGGTGGCCTGGATGTCGACCGTGTGACCTTCTATCGCCAGTCCGACATCCCGGAAATCCCCGAGCTGACCTGGCTGCTGACCTGCGTCGCCGCCAAAGGCTTGCTCAACCGGGCGCACGCCTACAAGGCCTCGGTGGACAAGAACGTCGAAACCGGCGAGGACCCGGATTCTGGGATCACCATGGGCCTCTACAGCTACCCGGTGCTGATGGCGGCGGACATTCTGATGTTCAACGCGCACAAGGTGCCGGTCGGTCGCGACCAGATCCAGCACGTGGAAATGGCCCGTGACATCGGCCAGCGCTTCAACCACCTGTTCGGCCAAGGCAAAGAGTTCTTCACCATGCCTGAAGCGCTGATTGAGGAGAGCGTGGCGACCTTGCCCGGCCTCGACGGGCGCAAGATGTCGAAGAGCTACGACAACACCATCCCGCTGTTCTCCAGCGCCAAAGAGATGAAGGACGCGATCTCGCGGATCGTCACCGACTCCAAAGCGCCGGGCGAAGCCAAAGATCCGGACAACTCGCACCTGTTCACTCTGTTTCAGGCGTTCGCCACACCGGCGCAGGCGGACGAATTCCGCAGCGAACTGCTCGGCGGTCTGGGTTGGGGCGAGGCGAAGAATCGTCTGTTCCAGTTGCTCGACAATGAACTGGGCGAGTCCCGCGAGCGCTATCACCAGTTGATCGAGCGCCCGGCGGATCTGGAAGACATCCTGCAACACGGCGCGAAAAAGGCTCGTGCGGTGGCGACGCCGTTCCTCAACGAACTGCGTGAAGCGGTCGGCCTGCGTTCGTTCGTCAATCAGGTGCAAGTCGCGGCGACCACCAAGAAGAAAGCCGTGAAAGCTGCACGTTTCGTCAGCTTCCGTGAAGACGACGGCAGCTTCCGTTTCCGTCTGCTGGCGGCAGATGGCGAGCAACTGCTGCTGTCGCGCAACTTCGCCGACGGCAAAACCGCCGGCCAGGTGACCAAGCAACTGCAAGCCGGTCAGGCGCTGGACGTCCGCAACGAAGACCTGAGCTTCAGCGTGTGGCTGGAAGGTGAGTGCGTTGGTGACAGCCCGGCGTTCGCTGATGCTGCCGCGCGGGACGCGGCCATCGAGGCTCTGCGCGTTGCGCTGACCCCGGTTCAGGACTAATCCGCGGCGCGGCCCGACCAAGGGCTGATTGCCATTCCTACGGGCCGTCGCTACAGTGACGGCCCGTTTTTGTTGCCTTGCTAACGAATTATGACGCCCCTAGAACGATATCAAGCTGATCTGAAACGCCCGGACTTCTTCCATGACGCCGCGCAGGAAACTGCCGTGCGTCATCTGCAGCGCCTGTACGACGATCTGATCGCGGCCGAGCAGAACAAGCCGGGTTTGCTGGGCAAGCTGTTTGGCAAGAAGGATCAGACGCCGGTCAAGGGCCTGTACTTCTGGGGCGGCGTGGGTCGCGGCAAGACTTACCTGGTCGACACCTTCTTCGAAGCGCTGCCGTTCAAGGAAAAGACCCGCACCCACTTCCACCGCTTCATGAAGCGTGTGCACGAAGAGATGAAAACCCTCGGCGGCGAGAAAAACCCGCTGACCATCATCGCCAAGCGCTTCGCGACCGAGTCGCGAGTGATCTGCTTCGATGAATTTTTCGTCTCGGACATCACCGACGCGATGATCCTTGGCACGCTGATGGAAGAGCTGTTCAAGAACGGCGTGACCCTGGTCGCGACTTCGAACATCGTTCCGGACGGCTTGTACAAGGACGGTCTGCAACGCGCACGCTTCCTGCCGGCTATTGCGCTGATCAAGCAGAACACCGAGATCGTCAACGTCGACAGCGGTGTCGACTACCGTCTGCGCCACCTCGAACAAGCGGAGCTGTTCCACTATCCGCTGGACGAAGCCGCCCATGAAAGCCTGCGCAAGAGCTTCAAGGCCCTGACGCCGGAATGCACGGCAGCGGTGGAAAACGATGTGCTGATCATCGAGAACCGCGAAATCCGTGCCCTGCGCACCTGCGACGACGTGGCCTGGTTCGACTTCCGCGAACTGTGCGACGGTCCGCGCAGCCAGAACGATTACATCGAACTGGGCAAGATTTTCCACGCCGTGCTGCTCAGCGGCGTCGAGCAGATGAGCGTCACCACCGACGACATCGCCCGGCGTTTCATCAACATGGTCGACGAGTTCTACGACCGTAACGTCAAGCTGATCATTTCTGCCGAAGTCGAGTTGAAAGACCTGTACACCGGCGGACGCCTGACGTTCGAATTCCAGCGTACGCTCAGCCGTCTGCTGGAGATGCAATCGCACGAATTCCTGTCCCGGGCACACAAGCCTTAAACAGATTCGGCATACAAAAAAGGGCCTGCAATTGCAGGCCCTTTTTTATGCGACGCAGTACCCCTGTGGGAGCGGGCTTGCTCGCGAATGCGGTGTGTCAGCTAAATAGATGCCAACTGAAAGTACGCTTTCGCGAGCAAGCCCGCTCCCACAGTGGTTTTGTGCGTGGGCAGCGAGTTACGCGGCCTGCTGAAACTGCTGCCGATACTGGTTCGGCGACAGCTCGGTGTGCTGGCGGAACAGCCGCGCAAAGAAGCTCGCATCGTCGTAGCCGACCTCATAACTGATGGTCTTGATGCTCTTGCGGCTGCCGGACAGCAAGCCCTTGGCGGTCTCTATACGCAACCGTTGCAGGTAGTGCAGCGGCTTGTCGCCAGTCGCAGTCTGAAAGCGGCGCATGAAATTACGGATGCTCATGCCGTGCTCGCGGGCCACGTCTTCAAAGCGGAACTTGTCGGCGAAATGCTCTTCAAGCCAGTGCTGGATCTGCAGGATGATCACGTCCTGGTGGAGCTTCTGCCCGCCGAAACCGATACGTCCCGGCGAATAGCTGCGCTGCACTTCATACAGAATGTCGCGGGCCACGGCTTGCGCCACGTTGGCGCCGCAGAAGCGTTCGATCAGGTAGATATAGAGATCGCAGGCCGAAGTGGTGCCGCCGGCGCAATACAGGTTGTCAGCGTCGGTCAGGTGCTTGTCCTGATTGAGGTACACCTTGGGGAAGCGCTCGGCGAAGGCATTGAAGAAACGCCAGTAGGTGGTCGCTTCCTTGCCATTGAGCAGTCCGGCCTCGGCCAGCCAGAATACCCCGGTGGCTTCGCCGCAGAGCACGGCGCCGCGGGCATGCTGCTCGCGCAGCCATGGCAGGATCTGTGGATAACGGCCGCACAGGGTTTCGAAGTCGTCCCAGAACGCTGGGAGGATGATGACGTCGGCGTTTTCCAGGCCGCCGTCCACCGGCATCATCACGTCACTGAAGCTGTTCACCGGTTTGCCGTCGGGGCTGACCAGGCGGGTTTCAAACGCCGGTGTCAGGCCGTGGCCCAGTTGTTTGCCGTAACGCAGGCTGGCCAGATGGAAGAAATCCTTGGCCTGCATGAGAGTGGATGCGAAAACCCGGTCGATTGCCAGGATGCTGACGCGCCGCAAGGGCGTGGAGACTTGCTTGGACATAATTCAACTTTTGTTTTGTTTTTATAAGGGAAAGTGGTCACCAGACGGCTGGATCGTCTTATTTTTTGTCGGATGTGTCCAGTGTCCTGTGTCGGAGGTGAGGCTTAGTCTCTGAAGGTCATATCCCTCCAACAAGAATGAAAGGTGCCGCATGATCCCCAGAACCTTGTTCAGCTCCGAGCACGAATTGTTCCGCGACAGCGTACGAACCTTCCTCGAAAAAGAGGCTGTGCCGTTCCATGCGCAATGGGAGAAACAAGGCCACATCGACCGCAAGCTGTGGAACAAGGCCGGGGAGGCGGGGATGCTCTGCTCACACCTGCCGGAAGAATACGGCGGCCTGGGCGCGGACTTTCTGTACAGCGCGGTGGTGATCGAAGAGGTCGGTCGCTTGGGTCTGACCGGTATCGGCTTTTCGCTGCATTCGGACATCGTCGCACCGTACATCCTGCATTACGGCAGCGAAGCGCTTAAGCACAAATACCTGCCGAAACTGGTCTCTGGCGAGATGGTCAGTGCGATTGCCATGACCGAACCGGGTGCCGGTTCCGACCTGCAAGGGGTCAAGACCACGGCGGTGCTGGATGGCGACGAGTACGTGATCAACGGCTCCAAGACTTTCATCACCAACGGCTTCCTCGCTGATTTGGTGATCGTCGTCGCCAAGACTGATCCGAAGGCCGGCGCCAAGGGCACCAGCCTGTTTGTGGTGGAAGCGAATACGCCGGGCTTCGAGAAGGGCAAACGCCTGGAGAAGGTCGGAATGAAGGCTCAGGACACGTCGGAATTGTTCTTCCAAGACGTGCGTGTTCCCAAGGAAAACCTGTTGGGTCAGGCCGGGGCAGGGTTCGCTTATTTGATGCAGGAATTGCCACAGGAGCGACTGACGGTAGCGATCGGTGGTCTGGCCTCAGCCGAAGCGGCACTGCAATGGACGCTGGATTACACCCGTGATCGCAAAGCGTTCGGCAAGGCGATCGCCGACTTCCAGAACACCCGCTTCAAACTGGCGGAAATGGCTACCGAGATTCAGATCGGCCGAGTATTTGTCGACAAGTGCCTGGAGCTGCATCTGCAGGGCAAGCTCGACGTTCCGACAGCGGCGATGGCCAAATACTGGGGCACCGACCTGCAATGCAAGGTGCTCGACGAGTGCGTGCAGTTGCATGGCGGCTACGGCTTCATGTGGGAATACCCGGTGGCCCGGGCGTGGGCGGATGCGCGCGTGCAGCGCATCTATGCCGGCACCAATGAAATCATGAAGGAGATCATTGCGCGGTCGCTTTGAAATTTGGGGGGGGCTGCCTGCCCCCCCCGCGGGCGGCCCCCCCCCCCCGGGAACCCCCTTCCGGGGGGGGGCGACCCTCCTCGCGAAGCTTTTAGCGGTCGATCAAGGCGCCGGGTTCGGGTGATCCTTGTGAATCGCCTCGATTCCCGCCAGCACTTCATCGGAAAGTTTCAGATCAAAACTGGCAATGTTGCTGTCCAGTTGCGCAAGCGTCGTCGCGCCAATGATGTTGCTGGTGACGAACGGTTGCTGGGTGACGAACGCCAGCGCCATTTGCGCCGGATCCAGACCGTGTTCACGGGCCAATGCCACATAGCGGCTGCAGGCAGCTTCCGATTGCGCGTTGAAATAGCGGCTGAAGCGGCTGTAGAGGCTCAGGCGACCTTTCGGTGGGCGAGCGCCACCTTCGTACTTGCCTGACAGGAAGCCGAACGCCAGCGGCGAGTAGGCGAGCAGGCCGCACTGTTCACGGATGGCGATTTCCGCCAGGCCGATTTCGAAGCTGCGGTTGAGCAGGTTGTACGGGTTCTGGATCGACACCGCACGCGGCCAGCCACGGGCTTCGGCCAGGGCAAGGAAGCGCATGGTGCCCCACGGCGTCTCGTTGGACAGACCGATGTGGCGGATCTTGCCGGCCTTGACCTGCTCGTCGAGGGCTTCGAGGGTGTCTTCGAGCGGCGTCAGGTTGGCCTCGATCTTGTGCTTGTAGCCCAGTTGTCCGAAAAAGTTGGTGCTGCGCTCCGGCCAGTGCAATTGATAAAGGTCGATGTAATCGGTCTGCAGGCGCTCGAGGCTGGCATCCACCGCGGCGGTGATGTGCTGGCGATTGTGGCGCAGGTTCTTGTCGCGGATGTAGTCGATGGTGTTGCCGGGGCCGGCGATCTTGCTGGCTAGGATCCAGTCGGCGCGGTCGCCGCGACGCTTGAAGTAATTGCCGATGTAGCGCTCGGTGGTGGCGTAGGTGTCGGCTTTCGGCGGCACCGGGTACATCTCGGCGGTGTCGATGAAATTGATCCCGGCTTCCTTGGCCCGTTCGATCTGGGCGAAGGCTTCAGCTTCAGTGTTTTGCTCGCCCCAGGTCATGGTGCCGAGGCAGATTGCACTCACGTTCAGGTCGGTACGGCCTAGCTGGCGATAGTCCATCGGGTGCTCCTTGGGCAAAACAATCATAAAAGCAGGTTGAAAATTTTTTCGCAATCTGCATAATTGCCGACCTCTTTCTGCAGTGGAAGTGATGCGCCGCCGCCGAAGAATCTTGCCGTTGAACGGACGCGCCGACCCGAGCCCCCGAAAGCGTCTGTATCCGGCTGCCTTTGACTTGTCAAAGTACGCACTATTCAGTAAGATCCGCCGTCTTATTTACAGGCGGCCCCTGAGGCTATAAAGAATGAAAACTTTTACTGCTAAACCGGAAACAGTAAAGCGCGACTGGTTTGTCGTCGACGCTGCTGGTCAGACCCTGGGTCGTCTGGCCACCGAAATCGCGAGCCGTCTGCGTGGCAAGCACAAGCCTGAGTACACTCCTCACGTTGACACCGGCGACTACATCGTCGTAATCAACGCCGAGCAGATCCGTGTAACCGGCGCTAAAACCACTGACAAAATGTACTACTCCCACTCCGGTTTCCCGGGCGGCATCAAGTCGATCAACTTTGAAAAGCTGATCGCCAAGGCCCCTGAGCGCGTGATCGAGACCGCGGTTAAAGGCATGCTGCCTAAGAACCCGCTGGGTCGTGACATGTACCGTAAGCTGAAAGTCTATGCGGGCGCTGCACACCCTCATACTGCTCAGCAGCCCCAAGAACTGAAGATTTAACGGAATAGTTCATTATGTCGGCGACTCAAAATTACGGCACTGGCCGTCGCAAGACCGCAACCGCACGCGTTTTCCTGCGTCCGGGTACTGGTAACATCTCCATCAACAACCGCTCCCTGGACTCGTTCTTCGGTCGCGAAACTGCCCGCATGGTAGTTCGTCAGCCGCTGGAACTGACCGAGACTGTCGAGAAGTTCGACATCTACGTCACTGTCATCGGTGGTGGTGTAAGTGGTCAGGCTGGCGCAATCCGCCACGGCATCACTCGCGCTCTGATGGACTACGACGAAACCCTCCGTAGCGCTCTGCGCAAAGCTGGCTTCGTTACTCGCGACGCCCGTGAAGTTGAACGTAAGAAAGTTGGTCTGCGTAAAGCGCGTAAGCGTCCGCAGTACTCGAAGCGTTAATTCGTTTCCACGTTCAAAAAAGAACGCCCGATTCCTCACGGAACCGGGCGTTTTTTTATGCCTGCGATTTATCAAAAGAATTGCGCTGTGACAACTTGCCACATTCGTAGACCCCCTATACTGCAAGGCTTGAGGGTATGAGCTCCGGGTAATTCCCTTGTCAGAATTGGGGCTTTTCATTACCATCTCGGCAAAATTTTTATAAGTAACATTGATTTATTTAGTAGATGCCTGATTTAACAGGCCACAAAGCTGATGGGAGAGGACTGAATGAGCAATGACGGCGTGAATGCAGGCCGGCGTCGCTTCTTGGTAGCAGCCACATCCGTGGTGGGTGCTGCAGGAGCGGTGGGGGCTGCGGTCCCGTTCGTGGGGTCATGGTTTCCCAGTGCCAAGGCGAAAGCCGCCGGTGCACCGGTGAAAGTGAATGTCAGCAAGATCGAGCCAGGACAGCAGATGATTGCCGAGTGGCGCGGCCAGCCGGTGTTCATTGTCCGCCGTACTGCGGAAATCCTGGGGAATCTCAAGAAGATCGAGGGCCAGCTCTCCGATCCGACTTCCAAAAACTCCACGCAACCTACCTATGTCGATCCTGAAGTGCGTTCGATCAAGCCGGAAATTCTCCTGCTGATCGGGATCTGCACGCACTTGGGTTGCTCACCAACCTTCCGTCCCGAAGTGGCGCCTGCAGATCTGGGTAAAGACTGGGTCGGTGGCTATTTCTGCCCTTGCCACGGTTCCCACTACGATCTGGCTGGCCGCGTCTACAAGTCGCAACCCGCGCCTTTGAACCTGCCAGTTCCCCCGCATTCCTATGAGACCGATGACCTGATTGTCATTGGCGTCGATACGGAGAAAGCGTGATGAGCAAGTTCATGGATTGGGTTGATGCGCGCTTCCCTGCGACAAAAATGTGGGAAGACCATCTCAGCAAGTATTACGCACCAAAAAACTTCAACTTCTTCTATTTCTTCGGCTCGCTGGCGCTGCTGGTGCTGGTCAATCAGATTGTCACCGGTGTCTGGCTGACGATGAGCTACACGCCGTCGGCAGAAGAGGCGTTCGCTTCCGTCGAATACATCATGCGCGATGTCGAGTACGGCTCGATCCTGCGTCTGCTGCACTCCACCGGCGCTTCGGCGTTCTTCATCGTGGTCTACCTGCACATGTTCCGTGGCCTGCTCTACGGTTCGTACCAGAAACCACGTGAACTGGTCTGGGTATTCGGCATGCTGATCTACCTGGCGCTGATGGCTGAGGCCTTCATGGGTTATCTGCTGCCTTGGGGTCAGATGTCCTACTGGGGTGCCCAGGTGATCATCTCGCTGTTCGGTGCGATTCCGGTGATCGGTAACGACCTGACCCAGTGGATTCGTGGTGACTACCTGATTTCCGGAATCACCCTGAACCGCTTCTTCGCCCTGCACGTCGTCGCGCTGCCGATCGTGATCCTCGGTCTGGTGGTGCTGCACATCCTGGCACTGCACGAAGTCGGCTCGAACAACCCGGATGGCGTCGACATCAAGAAGCACAAAGACGAAAACGGTGTCCCGCTGGATGGCATTGCCTTCCATCCGTACTACACCGTGAAAGACATCGTCGGCGTAGTGGTGTTCCTGTTCATCTTCTGCTTTATCGTGTTCTTCTTCCCGGAAATGGGCGGCTACTTCCTCGAAAAACCAAACTTCGAGCAAGCCAACCCGTTCAAGACGCCTGAGCACATTGCCCCGGTCTGGTACTTCACGCCGTTCTACGCGATCTTGCGTGCGATCCCGGACAAACTCATGGGCGTGATCGCCATGGGCGCCTCGATTGCCATGCTGTTTGTGCTGCCGTGGCTGGATCGCAGCCCGGTCAAATCGATGCGTTACAAGGGCTGGATGAGCAAAGCATGGCTGGTGGTGTTCTGCATTTCCTTCGTGATCCTCGGCATTCTGGGTGTACTCGCCCCGACGCCGGAGCGCACGCTGGTGTCGCAGATCTGCACCTTCCTGTACTTCGCCTACTTCATTCTGATGCCGTTCTACACCAGGCTCGAGAAGACCAAACCGGTACCGGAAAGGGTGACTGGCTGATGAAAAAGTTATTTTTTGCTCTGATTTTTGCTGCTCTGCCCGTGCTGTCTTTCGCCGCCGAACACGGTGGTCCGGAGCTGGAAAAAGTCGACATCGATGTATCCGATAAGGCTGCCCTGCAAGATGGCGCGCGAACCTTCGCCAACTATTGCATGGGCTGCCACAGTGCCAAGTTTCAGCGTTACGAGCGGGTGGCCGATGACCTCGGCATTCCCCACGAAATGATGCTCGAGAAGCTGGTGTTCACTGGCGCCAAGATCGGCGACCACATGAACATCGGCATGCAGCCGGCGGACGCCAAGACCTGGTTCGGTGCTGCGCCGCCGGACCTGACTTTGGTGGCGCGTGTGCGTGGCACTGACTGGCTCTACGGTTACCTGCGCTCGTTCTACGAAGATCCGGCACGTCCTTGGGGCGTGAACAACAAGGTCTTCCCGAACGTCGGCATGCCTAACGTACTGGTCGGCCTGCAAGGCCGTCAGGTGGTGGGCTGCAAGCAAGTGCAGATCGTCGAGGACGGCAAGAAGCAATACGATCCGCTGACCGGTACGCCGCTGACCCATGAAGCGTGCGATCAGTTGACCATCGTGCCGAAATCCGGTGCTCTGAACGAAGAGCAGTTCGATGAGAAGGTCAAGAATCTGGTAACCTTCCTGGCTTACTCGGCTAACCCGGTTAAGCTGCAACATCAGCGCATCGGTACTTACGTCTTGCTGTACCTGGCGTTCTTCTTTGTGTTCGCCTACCTGCTCAAGCGTGAATACTGGAAAGACGTGCACTGATACGCTTCAAGCATTGCTGTTAATCGCGCGCGCCCAAGGGTTCCTCCGATAACGCAAGGTCTGGTTCGCCAGACATTGCGGGAGGCGCCCTCTGGGCGCGCGCGTTTTTCCGGTTCCGATAATTTCAACAAGCGAGGAGGATCGCCATGGGCGTGACCAATCGGTTGGCCTGTTACTCCGACCCCGCCGACCACTATTCCCACCGAGTGCGCATCGTGCTTGCAGAGAAGGGTGTCAGCGCCGAAATCATTTACGTGGAAGCTGGTCGCCAGCCGCCTAAACTGATTGAGGTGAACCCTTACGGCAGTCTCCCGACACTGGTCGATCGCGACCTGGCGTTGTGGGAGTCGACCGTGGTGATGGAATATCTGGATGAGCGTTACCCGCATCCGCCACTGATGCCGGTTTATCCGGTGGCGCGTGCCAACAGTCGTCTGCTGATTCACCGTATTCAGCGCGACTGGTGTGGTCTGGTGGATCTGATTCTTGATCCCAAGTCCAAGGAGGCCGCGCGTGTCGTGGCGCGTAAGGAATTGCGTGAAAGCCTGACGGGCGTGTCGCCGCTGTTTGCCGACAAGCCGTTTTTCCTCAGTGAGGAACAAAGTCTGGTGGATTGCTGCCTATTGCCAATACTCTGGCGTTTGCCGATTCTGGGTATTGAACTGCCGCGGCCGGCCAAGCCGCTGCTTGATTATATGGAGCGCCAGTTTGCGCGTGAGGCTTTCCAGGCAAGTCTGTCTGGCGTCGAACGCGATATGCGCTAAGGCTTAAGGAGCCGCTATGAACTCCAGTCGACCTTATCTGGTCCGCGCGCTCTACGAGTGGATTGTGGATAACGATTGCACCCCGCACATGCTGGTCAATTCCGAATACCCGGCAGTGCAGGTGCCGCAGGGCTTCGCCAGTGACGGGCAGATTGTTCTGAACATTTCGCCCAGCGCCGTGCGCCACTTGCACATGGACAACGACGTGGTGACCTTCGAGGGTCGCTTCGGTGGCGTGCCGCACAGTCTGTATGTGCCAATCAGCGCGATTCTGGGCATCTACGCCCGGGAGAACGGGCAGGGCATGGTGTTCGATCTCGAGTCGCCGATGGATGACGAAGACGATATCGAGCCCGATGACGACTTGCCGCCACCGGGCAGCGAGCCGCCGCGACCAAGCGGCCGGCCAAGCTTGAAAGTGGTGAAGTAATAAAAAAGGCGATCCGGATGGATCGCCTTTTTTGTGTCTGCTCGTCGCGTATCAGTCGATGTATTCGAACAGCTTGACGATTTTCTGCACGCCGGAAACGCTTTGCACCAGATTGGTCGCCTGTTGGGCTTCCTGCTTGGTCAGCAGGCCCAGCAGATAGACGATGCCGTTCTCGGTCACGACCTTGATGCGCGAGCCGGGAATGCTGGCATCGGTCAGCATCTGGGTCTTGATCTTGGTGGTCAGCCAGGCGTCGTTCTGGCGGGCGAGGAAGCTCGACGGCGCAATCACTTGCAGCTCGTTGTGCACCTTCTTCACGCGCTGGACGTTGGCGGCGGCCTGTTCGGCCTTGGCCTTGAGGTCTTCGCGCGGCGTCTGGCCGGCGAGCAGCACCACGCCGTTAAAGCTGGTGACGACAATATGCGAGTCCTTGTCCAGGCCGGGGTCGGCCTTGGCCACGTTGACGCCGACTTTGGTCTCGATCAGCGAGTCGTCGATTTTGCTGCCGAAGGTTCGGGTGCCGCGGTCGTCTTCAATCGGCGCTTCACGGCTGGCATTCACCACCGAGGTGCAGCCGCTGATGCCGAGGCACAGGGTCAAGGCCAGAAGGCCAAGGCGATTAGGGGTCATTCTTCACTCCCGAACAGTTGGCTGTCGATCAGATCGCAGAGGCAATGGATCGCCAGCAGATGGACTTCCTGAATACGTGCAGTGACATGGGCCGGTACGCGAATCTCGACATCTTCAGGCAGCAGCAGCGAAGCCATGCCGCCGCCATCGCGGCCAGTCAATGCTACGACAATCATTTCGCGATCATGTGCGGCCTGGATCGCCTGAATAATGTTTGCCGAGTTACCGCTGGTCGAAATCGCCAGCAATACGTCGCCTGGTTGACCCAGTGCGCGGATCTGCTTGGAGAACACTTCGTTGTAGCTGTAGTCGTTGGCGATCGAGGTGATCGTCGAGCTGTCGGTGGTCAGGGCGATGGCCGGCAGGCTCGGGCGTTCGCGCTCGAAGCGGTTGAGCAGCTCCGAGGAGAAGTGCTGGGCGTCGCCGGCAGAGCCGCCGTTGCCGCACGAAAGCATTTTGCCTTCGTTGAGCAGGGCGTTGACCATGATCTGGCTGGCTTGCTCGATGTGCGGTGCAAGTACGTCCATCGCCTGTTGCTTGGTGTCGATACTGGCCTGGAAAAGCTGGCGAATTCGGGATTGCATGTCCATCTGTGTGACCTTAAGTAGCGCGGCTGTTCGGCACGTGAATGTGCAGCCCGCAAAGCAAAGAGCAAAAATTGTCGGTGAAAGTGTCCGGGGTGGTGTGCAGAGAATCAACCATCGAACGCATTCTGCAACCAGTTCAATTGATCCGGGTGCCTGTCGATGGCCACCACGTCGAAGCGGCAAGGGGAATCAGCCCAGCGTGACTCACGCTGAAGAAAATACTGCGCGGCGAAAATCAGTTTCTGCCGTTTGCGCTCATCGATGCTAGCGAGCGCGCCACCCCATTGAGTGTTTTTTCTGTAGCGGACTTCGACGAATACTACTGTATCGCCATCAAGCATGACCAGATCAAGCTCGCCCCGTTTGCATGACCAGTTCTGCGCCAGCAGGCGCAGGCCCTGGTGTTGCAGATGCTCGAGCGCCTGGCGCTCGGCATCCTTGCCGCTCTGCAGGTGCGAGCCGTCGGGCATCAGCGCGGGGTGTCCGGCAGGCGTTGAACCTGACCGTTGACGAACTGCGCCCATGGCAACTGACGCACCACGCGTTGGGTCTGGGTCATGCCCAGGCTGCCCGACTGACCTTCGATGCGGCTGTCCGGCAGCGCCTTCAACTGACCCAGGCGCGGTGCCAAGCGGTAGGCATCGACGCCCATGGCGTACAGGCGGCCAAGGCTACCGGCCGCTTGTGGCCATTGCGCGGTGACTTGCTGGCGCAGCGGGTCGTTGGCTTCCAGCAACCACGGGGTTTCGCAGAAGCGCACACCGTTCATGTCGTTGTACTGGTTCACATCGCCGCTGGCGCTGTAGACGTGGGAGGTCGCGTACACCGGAACATCGCCCGCGTACTGGAAGTTCAGGGTCGGCTTGATCTGCTGCGCCTGTTGCGGGGTGGCTGCGAGGAAGATGAACTCGATGTCCTGACGACGCGACGGCTGCGCGGCTACGTTGGTGCCAGCGGCGTTCTGCAGGCTCTTGGCGCGGGCTTCGCTCTGACGCAGCTGGAACATGTCGGCGATCTGCTGGGCCAGTTGCACCGGCTGATCGACACGCTCGGTGGCGACGATGCTGCCGCCATTGGCCTGCCAGTCCTGGCTGAACGCACGCAGTACGCGGTCGCCCCATTCGCCTTTCGGCACCATGATCGCCGCGCGATGCAGGCCGTCGGCGCGGGCACGACGCGAAACTTCGCGGGCTTCGTCTTCAGCCGCCAGACCGAACTGGAACAGTTGCGCCGGACCTTGATCGCCTTCGCTGTAGTTCAGCGCGAGGGTGGTGATCGGCAGTTGCGGACGTGTGCTCAGTTGTTTGACCAGCGGTTTTTCCAGCGGGCCGACCACCAGTTGCACGCCGTCAGCCTGAGCCTTGCGGTAGAACTCGTCCATCGAGGTCAGCTTGGAGCTGTCGTAGAACTCGATGGCGGGCGGCTTCTGGCCGGCCTGTTGCGCTTGATAGTGCGCCGCCATGAAACCTTCACGCAGGGCCTTGCCGACCGAGGCCAGCGGGCCGTCTTGCGGCAGCAGCAGGGCGATCTTGCTCAGGGGCTGGCTGGCCAGTTCCTTGAGTTTGGTCAGGGGCAGCGGCAGGTTGATTGCCGCCGGGTGTTTCGGGTTTTCTGCGCGCCAGGTATCGATCGCCGCTTGCTGCTGTTCCAGAGTGCCGGCGGTTTTCACGGCCAGGGCCAGACCCATCCAGCCGCCGAGATCGTCGGCGGTGTTGGGTTGCAACTGATCGGTCGGCAGCGAAGCGATCAGGGTCCAGATCGCTTCGTGGTTCTTGCTTGCGACTTCGCCTTTGAGCATTGGTGCGATGAAGATCCGCTCGCGGGCGGCCGCCAGGGTCTGGCCGTCGGCTTCCAGTGCGCGGGCATGCACGGTGCCGGTGCGCACTTGCTGATCTTCCGGCATTTCGCTCAGGTGCTGCAGGCTCGGATGGCTCAGGGCCGTCAGCGCGGCTTTCGGCTGATTGCGAGTCATCGCCAGCTCAGCGGACAGGGTGCTGGCGAAGATCTGCTGGCCTGGCTTCAACTGCTCCATCGGCACTTGTTGCAGGATCTGCGCGGACTGGCCGGCGTTGCCCTGGCGATAAGCCAGGTCTGCCGCACTCAAGCGCAACAGCGCGGCTTTTTCCGGCGTCTTGGCCTGGGTAGCCTGTTCGAGCAGTTGCTCGATGCTGGCATCCGGAGTCCGTGGAAGTTCGCCAAGGCTGGAGGAGGGGGAGCTGGCGCAGGCCGCCAGCAAGGCAGCGAGGCAGAGGGCAGTGAACAGCCGCAGGCAAGCGATCATGTAAGTGTTCCTGATACTCGATCAAATTAGTGTGGAATTGTACCCAAGCACTGGCCGGGGCGCGATGTTACTGGCGTGAATCAATCAATTTAGCTGGAGTAAATGTTGCAGCGGCGCACAACTGCGTGCAAAACCGCGCTTGGCGCATACGGTTCGCAAGCCTCGTGACGCGCTACAATGCCGGCTTTTACCGAACACGAGGTGTGCGCTTTGACTGCTCCAGGTCCTTTGAATTCCGCTGCTGGCTCGCTTTATGTGGTGGCGACGCCCATCGGCAACCTGGACGACATCAGCGCCCGGGCCCTGAAAATCCTCCGGGAAGTGGCGCTGATCGCCGCTGAAGACACGCGGCACTCGGCGCGGCTGATGCAGCACTTCGGCATTGCCACGCCGTTGGCCGCCTGCCATGAACACAATGAACGTGATGAAGGTAGCCGCTTTATTACCCGTTTGCTGGCGGGCGATAACGTCGCGCTGATTTCCGATGCGGGGACGCCGCTGATTTCCGATCCGGGTTATCACCTGGTGCGTCAGGCGCGGGCGGCGGGGATCAATGTGGTGCCGGTGCCGGGCGCCTGTGCTTTGATCGCGGCGCTGTCGGCGGCGGGCCTGCCCTCCGACCGGTTCATCTTCGAAGGCTTCCTGCCGGCCAAGTCGGTAGGACGCAAGGCGCGCCTGGACGCAGTCAAAGAAGAGCCGCGCACGCTGATTTTCTACGAGGCCCCGCATCGCATTCTCGAATGCCTGCAGGACATGGAAGCGGTGTTCGGTGGAGAGCGTCAGGCATTGCTGGCCCGGGAAATCACCAAGACTTTCGAGACGCTTAAGGGGTTGCCGCTGGCTGAGCTGCGTGCGTTTGTCGAGTCCGACAGCAATCAGCAGCGGGGGGAGTGTGTGGTGCTGGTCGCAGGCTGGTCTGCACCGGAGTCTGAAGATGCGGTCAGCAGTGAGGCGATGCGCGTGCTCAATTTGTTGCTCGAAGAGATGCCGCTCAAGCGCGCTGCCGCCCTGGCCGCGCAAATCACCGGCGAGCGCAAAAACGTGCTGTATCAGGTCGCACTGGAACAGCAGAAGGGCGAGTAACCCGTCGCGCAGACGGGTTTCACGGCTATTAGCGCTTGTTCTTCGGGCGCTCTGCCGTTAACCTGCGCGGCGGAGAGTCGATCGGACAGTCGCTGCCCTCTATGAAAATTAGGGGGGGGAGGAAAGTCCGGGCTCCATAGGGCGAAGTGCCAGGTAATGCCTGGGAGGCGTGAGCCTACGGAAAGTGCCACAGAAAATAACCGCCTAAGCGCTTCGGCGCCGGTAAGGGTGAAAAGGTGCGGTAAGAGCGCACCGCACGTCTGGCAACAGTTCGTGGCTAGGTAAACCCCACTTGGAGCAAGACCAAATAGGGTCCCAAGGCGTGGCCCGCGCTGGGACCGGGTAGGTTGCTAAAGATGTCCAGTGATGGCCATCGTAGACGAATGACTGTTCAAGACAGAACCCGGCTTACAGATCGACTCTCCACCTTTTTCTTTCCCTGCTTGAATCAATGGCATCAGGGCTGGTTATTATCGGCAGGCCTGCGCTAAAGTCCGGCAGCGGCACATGCAGTAATAGCCATTTCCCACCTTGCTTCAATCAACAGCAGAAGCGCTTTTGTAATACCGAAAAAATCTTACTCTTAACAAATCACTTTAACTTCCGAGCGCAGCTTTCACTGCTGCATCAAGTTATTGGTCAAAAGTGTCCGCCAAATTGTCGTTGCCCCTCCTTTTAAGCTCCTAAATCTCCGTTCTGTAAGGGTTTTCCTTTGATCCGCGCCTTGACGGTGTGGTGGGCGCATTCCTATAGTGTGCGCAAGTGGCGGAAAGTGGCATGAAGTGGGTTTTTTGAGCTCAAAACGATAAAAATTGGAGAAACGCTGACGTGTTTCGCGGAGCTAACGCTATCAGTCTCGATGCAAAGGGCCGTCTCGCCATGCCGAGCCGGTACCGTGACGAGCTCGTTTCGCGTAGTTCCGGCCAATTGATCGTGACCATTGATGCCGTTGATCCGTGCCTGTGTGTCTACCCGCTCGACGAATGGGAAATCATTGAAACCAAGTTGCGCGCACTCCCTTCGCTTCGCGAAGAGAACCGTCGCCTGCAGCGTTTATTGATTGGTAATGCCGTCGACCTCGAACTCGACGGCAGTGGTCGTTTTCTGGTTCCACCGCGTCTGCGCGAATACGCCAAGCTTGATAAGAAAGCGATGCTGGTGGGCCAACTGAACAAGTTCCAATTGTGGGACGAGGATGCATGGAACGCGGTGTCTGCCGCTGACCTTGCTGCTATTCAACAACCGGGCGCCATGCCTGACGAACTGCGTGATTTGATCCTGTGACTATTGATAGCGGCTTTAACCACATCACCGTACTGCTTGACGAAGCCGTCGAGGCTCTCGCCGTACGTCCTGATGGCTGCTATCTGGACGGTACGTTCGGGCGCGGCGGGCACAGTCGGCTGATCCTCAGCCAGCTCGGGACGGACGGTCGACTCATCGGGTTCGACAAAGATCCACAAGCGATTGCCACCGGGCAAACGCTAGCGGCCGAAGACGGCCGCTTTGTCGTTGTGCAGCGCAGCTTTGCCGAGCTGGGTTCGGTGGTTGCCGAGCGAGGTCTGAGCGGCAAGGTCAGCGGTATCCTGCTCGATCTCGGCGTGTCTTCGCCGCAGCTCGACGACGCCGAGCGCGGCTTCAGTTTCCTTAACGACGGCCCGCTGGACATGCGCATGGATCCGTCCCGTGGCATCAGCGCCGCCGAGTTCGTCAACACCGCGCCGGTGGAAGAAATCGCCCGGGTGTTCAAGGAATACGGCGAAGAACGTTTCTCCGGGCGCATGGCCCGTGCCGTGGCCGAGCGCCGCGACATCAAGCCGTTCGAGCGCACCGCTGATCTGGCTGAAGTCTTGAAAGTCGCCAACCCGGCGTGGGAGAAGGGCAAGAACCCGGCGACCCGTGCATTCCAGGGTTTGCGCATTCACGTCAACAACGAACTGGGCGATCTGGAAGCCGGCCTCGAAGCCGCACTGGATGCTCTGGAGATCGGTGGCCGTCTGGTGGTCATCAGCTTCCACTCGCTGGAAGACCGCATCGTCAAACTGTTCATGCGCAAGCTGGTGAAAGGCGAAGCTGACAACCTGCCACGCAACCTGCCCGTGCGCCACGTGGCGTTCGAACCGAAAATCAAAATCCACGGCAAAGCGCAGACGGCCTCCGACGCCGAACTCAAAGCCAACCCACGTTCCCGTAGCGCTGTCATGCGTGTCGCGGAGAAGTTGCGGTGAGCAAGCTTTTCGCCAAGCCCCTGCCGGGCGGCAGCTTTATCATGCTGCTGCTGTTTATCGGCGTGCTCGTGTCGGCCATCGGCGTGTCTTACAGCGCGCACTGGAACCGGCAGTTGCTCAACAATCTTTATAACGAACTCAGCGTGCGCGACAAGGCGCAGGCCGAGTGGGGGCGCCTGATTCTCGAGCAAAGCACCTGGACTGCGCACAGCCGCATCGAAGTGCTGGCCACCGAACAACTGAAAATGCACATCCCTGGCGCGGCTGACGTGAAGATGGTGGCGCCATGATGAAACTCGAAGGGGCACTCTTTCCGTGGCGCTTCCGCCTGATGGTGGCACTGCTGGGCGTGATGGTTGCGGCGATCTGCTGGCGCATCATCGACCTGCAAGTGGTTGACCGTGACTTCCTCAAAGGTCAGGGCGATGCGCGCAGCCTGCGTCATATTCCGATTCCTGCTCACCGTGGTCTGATCACCGACCGTAACGGCGAGCCGTTGGCCGTGAGCACCCCGGTGACGACCCTGTGGGCCAACGCCAAGGAAATGCAGACCGCCAAAGAGAAGTGGCCGGCGCTGGCCGCTGCGCTGGGGCAGGATCCGAAAGCCCTGGCCGAACGTCTCGAAGCCCAGGCCAACAAAGAGTTCATTTATCTGGTGCGCGGGCTGACCCCCGAGCAGGGCCAGGCTGTGCTCGATCTGAAAGTGCCGGGCGTTTACGGCATCGAAGAATTCCGCCGCTTCTATCCGGCCGGTGAAGTTACCGCGCACATGGTCGGCTTTACCGACATTGACGATCACGGGCGTGAAGGCGTCGAGCTGGCCTACGACGAGTGGCTGGCCGGGGTGCCGGGCAAGCGGCAGGTCATCAAGGATCGGCGCGGTCGGCTGATCAAGGATGTCCAGGTCACCAAGAACGCCAAGGCCGGCAAGCCCTTGGCGTTGTCGATTGACCTGCGTCTGCAATACCTGGCCAACCGCGAGCTGCGCAACGCGATCATCGAGAACGGCGCCAAGGCCGGTAGCCTGGTGATCATGGACGTGAAGACCGGCGAGATTCTCGCCATGGTCAACCAGCCGACCTACAACCCGAACAACCGTCGCAATCTGCAGCCGGCGATGATGCGTAATCGCGCGATGATCGACGTGTTCGAACCGGGTTCGACCATGAAAGCGATCTCGATGAGTGCCGCGATCGAAACCGGCCGCTGGAAACCGAGCGACACCGTCGAGGTGTACCCGGGCTCCCTGCAGATCGGCAAGTACACCATCAAGGACGTGTCGAAGACCGAAGGTCCGGTACTCGACCTGACCGGCATTCTGATCAACTCCAGTAACGTCGGCATGAGTAAGGTTGCGTTCGATATTGGTGGCGAAACCATTTTCCGCCTCGCACAGAAAGTCGGCCTCGGCCAGGACACCGGCCTCGGCTTCCCGGGCGAACGCGTCGGCAACCTGCCGAACTACCGCGAATGGCGCAAGGCTGAAACCGCGACGCTGTCTTACGGATACGGTATTTCCGTGACCGCGATCCAGCTGGTGCACGCGTTCTCGGCACTGGCCAACAATGGCCGTCTCGCACCGCTGACCCTGATCAAAACCGACAAGCCGCCGCAGACCACCCAGGTACTGCCGGAAGCGGTCGCGAAAACCATGCAAGGCATGCTGCAGCAAGTGATTGAAGCACCGCGCGGCGTGTTCCGTGCGCAGGTGCCGGCGTATCACGTGGCCGGCAAGTCGGGTACTGCACGTAAAACGTCGGTGGGCACCAAGGGCTACGCCGAAAACTCGTACCGTTCGTTGTTCGCCGGTTTCGGCCCGATGAGCGATCCGCGTTACGCCATCGTGGTGGTGATCGATGAACCGTCCAAGGCCGGTTACTTCGGTGGTCTGGTGTCGGCACCGGTGTTCAGCCGTGTGATGTCCGGCACCCTGCGTCTAATGAACGTGACCCCGGACAACCTGCCGACCACCCAACAGGCCAACGCTACGCCGGTCGTTCCGCTGAAAGCCAATGGAGGGCGCGGTTGATGTCTCTGAGTCTGAACAAGATATTCCCCCACGCCGGCCACGATCTGCTGATCCGTGAATTGGCGCTGGACAGCCGCAACGTACGCGCCGGTGACCTGTTCCTCGCCGTGCCGGGCGGCAAGTTCGATGGCCGTGCGCACATCGCCGATGCCTTGCAGCGCGGCGCGGCGGCGGTTGCCTATGAAGTGGAAGGCGCCACCGTGCTGCCGATCACCGAAGTGCCGTTGATTCCGGTCAAAGGCCTGGCGGCGCAGCTGTCCGACATCGCCGGGCGCTTTTATGGCGAACCGAGCCATCACCTGAACCTGGTCGGGGTCACTGGCACCAACGGCAAGACCAGCGTGACCCAACTGGTCGCGCAGGCACTGGATCTGCTCGGTCAGCACTGCGGCATCGTCGGTACGCTGGGCTCCGGCTTCTATGGCGCGCTGGAAAGCGGCCTGCACACCACGCCGAATCCGATCGCCGTGCAAGCGACCCTTGGCGACCTGAAGAAGGCCGGGGCTAAAGCCGTGGCCATGGAAGTGTCGTCTCACGGTCTGGATCAGGGCCGCGTTACCGCATTGGCGTTCGACGTCGCGGTTATGACCAACCTGTCCCGCGATCACCTGGATTATCACGGCACCATGGAGGCGTATGCCGAGGCCAAGGCCAAGCTGTTCGCCTGGAATGACCTGAAGTGCCGCGTGGTCAACCTCGACGACGATTTTGGTCGGCAACTGGCCGCCGAAAAACGCGATTCGCGCCTGATCACTTACAGCCTGCTTGACAGCAGCGCCTATCTCTATGTCCGCGAAGCGCAGTTCGATGACCACGGCGTACGCGCCACGCTGGTCACGCCGCAGGGCGAACATCATCTGCGCAGCACGCTGCTCGGTCGTTTCAACCTGAGCAATGTACTGGCGGCGGTCGGCGCTTTGCTCGGTCTGGATTACGCGCTCGACGAAATTCTCAAGGTGCTGCCGAAACTCGAAGGCCCGGCCGGACGCATGCAGCGTCTGGGTGGCGGCACTCAGCCGCTGGTGGTGGTCGATTACGCCCACACCCCGGATGCGCTGGAAAAGGTTCTGACTGCATTGCGCCCACACGTCAAAGGCCAGTTGCTGTGCCTGTTCGGCTGTGGCGGTGATCGTGATCGCGGCAAGCGTCCGCTGATGGCCGAAGTGGTCGAGCGTCTGGCTGATCGTGTACTGGTCACCGATGACAACCCGCGTACGGAAGACCCGGCGCAGATTTTCGACGACATCCGCGCCGGTTTCAGCGCTGTGGATAACGTCACCTTCGTCGCCGGCCGTGGTCAGGCGATTGCGCAACTGATCGCTGGCGCTTCGGCGGATGACGTGATCGTGCTGGCCGGTAAAGGTCACGAGGACTATCAGGAAATCAACGGCGAGCGGCACGCTTTCTCCGATCTGGTCGAGGCCGATCATGCCCTCACCGCGTGGGAGGTGGCCCATGCTTAAGGCCCTGACATTGAGCGAGCTGACCAACGTGCTCGACGCACGTCTGATCAGCAGCGACGCCAGTTTTGATGGCGTCAGCATCGACAGCCGTGCGATCACCGCTGGCCAACTGTTTATTGCCCTGACTGGCCCGCGCTTCGATGGTCACGACTATCTGAACGACGTCGCCGGCAAGGGCGCGGTGGCGGCACTGGTCGAGCGCGAGGTCGTCGACAGCACCTTGCCGCAACTGCTGGTCAAGGACACCCGTCAGGCCCTCGGCCAGTTGGGTGCGTTGAACCGTGCCGCATTCACCCAGCCAGTCGCGGCCATCACTGGCTCCAGCGGCAAGACCACGGTCAAGGAAATGCTCGCGAGCATCCTGCGTACCCGCGGTCCGGTGCTGGCGACGCGCGGCAATCTGAACAATGATCTGGGCGCACCGCTGACCCTGCTCGAACTGGCCCCGGAACACACCGCCGCCGTGATCGAACTGGGCGCTTCGCGTCTGGGTGAAATCGCCTACACCGTCGGGCTGACCAAGCCACACGTGGCGATCCTCAACAACGCTGGCACCGCCCACGTTGGCGAGTTCGGCGGGCCGGAAAAAATCGTCGAAGCCAAAGGCGAGATTATCGACGGGCTGGCGGCGGATGGCGTCGCTGTGCTCAACCTCGATGACAAGGCCTTTGGTATCTGGAAGCTCCGCGCCGGCGCACGCAAGGTGCTGACCTTCTCCCTTAACAATCCTCAGGCAGACTTCTACGCCAGCGACCTGAGCACTGATGCCCGGGGTTGCCCGGCCTTCAACCTGCATACACCTGAAGGTGTGGAGCACGTTCAACTGAACCTGCTCGGCACCCATAACGTGGCCAACGCCATGGCTGCCGCCGCTGCCGCTCACGCCTTGGGCGTGTCGCTGTTCGGCATTGCCACCGGGCTTGGCGCGGTACAACCGGTCAAGGGTCGCACCGTCGCGCAACTGGCGAAGAACGGTATGCGCGTGATCGATGACACTTACAACGCAAACCCCACCTCCATGTGCGCTGCCGTTGATATACTCGCCGGCTTTTCCGGCCGCACCGTCCTGGTGCTCGGAGATATCGGCGAGTTGGGCGACTGGGCGGAGCAGGGGCACCGCGACGTGGGCGAATATGCCCGGGGCAAGGTTTCCGCGCTTTACGCGGTCGGGCCGAACATGGTCCACGCCGTGAACGCATTCGGCAAAGAGGCGCATCACTTCGGCACGCAAGCCGAACTGATCCAGGCCCTCGACGCCGAGCAGGACACAAACACCACCATTTTGATCAAGGGTTCGCGCAGTGCAGCGATGGAAAACATCGTTGCGGCTCTGTGCGGGTCCAGTCTGGAGAAACATTAATGCTGCTGCTGCTAGCGGAGTATCTGCAACAGTTCTACAAAGGCTTCGCGGTCTTCCAGTACCTGACCCTGCGCGGGATCCTCGGTGTGCTGACCGCGCTGGTTTTGTCGCTGTGCTATGGCCCGTGGATGATCCGCACCCTGCAGAACCGTCAGATCGGCCAGTCCGTTCGTAATGACGGCCCGCAATCGCACCTGTCCAAGTCGGGTACGCCAACCATGGGTGGCGCACTGATTTTGTCTTCCATCGGTGTCAGCACCCTGCTATGGGCTGACCTGAGCAACCGCTACGTGTGGGTCGTTCTGCTGGTGACGCTGCTGTTCGGCGCCATCGGCTGGGTCGACGATTACCGCAAAGTGATCGAGAAGAACTCCCGTGGCTTGCCAAGCCGCTGGAAATATTTCTGGCAGTCGGTCTTTGGCCTGGGCGCAGCGATCTTCCTTTATATGACCGCGACCACGCCGGTGGAGACCACGCTGATCCTGCCCATGCTCAAGGACTACAGCATTCCGCTGGGGGCCGGTTTCATCGTGCTGACCTACTTCGTGATCGTCGGTTCGAGCAACGCGGTCAACCTGACCGACGGCCTCGACGGTCTGGCGATCATGCCAACCGTGATGGTCGGCGGCGGTCTGGGGATCTTCTGCTACCTGTCGGGTAACGTGAAATTCGCTGAATACCTGCTGATCCCTTACGTGCCGGGTGCGGGCGAACTGATCGTGTTCTGCGGCGCACTGATCGGTGCCGGCCTCGGATTCCTCTGGTTCAACACTTACCCGGCGCAAGTGTTCATGGGCGATGTCGGTGCTCTGGCACTGGGCGCGGCACTGGGCACCATCGCAGTGATCGTCCGTCAGGAAATCGTCCTGTTCATCATGGGCGGCGTGTTCGTGATGGAAACCCTGTCGGTGGTTATCCAGGTTGCCTCTTTCAAGCTGACCGGTCGCCGTGTGTTCCGCATGGCACCGATTCACCACCACTTTGAACTCAAGGGCTGGCCCGAGCCACGCGTGATCGTCCGTTTCTGGATCATCACCGTGATTCTCGTGTTGATCGGCCTTGCCACCCTGAAGCTGAGGTAGAACGAGTGTCTCTGATCGCTTCTGACCACTTCCGCATCGTTGTCGGCCTCGGCAAGAGCGGCATGTCCCTGGTTCGCTTCCTGGCGAACCGGGGCGTGTCGTTTGCCGTCGCCGATACGCGGGACAATCCACCGGAACTGGCCACGCTCAAGCGTGACTATCCGCACGTGGAAGTGCGTTGTGGCGAGCTGGACGTCGAATTCCTTTGCCGTGCCGACGAGCTCTACGTGAGCCCCGGCCTGGCGCTGGCGACCCCGGGCCTGCAAGCCGCTGCAGCCCGTGGCGTGAAAATGGCCGGCGATATCGAGCTGTTCGCGCGTAACGCGCGGGCGCCGATCGTGGCCATCACCGGTTCCAACGCGAAAAGCACCGTCACCACTCTGGTCGGCGAGATGGCGGCTGCGGCCGGCAAACGCGTCGCGGTCGGCGGCAACCTCGGTACGCCAGCGCTGGAATTGCTCAGCGATGACGTCGAGCTGTACGTGATGGAGCTGTCGAGCTTCCAGCTGGAAACCACCGACCAGCTCAACGCTGAAGTGGCCACCGTGCTGAACATCAGCGAAGACCACATGGACCGCTACAGCGGCCTGCCGGCGTATCACCTGGCCAAGCACCGGATCTTCCGTGGCGCGAAGCAGTTCGTGGTCAACCGTCAGGACGCACTCAGCCGTCCGCTGATCGGCGAGGGTCAGCCATGCTGGACCTTCGGCCTGAACAAACCGGATTTCAAGGCCTTCGGCCTGCGCGAAGAAGACGGCGAGAAATACCTGGCCTTCGAATTCCAGAACCTGATGCCGGTGCGCGAACTGAAAGTGCGCGGCGCGCATAACCAGGCGAACGCCCTCGCGGCGCTGGCGCTGGGACATGCGGTCGGCCTGCCGTTCGACGCCATGCTTGATGCCCTGCGTAACTTCACCGGCCTCGAACACCGCTGCCAGTGGCTGCGTGATCTCGACGGCGTCGGTTACTACAACGATTCCAAAGCCACCAACGTCGGCGCCGCTCTGGCTGCCATCGAAGGCCTGGGTGCGGACATCGACGGCAAGGTCGTGCTGATCGCCGGTGGCGACGGCAAGGGCGCCGAGTTCAAGGATCTGCGTGATCCAGTGGCGGCCAACTGCCGCGCCGTGATCCTGATGGGCCGCGACTCCGACAAGATCGGTGAGGCTATCGGTGACGCCGTGCCACTGATTCGCGCGACCTCGCTGGTCGACGCCGTTGCGCAGTGCCGCGCAGTCGCCCAGCCGGGTGACGTGGTGCTGCTGTCGCCGGCCTGCGCCAGTTTCGACATGTTCAAGAATTACGAAGACCGTGGTCACCAGTTCGTCCGCGCCGTGGAGGATCTGGCATGAGCCTGCGCAATATCATCAAGCCGTACCCGTCGCCGATCATCACCGGGCGTGGCATCGACCTCGACTTCCCGATGCTCGCCGGTTGCCTGGCGCTCCTGGGCCTGGGCCTGATCATGATCGCCTCGGCCTCCACTGAAGTGGCGGCGGCGCAGTCGGGCAGCGCGCTGTATTACATGATTCGCCACCTGATCTACGTGGCGCTAGGCCTCGGCGCGTGCATCATCACCATGATGATTCCGATTGCCACCTGGCAGCGTCTGGGCTGGATGATGCTGATCGGCGCATTCGGTCTGCTGGTGATGGTGATCGTCCCGGGGATCGGCCGTGAGGTGAACGGGTCGATGCGCTGGATCGGTTTCAGCTTCTTCAACGTTCAGCCGTCCGAGATCGCCAAGGTGTTTGTGGTGATCTACCTCGCCGGTTATCTGGTGCGTCGGCAGAAAGAAGTGCGCGAGAGCTGGATGGGCTTCTTCAAGCCATTCATCGTGCTGCTGCCGATGGCGGGTCTGTTGCTGATGGAGCCGGACTTCGGTGCCACCGTGGTAATGATGGGGGCTGCGGCGGCGATGCTGTTCCTCGGCGGAGTCGGGCTGTTCCGCTTCTCGCTGATGGTGGTTCTCGCAGTCGGGGCCGTGGTCTTGCTGATTCAGATGCAGCCGTACCGGATGGCGCGTCTGACCAACTTCGCCGACCCGTGGGCCGACCAGTTCGGCGCCGGTTATCAGTTGTCGCAGGCGTTGATCGCCTTCGGTCGCGGTGAATGGCTGGGCGTCGGCCTGGGCAACAGCGTGCAGAAACAGTTCTACCTTCCTGAAGCGCACACCGACTTCGTGTTCTCGGTGCTGGCCGAAGAGCTCGGCGCCGTCGGTTCGCTGTGCACCGTGGCGCTGTTCGTCTTCGTGTGTATTCGCGGTATGTACATCGGTCTGTGGGCCGAGAAAGCCAAGCAGTTCTTCGCTGCTTATGTGGCTTACGGTCTGTCGTTCCTGTGGATCGGCCAGTTCCTGATCAACATCGGCGTGAACGTCGGTCTGCTGCCGACCAAAGGCCTGACCCTGCCGTTCCTCAGTTATGGCGGCAGTTCCCTGGTGATCTGCTGCGCCTGCCTCGGCCTGTTGCTGAGGATCGAGTGGGAGAGTCGAACCCACCTGGGCAGTGAAGAGATGGAGTTCCATGAGAGCGACTTCGCCGAGGAGCCGAACCATGGGCGCTAACGTATTGATCATGGCCGGCGGCACCGGCGGCCACGTGTTCCCGGCGCTGTCCTGTGCCCGCGAATTCCAGGCGCGCGGCTACACCGTGCACTGGCTCGGCACGCCACGCGGAATCGAAAACGAACTGGTGCCGGCTGCAGGTCTGGAACTGCACCGCATCAATGCCACCGGGTTGCGTGGCAAGGGCAAGCTGTCGCTGCTCAAGGCACCGTTCATGTTGCTCAAGTCGGTGTGGCAGGCGCGGGCGGTGATTCGCAAGTTGCGTCCAGTCTGCGTGGTCGGCTTCGGTGGTTATGTGACCGGGCCTGGCGGGATTGCCGCGAAACTGGCCGGTGTGCCGGTGATCGTTCACGAGCAGAACGCCGTGGCCGGCACCGCCAATCGGTTGCTGGTGCCGTTCGCCGCCCGGGTGTGTGAAGCGTTCCCCGACACCTTTACTCTGTCGGACACCCGCCGTACCACCGGAAACCCGGTGCGCAGCGAGCTGTTCCTCGAAACATCGCGACCGGCTCTGGCCGGGCGCAAAGCGCGTTTGCTGATCCTCGGCGGAAGCCTGGGCGCAGAACCGTTGAACAAGTTGCTGCCTGAAGCCCTGGCGCAAGTCCCTGCCGATTTGCGTCCGGAAGTGTTTCATCAGGCCGGCAAAAACCACGATGAAGTGACTGCAGAGCGCTACCGCGCCGCCGGCGTGGATGCGCAGGTGCAGCCCTTTATCAAAGACATGGCCCAAGCCTATGGCTGGGCTGACCTGGTGGTGTGCCGCGCTGGCGCGCTGACCATCAGTGAGCTGGCTGCCGTTGGTCTGCCCTCGATGCTGGTGCCTTTGCCCCACGCGATCGACGATCACCAGACCCGCAACGCCGATTATTTGGCCCGTGAAGGCGCAGCCTTCGTGATGCCGCAAAGAACGACTGGTGCCGCGGACCTTGCCGCGCGCCTGACAGAGGTCTTGATGCAACCGCAACGACTCGAAGAAATGGCCCAAGCGGCCCGCCGTCTGGCCAAACCCGATGCCACCCGTAGCGTGGTCGATACCTGTCTGGAGGTGGCTCATGGTTGAGAATCAGAAAGCCATGCCACAACCGGAAATGCGCCGCATCCGTCGTATCCACTTCGTCGGTATCGGCGGCGTGGGCATGTGCGGGATTGCCGAAGTGTTGCTGAACCTGGGCTACGAAGTGTCCGGTTCCGACCTGAAGGCTTCGCCGGTGACCGAGCGTCTGGAATCGTTCGGTGCGCACATCTATATCGGCCACCGTGCCGAGAACGCTGCGACCGCCGATGTGCTGGTGGTTTCCAGCGCTGTGAACACCTCCAACCCGGAAGTGGCGACCGCCCTTGAGCGTCGTATCCCGGTGGTACCGCGTGCCGAAATGCTCGCCGAGCTGATGCGCTATCGCCACGGCATCGCCGTCGCCGGCACCCACGGCAAAACCACCACCACCAGTCTGATCGCTTCGGTGTTCGCTGCCGGTGGCCTCGATCCGACCTTCGTCATCGGTGGTCGTCTGAATGCCGCGGGCACCAATGCCCAGCTCGGCACCAGCCGCTACCTGATCGCCGAAGCCGACGAAAGCGACGCGAGCTTCCTGCACCTGCAACCGCTGGTAGCGGTGGTGACCAACATCGACGCCGATCACATGGCCACCTACGACGGTGACTTCAACAAACTGAAGAAAACCTTCGTCGAGTTCCTGCACAACCTGCCGTTCTACGGTTTGGCGGTGATGTGCCTGGACGATCCGGTGGTGCGCGAAATCCTGCCACTGGTCAAGCGTCCAACCGTGACCTACGGCTTCAGCGAAGACGCCGACGTGCGCGCGATCAATGTGCGCCAGCAAGGCATGCAGACCTTCTTCACCGTACTGCGCCCGGATCGCGAGCCGCTGGACGTGTCCGTGAACATGCCGGGCAACCACAACGTGCTCAACTCGCTGGCGACCATCTGCATCGCCACCGACGAAGGCGTCAGTGACGAAGCCATCGTTCAGGGCCTGTCCGGGTTCCAGGGCGTTGGCCGACGCTTCCAGGTCTACGGCGAATTGCCGGTGGACGGCGGTAACGTGATGCTGGTCGACGACTACGGTCACCACCCGACCGAAGTCGCCGCCGTGATCAAAGCCGTGCGCGGTGGCTGGCCGGAGCGCCGTCTGGTGATGGTCTACCAGCCGCACCGTTACAGCCGCACCCGCGACCTGTACGACGATTTCGTCAATGTACTGGCCGATGCCAACGTGCTGCTGCTGATGGAAGTCTATCCGGCCGGCGAAGAGCCGATCCCGGGCGCGGACAGCCGCAAGCTGTGCAACAGCATCCGTCAGCGCGGTCAGCTCGACCCGATCTACATCGAGCGCGGTGTCGACCTCGCGCCGCTGGTCAAGCCGCTGCTGCGTGCCGGCGACATCCTGCTGTGCCAGGGCGCCGGGGATATCGGCGGTCTCGCGCCGAAGCTGTTGAAAAGTGAATTGTTCGCCGGCGCCGTGGCTGCGTCGGTCGAGGGGAAGTTGAAATGACTGCTGCCTACGCCAACCTGTTCTCCACCATCGCGCCGAAAGATTTCGGCCGTGTCGCCGTGCTGTTCGGTGGCATGAGTGCCGAGCGTGAGGTTTCGCTGAAATCCGGTAACGCCGTGCTCGACGCGCTGCAAAGCGCGGGCGTGGACGCGTTCGGGATCGACGTCGGCGAGGATTTTCTGCAGCGTCTGCTGAATGAAAAGATCGACCGCGCGTTCATCATTCTCCACGGTCGTGGCGGTGAAGACGGCTCGATGCAGGGCCTGCTCGAATGCGCCGGCATTCCCTACACCGGCAGCGGCATCCTCGCTTCGGCACTGGCGATGGACAAACTGCGCACCAAGCAGGTCTGGCACAGCCTCGGGATTCCGACGCCGCGTCACGCCGTGCTGTGCAGCGAAGCCGATTGTATTTGCGCGGCGACGGAACTGGGCTTCCCTTTGATCGTCAAACCGGCGCATGAAGGTTCAAGTATCGGGATGGCCAAAGTGAGTTCTGCGTCCGAGTTGATCGACGCATGGAAAGCGGCCAGTACCTACGATTCGCAAGTCTTGGTTGAACAATGGATTCAAGGTCCGGAGTTCACCATCGCCACTCTGCGTGACCAGGTGTTGCCTCCTATCGCCCTGGGTACACCGCACACGTTCTACGACTACGACGCCAAGTACATCGCCAACGATACCCAGTACCGCATTCCGTGCGGGCTGGATGCCGCCAAGGAGCAGGAACTCATGGATCTCACGGCCAAGGCCTGTGAGGCGCTGGGTATTGCCGGTTGGGGCAGGGCGGACGTGATGCAGGACGCCGACGGACAGTTCTGGTTCCTGGAAGTGAACACCGCACCGGGCATGACCGATCACAGTCTGGTGCCGATGGCGGCCCGTGCTGCCGGTCTGGACTTCCAGCAACTGGTTCTGGCCATTCTGGCCGCCAGTGTTGAAGGCTCCGGTAACACAGAGGCGCGAGGTTAAGACCATGCAAGGCGCTCATCTCAGACATCAGCCACCCGCACCCGGCCGCAAGCCGGTGCCGCGGGGTGCCAGCCGAATGGTGGCCAAAGAGCCGATGTCCGCGCGCCTGCCGAAAGCCAATTTCGGCTTTCTGAAAAGCCTGTTCTGGCCGGTGCTGCTGGTGGCGCTCGGGTTCGGTACCTACGAAGGCGCGCAGCGTTTGCTGCCGTATGCCGACCGGCCGATCACCAAGATCGCCGTGCAGGGCGACCTGAGCTACATCAGTCAGCAAGCGGTGCAGCAGCGAATCGCCCCGTACGTGGCGTCGAGCTTCTTCACCATTGATCTGGCCAGCATGCGTACCGAGCTTGAGCAGATGCCCTGGATCGCCCACGCCGAAGTACGCCGGGTGTGGCCGGATCAGGTGGTGATCCGCCTCGAAGAGCAACTGCCGGTGGCCCGTTGGGGCGACGAGTCGCTGCTCAACAACCAGGGTCAGGCCTTCACGCCAAAGGAGCTGGCGAACTACGAACACCTGCCACAGCTGTTCGGCCCACAACGGGCGCAGCAGCAAGTGATGCAGCAGTATCAGGTGCTGAGCCAGATGCTCCGGCCGCTGGGCTTCTCGATCGCGCGCCTGGAACTGCGTGAACGTGGCAGCTGGTTCCTGACCACCGGTGCCGGCAGCTCCGGCCCCGGCATCGAGTTGCTGTTGGGACGCGGCAACCTGGTGGAAAAGATGCGCCGCTTCATTGCCATCTATGACAAGACGCTTAAAGACCAGATTACGAACATTGCGCGCATCGATCTGCGCTACGCCAACGGCCTCGCTGTTGGCTGGCGGGAACCAGTAGCGCCGACGACAGCCCAACCCGCTGTCGCAAAGAATTAAGAAGAGGCAGGACCCATGGCAAACGTGCAAAGCGGCAAAATGATCGTCGGTCTGGATATCGGCACCTCCAAGGTGGTGGCGCTGGTAGGCGAGGTCGCGGACGACGGCACGCTGGAAATCGTCGGTATCGGTACTCACCCGTCCCGCGGCCTGAAGAAGGGCGTGGTGGTGAACATCGAGTCCACCGTGCAATCGATCCAGCGCGCGATCGAAGAAGCCCAACTGATGGCGGGCTGCCGCATTCACTCGGCGTTCGTCGGCGTGGCCGGCAATCACATCCGCAGCCTGAACTCCCACGGCATCGTGGCAATTCGTGATCGCGAAGTGAGCTCGGCTGACCTGGAGCGCGTACTTGACGCCGCCCAGGCCGTGGCGATCCCGGCTGACCAGCGCGTGCTGCACACCCTGCCGCAGGATTACGTGATCGATAACCAGGAAGGCGTCCGCGAGCCTCTGGGCATGTCCGGCGTCCGTCTGGAAGCCAAGGTTCACGTGGTCACCTGCGCCGTCAATGCCGCCCAGAACATTGAAAAATGCGTGCGTCGCTGCGGTCTGGAAATCGACGACATCATTCTCGAGCAACTGGCCTCGGCCTACTCGGTACTGACCGACGACGAAAAAGAACTGGGCGTGTGCCTGGTCGACATCGGCGGCGGCACCACCGACATCGCGATCTTCACCGAAGGCGCGATCCGCCACACCGCGGTGATCCCGATTGCCGGTGATCAGGTGACCAACGACATCGCCATGGCGTTGCGCACCCCGACCCAGTACGCCGAAGAGATCAAGATCCGCTACGCCTGCGCCCTGGCCAAACTGGCCGGTGCCGGCGAAACCATCAAGGTGCCGAGCGTTGGCGACCGTCCACCGCGCGAACTGTCGCGTCAGGCCCTGGCCGAAGTGGTCGAGCCGCGTTACGACGAACTGTTCACCCTGATCCAGGCCGAGCTGCGTCGCAGCGGCTACGAAGACCTGATCCCGGCGGGCATCGTCCTGACCGGCGGTACGTCGAAGATGGAAGGTGCCACCGAACTGGCTGAAGAAATCTTCCACATGCCGGTGCGCCTGGGCGTGCCGCATGGCGTGAAGGGCCTGGATGACGTGGTGCGCAACCCGATTTATTCCACTGGCGTGGGCTTGTTGATGTACGGCCTGCAGAAGCAGTCCGACGGGATCTCGTTCTCGGGCATCGGCAGCCGCGACAGCTACAGCAACGATGAGCCACAGGCGCCGTTGCTGGACCGATTGAAGAAGTGGGTTCAAGGCAACTTCTAAAGCTTTACCGCAACACCGCTACAAAAATGCAGTAGGCGAAAAAACTAGAGAATGTAAGGAGAGGGAAAATGTTCGAACTCGTAGACAACATCCCCGCAAGCCCGGTAATCAAAGTTATCGGTGTTGGCGGTGGCGGCGGCAACGCTGTCAACCACATGGTCAAGAGCAACATCGAAGGCGTCGAATTCATCTGCGCCAACACTGATGCTCAAGCGCTGAAAAACATCGGCGCGCGTACCATCCTGCAACTGGGCACCGGCGTGACCAAAGGTCTGGGCGCTGGCGCCAACCCTGAAGTAGGTCGTCAGGCCGCTCTCGAAGACCGTGAGCGCATTGCCGAAGTCCTGCAGGGCACCAACATGGTGTTCATCACCACTGGCATGGGCGGCGGTACCGGTACCGGTGCTGCACCGATCATCGCCGAAGTGGCCAAGGAAATGGGCATCCTGACCGTTGCGGTCGTGACTCGTCCGTTCCCGTTCGAAGGCCGCAAGCGTATGCAGATCGCCGACGAAGGCATCCGCATGCTCTCCGAAAGCGTCGACTCGTTGATCACTATCCCCAACGAGAAGCTGCTGACCATCCTCGGTAAAGACGCAAGCCTCTTGTCGGCTTTCGCCAAAGCTGACGACGTACTGGCCGGTGCCGTTCGCGGTATCTCCGACATCATCAAGCGTCCGGGCATGATCAACGTCGACTTCGCCGACGTGCGTACCGTGATGAGCGAAATGGGCATGGCGATGATGGGCACTGGCTGCGCCAGCGGTCCGAACCGTGCGCGTGAAGCGACCGAAGCGGCCATCCGCAACCCGCTGCTGGAAGACGTGAACCTGCAAGGTGCACGCGGCATCCTGGTGAACATCACCGCCGGTCCTGACCTGTCCCTGGGTGAGTACTCCGACGTGGGTAGCATCATCGAAGCCTTCGCTTCCGAGCACGCAATGGTCAAGGTCGGTACCGTTATCGATCCGGACATGCGCGACGAACTGCACGTCACCGTGGTTGCCACCGGTCTGGGCGCGAAAATCGAGAAGCCTGTGAAGGTCATCGACAACACCGTTCACACCTCCATGGCTGCCGCTCAGGTTCAACAACCGGCTCCTGCGCGTCAGGAAGCTCCGGCGGTGAACTACCGTGACCTGGACCGTCCGACCGTCATGCGCAACCAGGCTCAGGCCGGTGCTGCGACTGCCGCGAAGATGAACCCGCAGGACGATCTGGATTACCTGGACATCCCGGCATTCCTGCGTCGTCAGGCCGATTGATGGAATGTATCAGGGCTATGACGGTGATTGGTGTTCAGCAAAGGCTCGGTCTGCTATTATCGCCAGCCTTTGTTGATACCAGTTCGCAATTTGCGCTGAAGCGGCCCAAGCCATGATTAAACAACGCACACTGAAAAATATTATCCGTGCCACAGGTGTAGGCCTGCATTCCGGGGAGAAGGTCTACCTGACCCTCAAGCCTGCGCCTGTCGACACTGGCATTGTGTTTTGTCGCGCTGACCTCGACCCTGTGGTGCAGATTCCTGCCCGCGCGGAAAACGTCGGTGAAACCACTATGTCGACGACGCTGATCAACGGCGACGTCAAAGTGGACACGGTAGAGCACTTGCTCTCGGCCATGGCTGGCCTGGGCATCGATAACGCCTACGTCGAGCTCTCCGCGTCCGAAGTCCCGATCATGGATGGCAGCGCTGGACCGTTCGTATTCCTGATTCAATCGGCTGGCCTGGAAGAGCAGGACGCCGCCAAGAAATTCATCCGCATCCTGCGTGAAGTGACAGTGGAAGACGGCGACAAGCGCGCCACTTTCGTGCCTTTCGAAGGGTTCAAGGTGAGCTTCGAGATCGATTTCGATCACCCGGTTTTCCGGGACCGCACCCAAAGTGCAAGCGTGGATTTTTCCAGCACTTCGTTCGTAAAAGAAGTCAGCCGCGCCCGTACTTTCGGTTTCATGAGTGATATCGAGTACCTGCGCAAGCACAACCTCGCACTCGGCGGCAGCGTTGAAAACGCGATCGTGGTGGATTCCGATGGTGTACTGAACGAAGACGGCCTTCGCTACGAAGACGAATTCGTGAAGCACAAGATCCTCGATGCGATTGGCGACCTGTACCTGCTGGGTAACAGCCTGATTGGTGAGTTCAAAGGCTTCAAGTCCGGTCATGCACTGAACAACCAGCTGCTGCGCAAGTTGATTGAGCAGACAGATGCGTGGGAAGTCGTGACGTTCGAAGACGCCAGCACTGCACCGATCTCTTACATGCGCCCGGTTGCGGCAGTGTAAGTAAAAAACCTCTCTAGTTTTTTGAAGGCCATCCTTGGATGGCCTTTTTTTATGCCTTGAATTTGATGTTGCCTGTACAGGCCTCTTCGCGAGCAAGCCCGCTCCCACATTTTGGAATGCATTCCCCTGTGGGAGCGGGCTTGCTCGCGAAGAGGCCAGTTCAATCGCCGCAAAAATCAGCCAGCCACTACTATCCGGTTACGCCCACCTTCCTTGGCCTGATACAGCGCCTTGTCCGCTGCAAACAACAACTGCTCCAGCGTCATCTCGCTCGCCGCCGTCCACGTCGCGATGCCAATACTCACCGTCATCGGCCGTTCGGCCCCGTCGACCAACGGCATCTGCTCGACCGCCTGGCGGATATGCTCGGCAATCTGCCGTGCGCCGCTGCTGTCGGTTTCAGCGAGTATCACCGAGAACTCTTCGCCGCCGTAACGGGCGACCAGATCACCCGGTCGTCGTACGTTCGCGGTGATCACCCTGGCAAGCTCACGCAACGCCTGATCACCGGCCTGATGCCCATGCCGGTCGTTGAAGGCCTTGAAGTGGTCGGCGTCGATCATCATCACCGACAGCGGCTTGCCCGAACGCTGGGCGCGGAACCATTCGTGGCGCAGCGCCTGATCGAGCATCCGCCGGTTGGCCACGCCGGTCAGCGCATCGGTGGCGGCCAGTTGCGCCAGTTCACGTTCGGCGCGCTGGCGCAAACGCAGTTCGCGGGCAAGTAGCCAGGTCAGCCACAGCAGCCCGGCACACAGCACGCCGGTGGCGCCGCTGATCAACAGCGCGGTGCGGCGCCAAGTGCCGAACACCTCATCACTGGACAGCGCGACCATAACGGTCAACGGCAGATTGCCGACCCGCGAGTAGGTGTAGAGCCGTTGCTGATGATCCATGCTCGAAGTGCTGGTGAAACTGCCACTGCCGTCCTTGTCGCCTAGAATCCGCACCACGTTCGGCCGGTTGCCGAAACTCTTGCCGATGGAGTCGCTTTGCAGGTACGGCTTCTGCGCCAGCAGCACGCCGTCGCTGTTGATGATGTTCAGCGTGCTGTCTTTGCCGATATCGAGGCTGTTGAACAGTTGATCGAAGTAGTCGAGCTTCATCGACGCCACCGCCACGCCGGCGAACTCACCGGTGTCCGAGGAAATCCGCCGACTGAAGCTGATCCGCCATTGATTGGCTTCGTCGCAATCGCAGCGGGTCTTGAACGGGCGGCTGATAAACATGCCGAGATCGCGGTTGAAGGCATGGGCGAGAAAGTAATCGCGGTCGGCGAAGTTGCCCGGCTTGGGTTCGATCCGCGACGAGTCGGCAACCACATCGCCATGCTTGTCGAGCAGCAGGATGTCGCCTTTGAAGCGTGCGGTGGTCGAGCGGTCGAACAGTGCCAGATGGCGGATCTGCGGGGTGACATCGCGCAAGTCGTCGCGCTGGGCGGCGGCGATCAGGCCTTGCAGGGTCAGGTCGTACAGCTCGACCGTGCGCAGGACGTCGGCGTCGATCAACTGGGCGATGGTGGTGGCGCTGCGGGTGGCCGACTCCTGAGCGTTGGCGTGCTCACGAATCAGCAGAAAAGTGACGATGCACAGAATCGCGATCACGGTCAGCGAACTGCCGCAGATCAGCAGCAATTCGGGGCGTCCGGTCTTGCCCGCCAGAGGTGGGGTACGGCTCGCGATCATGATGGGGGCTGTCGGTTGGGAGGATCTTATTAGCGTAGTTGCATCAAGTCAGTGACGGTATTCCATTGTGGGAGCGGGCTTGCTCGCGAATACGCCGTGTCATTCAACATTGATGTCGACTGATGCAGCGCATTCGCGAGCAAGCCCGCTCCCACAGGGTACATCTCTAAATTCAAGACCGTGGTGCAGGGGGGATCTTAGAAGACGTTGATCGGGTAGTCGACAATCACCCGGTATTCATCGGTATCGGTATCAATCGCGCCGTAACCGTTGCCACCCCGGTTGGTCGCCCATTGCAGGCGTACCGCGAGGTCTTTTGCCTGACCGCTCTGCACCACGTATTTCAGATCGAGGTCGCGTTCCCAGTGCTTGGCGTTGCGACCGTCAGCGCTGTACCACGAGGCATAGCCTTTGCTGCCCGGATCGACCTTGGTCAGGTCCACGGTGCCGCGCGAATAGGAAACCGCCGAAGTCAGGCCCGGCACACCGAGACCGGCGAAGTCATAGGCGTACTTGAGCTTCCACGAGCGCTCGTTCGGGCCGTTGAAGTCCGAATACTGTTGCGAGTTGTCGAGGTAAACGCTGTCGCCCTGGCTGATGTAGTCGAACGGCGTGTTGCCGTTCACGCGCTGGTACGCAGCGGTGACGCTGTGGTTGCCGATGCCGACGGTGAAATGCAGGCTGTAAGTGTTGTTGTCGATGTTACCCAGCAGCGCGTCGCCGGTGTCCTGCGTGTGATAGAAGTGCAGGCCCGGGTTGAGGCTGACCAGATCGGTCAACTGCCAGGTGTAATCCAGGTCGTAGTAGTACTGGTTCCAGATGTCCTTCAGCTCGGCGGCGTACAGGTTGCTGGTCAGGCCTTCGACGCCGCTCCAGGACACGCCGGCCCAGTTCAGGTGACGGCTTTCGTCGCCCTCGGCGAGTTTGCCGTAGGACGTGCCGATGCGCTGGCGACCGCTCTGATTGTACGGCTTGGTAAAACTGGCCTGGCCACCTTCGAACATCCAGCCGTCGAAGCTGTGGTTGGTCAGGCTCACGCCACGAAAGGTCTGGGGCAGCATGCGCGAATCACCGCCGGCAATCACCGGGTTGGTGAGGAACAGGTCACCGGCCTTCAGCTCGGTATCGAACGCGCGCATCTTCAACGTGCCGCCCGCAGTCGAGAACGAGCCCGGCGCTTTGCCGTTGCCATCGCTGATCGGCAGGATGCTCGAACCATCGGTACCGCCACCGCCGTCGAGCTTCAGCCCGAGCATGGCGTGGGCATCGATGCCGAAGCCGACCGTGCCTTCGGTGTAACCCGACTGGAAAATCCCGAGAAAACCCTGGCCCCACTCGATGTTGTCGTCCGTCTGCTGCAGACGGTTGCGATTCATGTAGTAGTTGCGGGCGTTGAGGTTGAGGCTCGAGCCTTCGATGAAGCCTTGTTTGGCGGCTTCGTCGGCTTGGGCTGTGGGGGCAATCGTTGCGGCAATTGCAATGAACAGCGGGGTGAAACTGACTGGGTAACGCACTTGCGACGGAGCTCCTTGGATCAACTGACACTTCAATGTCTTGAGGTGCGGGATGTTTCTTGTTTTTTACAGACGAACCAAACGGCTTTCAGACCACAACGAAAAAAGGCCGCTGAAAGGCAGCGGCCTGGAAGGACGACGGTTGAACGGGAAGAGCCAAACAACCGCGTCGAGGGAAATGTTTCGCGGTGCGCGACTCAGCTGTCTTTCTCGGCCGCTTGAGCCTGGGAAGTGGCGGCTTGAGGGGCTTGCGAGGCGTCCTGCGACTTGGCCATCACTTCTGCCTGATACTGTTCGAAGGCGTGAGCGCGAGCGGCATTCTGCGCTACGAACGCTTGCGATTCTTCAGCCATCGCCATCGGCGACAGGATCAATGAGGACAAAACGAAAGCGCTGGCAATACCCATACTGTTGGACATCTTGAAAACCTTCTTGCTTGGCAAGTGCTGTTTGGTGCGGGCAAAGATAAGGTCGCCGGGCGTTGGGAAACAGCGTGATTTTCATAAATGACTGTTACAGCACAAGCAAAGATCAACCACGGGTGAACGCCATTCCTTGTGGCGAGGGAGCTTGCTCCCGCTGGGCTGCGAAGCGGCCCTAAACCCGGCAATCACGTTCATTCAGACAAACTGCGTGTGCAGGATTTACGACTGCTGCGCAGCCGAGCGGGAGCAAGCTCCCTCGCCACAGGGATTTTGCTTTTCAGTTAGACCGGGAGGTGGATGCCGAAGGTATTCATCCCCCGATCACTGCGCACAAACACATCCCCACCATGCATCAACGCAATCGCCTTGACGATCGCCAGCCCCAGCCCATGGTTGTTGCCGCTGTTGCTGCGCGAGGCATCGACCCGGTAGAAGCGTTCGAACAGACGCGGCAAGTGCTCGCTGGCAATCGGCGAGCCCGGATTGGCCACGCCGATGCTGACCTGATGCTCTTCAACTTCGATGCACACCTCGATCACCTGGCCCGGCTCGGTGTGCTGCACGGCGTTGCTCAGCAGATTGATCAATGCCCGACGCAGATGCGCGATCTCGATCCGCACCTGCGCATCGCCACTGACGTGCACCTGCACTTGCGCATCTTCGAGGATGAAATCCAGGTACTCCAGCGTGGTCGCGACTTCATCGGCCAAAGAAGTCTCGGTCAGTTTGGTGGCCTTGCTGCCCTGGTCGGCGCTGGCCAGAAACAGCATGTCGTTGATGATCGAACGCAGGCGCTCCAGCTCTTCGAGGTTCGATTGCAGCACTTCGAAATAGTGTTCGGCGGAGCGTCCACGCGTCAGTGCAACCTGGGTCTGGCCGATCAGGTTGGTCAGTGGCGAGCGCAGTTCGTGGGCGACGTCGGCGTTGAACGATTCCAGGCGCGAATAGGCCTGTTCGACCCGCTCCAGGGTTGAGTTGAACGAGTCGACAAACTGCTCCAGCTCCGGTGGCAACGGTGACATGCGCAGGCGTCCGGCCCGTAGTGGCGGCGCCAGGCGCTGGGCTTCGTGGGACAGTTTGATCAACGGCTTGAGGCCGATCCGCGCCACCCAGTAACCCAGCGCCGAGGCCAGCAGCACGCCGACAATGGCAAGGCTGACCAAGGCGATCAGCAGGTTGTGCTGAGTCTCGTGGAAAGTCTCGGTATCGATGCCGATCATGAAGCGCAGCGGCGGGCGCTGGTCCTTGGCGGGTAACTCGGTCAGCAGCACTTTCAGCGGATAAGGATGCTCGGGCAACTGCAGGTCATGCATGCCGGTTGGGCCTTTGGCGAAGGCGCGGATTTGCGCGTCCGGCTCGCCGTACTCGTAACCGGGATCACCGCTGACCACCCAGAAACGAATGCGCTTGTCTTCCTCGCCGAGCAGCTTGAGCTTGGCGTTGATCTTCACCCAATGCTCAGGCGTGCCATAACGATTGAGCGCCGACTCCAGTACGCTGTAACGCGCATCCAGCTCGGCTTCCGGCAGCAGACCCAGGCCTTTGTCGACCTGCTGATACAGCGCGCCGCCAATCAACAGAAACACCAGCAGCGCCACCAGCGTAAACATCCCGCTCAAACGCAGGGCAATCGAATTACTGGACACCACGGCTCTCCAGCACATAACCCATGCCACGAATCGTGTGCAGCAGTTTCTCGTCGAACGGCCCGTCGAGCTTGGCGCGCAGACGCTTGATCGCGACTTCGACGACGTTCGCGTCGCTGTCGAAATTGATGTCCCAGACCATCTCGGCAATCGCGGTTTTCGAGAGGATTTCACCTTGCCGGCGCGCCAGCACGCTGAGCAGCGAGAACTCTTTCGCCGTCAGGTCCAGGCGGGTGCCGGCGCGGGTAGCCTTGCGGCTGATCAGATCGATCCACAGGTCGGCGATGCTCACTTGCACCGGTTCATGGCCACCGCTGCGCCGGGTCAGCGCCTGCAGGCGGGCCACCAGTTCCAGAAAGGAAAACGGTTTGCCGAGGTAATCGTCGGCGCCGTCACGCAGGCCCTTGATCCGGTCTTCGACGCGCTCGCGGGCGGTGAGCATGATCACCGGGGTCTGCTTGCGTGCACGCAATGCGCGCAAAACGCCGAAACCATCCAGGCCCGGCAGCATTACGTCGAGGACGATCACCGCATAGTCGCTTTCCAGCGCCAGGTGCAGGCCTTCGACGCCGTCGCGGGCCAGGTCCACGGTGTAACCCTGTTCCGTCAGACCGCGGTGCAGATAATCCGCGGTTTTTTCCTCGTCTTCGATAATCAGAACGCGCATGACCCTGCCTCAGTCTGTGGTCGCCAGTGCCGTCGCGGGCATTGGTTTGGGCCTGTGGAAAAGCCGCTCAAGCCACAAGTATATGACCGGCGTGGTAAACAGCGTCAGCATCTGGCTGACCAGCAAGCCGCCCACCACCGCGATCCCCAGCGGCTGGCGCAGTTCGGCGCCGGTGCCGTAACCGAGCATCAGCGGCAACGCGCCGAGCAGCGCGGCGAGGGTGGTCATGATGATCGGCCGGAACCGCGTCAGGCACGCTTCGAAAATCGCATCCTGCGGCGCCAGTCCGCGATTGCGCTGGGCTTCCAGGGCAAAGTCGATCATCAGGATGCCGTTCTTCTTGACGATACCGATCAGCAACACCAGCCCGATCAACGCCATGATCGAAAAATCCTGACCGCAGATCCACAGCATGATCACCGCCCCGAGACCGGCCGCCGGCAGCGTCGAGATGATTGTCAGCGGATGTACGAAGCTCTCATAGAGCACGCCGAGAATGATGTACACCGCCACCAGCGCCGCGAGAATCAGCCACGGCTGACTGGCCAGCGAACTCTGGAACGCCTGCGCCGCGCCCTGGAAATTGCCGCTGATCGCGGTGGGCATGCCGATCTCGGCCTTGGCCTGATTGAGCAGGATCACCGCGTCGCCCAACGCCACGCCGGGCGCCAGGTTGAACGACAGGTTGGCGGCGGGGAACATGCCGTCATGGGCAATCGACAGCGGGCCGATGGTCGGCGCATCGAATTTGGCCAGCGCCGACAGCGGCACCATCTCGCCACTCAGCGGCGAGCGCAGGTAGAAATAGTTGAGGCTTTCGGCTTTGCCGCGTTGCTTGGTGTCCAGCTCGAGAATCACGTTGTACTGGTTGACCTGGGTCTGGAACTCGTTGATCTGACGCTGACCAAAGGCGTCGTACAGCGCCTCGTCGACATCACTCGCGGTCAGGCCGAAACGCGCGGCGGCGCTGCGGTCGATGCTGATGTGAGTGATGCTGCCGCCCAGTTGCAGGTCGTTGGAAATGTCGCGGAACGCCGGGTTGCTGCGCAGTTTTTCGGTCAGGCGCTGGGTCCATGTGGCGAGGGTCGCGCCGTCGTTGCTCTTGAGCACGTATTGATACTGCGCGCGACTCGGGCCGGAGCTGAGGTTGATGTCCTGGCCGGCGCGCAGATACAGGACGATGCCCGGGACTTTCATCAGTTGCGGACGAATGCGGTCGATGAACTGGCTGGCCGAGACGTCGCGGTCGCCGCGTTTTTTCAGGGCAATCCAGAAGCGGCCGTTGGCGATGGTCTGGTTGCTGCCGGACACACCGACCGAGTGCGAGAACGCCTGAACGGCCGGATCGGCGGCGACGATTTCGGCCATGGCCAAGTGTTTTTTCACCATGTCGCCGTAGGAAATATCCGCAGCGGCTTCGGTGGTGCCGAGGACAAACCCGGTGTCCTGCACCGGGAAGAAACCCTTGGGGATAAAGATGTAACCGGCAATCGCCAGTGCCAGCGACAGGCCGAACACGCCGATCATCAGTTTCTGGTGGGCGAGGGCGCGGCGCAGACCTTTTTCGTACCAGCCGAGCAAGCGTTCACTGAAGCCCGGTTTGTCGTGGGCGTGGTGCACCGGTTTGCGCATGAACAGCGCTGCCAGCGTCGGCGCGAGGGTCAGCGACACCACCACCGAAATCAGAATGGTCGAGGTCGCGGTCAGGGCGAATTCCTTGAACAACCGCCCGACCACACCGCCCATGAACAGCAGCGGAATAAACGCTGCCACCAGCGAGAAACTGATCGACACCACAGTAAAGCCGATCTCGCCGGCACCTTTGACCGCCGCTTCGCGCATGCTGTCGCCGGCCTCCAGATGCCGGTGGATGTTCTCCACCACCACAATCGCATCGTCCACGACAAACCCGACCGCGACGACGATCGCCACCAGCGTCAGGTTGTTCAGGCTGAATCCCAGCAGGTACATCAGGGCGAAACTGGCGGTCAGCGACACGCCGAGCACCGCCGAGACGATCATCGTTGCCGACAACTGGCGCAGGAACAGCGCCATCACCGCCACCACCAACAGGATCGCGATCAACAGGGTGATCTCGACTTCATGCAACGAGGCGCGGATGGTCTGGGTGCGGTCGATCAGGGTTTTCACCTGCACCGAGGCCGGGAGCATGGCTTCGAGGCCGGGCAGTGCGGCTTGAATGCGGTCGACGGTTTCGACGATGTTCGCCCCCGGTTGCCGCGAAATCACCAGGTTCACCCCCGGTTGATCACCGGCCCAAGCTTGCACGTAGGCATCTTCCGAACCGTTGACGACTTTGGCGACATCGCGCAGGTGAACCGGGGCGCCGTCCTTGTAGGAAACGATGAGTTGGCTGTAGTCCTCGGGTTTGAACAACTGGTCGTTGGTCGACAGCGTCGAGATGCTCGATTCGCCGTACAACGCACCTTTGGCGAGGTTGAGGCTGGTCTGCTGGATCGCCAGACGAATGTCGGCCAGGGTCAGGCCGATGGCCGCCAGTTTGTCGGCCGAGGCTTGCACGCGGATCGCCGGACGTTGCTGGCCGGTGATGTTGATTTGTCCTACACCGTCGATCTGACTGATCTGACGCGAGAGCAGGGTTTCCACCAGGTCGCTGAGTTCGGTGCCGGGCATTTGCGTCGAGCTGACGCTGAGGATCAGCACCGGGCTGTCGGCCGGGTTGACCTTCTTCCACGTTGGCAGGGTCGGCATGTCCTTGGGCAGTTTGCCGGCAGCGGTGTTGATCGCCGCCTGGACTTCCTGAGCGGCGGTGTCGATGCTCTTGTCTAAGGTGAATTGCAGGGTTAGCAGACTGGAGCCGAGCGCGCTGCTGGAAGTCATCTGGGTCATGCCGGGGATGGCGCTGAATTGCACCTCCAGCGGCGTGGCCACGGACGAGGCCATGGTGTCGGGGCTCGCACCGGGCAACTGCGCCGAGACCTGAATTGTCGGAAATTCCGCTTCCGGCAGTGGGGCAATCGGCAGGCGCGGGAAGGCAATTACGCCGACCAGCACCAAAGCGATGGTCAACAGAATCGTCGCGACCGGGTGATCGATGCACCAGGTGGAGACGCCTTTGTGCGCCTTCATGGTTTCGGCTCCGCTTGCACCACCTGTGGCGGTTCACTCATGACCTGCACGGTCGAGCCGGGTTTGAGCCGCGACTGGCCGTCGGTCACCAGCACGTCACCGGTTTTCACGCCTTTGATGATGTCCTGCCCGCTGCCCTGATAGACCATCTGCACTTGTACGGCTTCGACTTTGTCGCCATTCACGCGGTAAACGAAGTGTTGGTCGAGACCGCGCTGTACGACGGTAGGCGGCACCACCAGCGCATTCTTATCCAGTGCCGTCTGAATTTTTACCGTCACCAGCAGGCCCGGCCAGAGCTTTTGGCTGGCATTGTCGAATTCGGCCTTGGCGCGGATGGTGCCGGTGTTGGCGTTGATCTGGTTGTCGATCAGGGTCAGGTGACCTTCGCCGAGCAGGTTGCCGGTTTCACCGTCGGTGTCGGCGCCGATGTAAGCCTTGACCTGTGCGTGCTGCGGATCGTTGATCAGGCCCTGCAGGGTCGGCAGCATTTGCTGTGGCAGCGAGAATTCCACGGCGATCGGGTCGATCTGGGTCACGGTGAACAGGCCGGCGGTGTCGGTCATGCGCAGGAAGTTGCCTTCGTCGACGGTGCGAATACCGACGCGGCCGGTGACCGGGGAGCGGATCTGCGTGTAGGAAAGTTGTACTTGCGCCGCGTCGATTGCGGCCTGGTTGCCTTGGGCGGTGGCCTTCAACTGGTCGACCAGTGCTTGTTGCTGGTCGTAGGTCTGTTTGGAGACGCCGTCGTCGACGCTGAGCAGTTTGTAGCGTTTGAGGTTGACCAGGGCGACTTGCAGTTGCGCCTGGCTTTCGCCCAGTTGTGCGCGGGCCTGGTCGAGGCTGGCGCGGATCGAGCGGTCGTCGATGGTGGCGAGCAGGTCGCCTGCTTTGACGAGTTGGCCTTCCTTGGCGAGGATTTTGGTGAGGATGCCGTCTATTTGTGGGCGTACTACGACGCTGTGTAATGAGAGTACGGAGCCGATGCCGGTGGTGTAGCGGGGGACGTCTTTTTCGCTGACCGCGATCACTCGCACGGGGATGGCGGTGGGGGTGGCGAGTTTGGTCGGGGCGGGTTTCAGGGTGTACCACAGACCTGCGCCTGCGAGGACGATCAACAGGATGGCGAGCAGGGCTTTGTTCTTTTGGATTCGCATGCGGGGTGGGCGCCGGACGGAGTTTGGGCAGGGTTGTTGTCTTTATAAACCTGTCTGCAGGTCAGTAGGGTGACGGCTAGCTGTCAGCGCTGTCAGTTTCGCCGGGGTGTATATCCGTTTCTGCGGGTGTGGCTGATTACGGTTCCGCCCTTACGGCGGGTCACTTTTTACAAACGCCTAAAAAGTAACCAAAAACGCTTGCTCCTACGTTCGGCCCGCTCGCTGGGGCTCGGGGTTCCTTCGCTCCGGGATTGATCCGGGGGCAGCGCCTACGGTTTGCTTCGCTGCACCTCCTCTCGCTGTGTTTGGCTTCGCCAAACGGTCGCTGCGCTCCCACCCCCGGATCAATCCCTCCACTCAGCCTTCCGACGTCGCCCGTGGATCAAGATCAAGAGCGACAGCCGAGCTTGCGCTCATCCTGGAGTGGGGCGGCATGCGCCGCGTGCGGGTTGTACTTATCTTCCCTGTAGGAGCTGCCGCAGGCTGCGATCTTTTGATCTTGCTTTTGCTCTTTTGTGGGAGCTGGCTTGCCAGCGATGGCGGCCTGACAGCCGACCAATCTCTGGCAGGTGTACTCGGTTCAACTGTGGGAGCGGGCTTGCTCGCGAAGAGGTCTGTCCAGTCAGCCGATTACGTTGAACTGTTTAATTCTGTGCCAAACAACCAGAACCTTCCCACAAGGTTTTCAGGTTGTCCGTCGGAAGCGCGCTCTCTAGTCTTTGGTTGTCGCTGCAAATTCAGCGATCGGGTGTGGAAACCCGATTCAAGTAGAAACAATGCACCAGCACCGTAATCGTTGCCGACGTCTTTTTTCGTCTGCAAACTGCGTCGCGGCGGCTGTGCGTGGGCAGACTTCGGTCTGGCCGGTTGCCTACTTATCGGTTTTCCACCCCGCGCACAGTTGCCACCTTTTGTCGTGTGGAAACGACAAAGGCTGGCTCCCAAATACAAGTAGGAGCTACCCATGGATAAACTGATCCCAGACCCTCCCACCGAAACCACAACCCCACTCGCCGAAGCCATCCGCGCAGAAGACCTCGCCCAAAACCGCGAAGCCATCAAACGCGCGCTCGACTTTTACCTCAGTCCGCAACCCGTCCAGCCGCGACAGCCAAGCACCATGTTTCTGGTCAACCCAGGCATCGACACCGAAACCCTGCTCGCCCACGCTTACGAATCGTTGGCCTCTGCCAGTGCCATGGCCAGTAACTTCGCCAATGAACTCGGCGGCCCGCAACGCAGCACGGCGCTGGCGATCCAGCAGATCGTCATGCTCGCCGAACTGGCGGTGAACCGGGCGCTGGATCGGGTTGATCCACGCACTTGATTCGTCCGAGCACCGCGTCATCGTTCATCGCGAGCAGGCCCACTCCTACAGGTTAAAAGACAGTCCACCTGTGGGAGCGAGCCTGCTCGCGAAGACGTCTGTGCGGGCGACGCATCTCTGCCGGCTATTGGTGTTAGCCGGTCCCAAAAAGGGACCGATCATTCCCAATTTAGGAAACATTGCACCATCACCTACCTCTAAACCGTTCGGCGTGCGCTGCAAATCTTCAGGTGCTGTCGCAAGGCGCGCAGGTATACTGCGCGCCTTCGCGGCTCACTGTTCGGGCCCGACTTTTTGCTTTGCGGAGCTTTTATGACTTCCCCGACCCAACCGCCGGTTGACGACGCCGTGAGCGATGTCCCGGCCGAGCTGACTGATGCCAGCGAAACCAAACCCGAGATTCCGGCTTTCAAGTTCCCGTTCAAACCGGGTGAACTGGCGGCGGCCAAGGGTTCGAATCAGCCGTGGTACAAGAACGGCGCCAAGAACGGCCATACCAAGACCCCGGGCATGGCGCCGCCGGGCACCCGTCGCTCGATGGGCAAGCGCTGAGTTTCATCCCGCCTTCAGCCATCGACTGCGATTTTCGGTCGCAGTGATGGCTAAGTGCTCAGATCCTGAGCCAGATCAATATTTGACCAATTGGTGCGCTTAGAGTCAGCAGCCCTGCCGACTCTTCCCATAAAACGAGCGCGCTTTCCATGAAGATCAATCTCCCGGTAACCGGCCGTAACGTCGATGTGGCGCCGGACGCGAACATTCTTTCGACCACTGATCTGACCAGCGCGATCACTTACGCCAACGACGATTTCATCAGGATCAGCGGCTACAGTCGCGACGAATTGCTCGGCAAGCCACACAACCTGTTGCGCCATCCGGACATGCCGGCGCTGGCGTTTGCGCATATGTGGCAGACGCTGAAGGGCGGGCGCTCGTGGATGGGGCTGGTGAAGAATCGTTGCAAGAATGGCGATCACTATTGGGTCAGCGCCTATGTCACGCCGGTTACGCAGAACGGCGTGGCGGTGGAGTATCAATCGGTGCGCACCCGGCCGGATGCACGGCAGGTGGCGGCGGCGGAGCGGGTGTACGCGCAGTTGCGTGGAGAGTTGAAGGGACGGCGGCCGCTGCCCACTTTAGGTCTGCGTGGCAGGATCACGGTGTTGGCCAGTGCGTTGCTGGGGCTGGTGTTGGGGATCGAGGCCTGGTTGCGTCCGGAGTCGGCATGGATCGATGGGCTGGCATTTGTTGTCGGCAGCAGTCTCTGCACGTTCGGCGTGCGCTGGATCTTGCGGCCGCTGGAGCGGCTGAGCGAACGGGCGCGGCAGGTCGCGGACAATCCGTTGAGTCAGAGCATTTACACCGGGCGCCGCGATGAAATCGGCCAGATTGAATTCGCCCTGCAGATGCTCGAAGCGCAGGTCGGCGCTGTGGCCGGGCGCATCGGTGATGCATCGCAGCAGTTGGCCGGGCATGCGGCGCAACTGGTTGATCATTTGCAAAGCAGCCACAGCAGTTCGTTGGCGCAGCAAGCGGAAACCGATCAGGTGGCGGCGGCGATTCATCAGATGGCCGCCAGTGTCGCGCAGGTTGCCAGCCATGCGCAGCAGGCCTCGGTGGCGGCGGACATGGCCGGCACGGAAACCCGCGAAGGGCATTTGCTGGTCGGCGAGAGTCGCAGTGCGGTGTTGCGTCTGGCCGAGGAGTTGCGGCGGGCGACCGAGGTGATTCATCAGCTCGAAGGCCACAGCAGCGAGATTTCCGGAGTACTGGAGGTGATCCGCAGCATTGCCGAGCAGACCAATCTGCTGGCGCTTAACGCGGCGATCGAAGCGGCGCGCGCTGGTGATGCCGGGCGCGGTTTTGCAGTGGTGGCCGATGAGGTGCGCGGGTTGGCGCAACGCACGCAGCAGTCGACCAACGAGATCCAGCGGATGATCAGCAGCCTGCAAAATGGCGCGCGCGATGCAGTGCTGGTGATGCAGCAGAGCAGCGAGCATGTGGATAACAGCGTCGAACAGGCACAGCGCGCGGCGCGGGCGCTGGACGGGATCAGTGAGCGGGTCGAGCAGATCACCGAGATGAGCCTGCAGATTGCCGCGGCGGTGGAGCAGCAGAGTGCGGTGAGCGAGGACATTAATCGCAACATCGTCAGCATTCGCACGGCGTCGGAATTGACGGTGGATGAGGGGCGGCAGAGTCAGCGCAATTCTGAAGATGTGGCGGGGCTGGCGGGGGATTTGCGGTTGCTGGCGCGGGAGTTCTGGGGACGGCGACAGGTTCGGGATTGAGGTTATCTGGGCCGGCCTCTTCGGGAGCAAGCCCCTCCCACAGGTTTGTGAGTTGATCATTTATTCTGTGTACAACTCAAAACCCTGTGGGAGGGGGCTTGCTCCCGAAGGGGCCATTGCAGGCAGTACAAAATCCGGATCAAGCCGCCCGCAGCGAAATGAATGCATACGTCTGCGCCGGCTCAGTCACCACCTGCGCCCCGGCGGCAAGCAACTGCACGGCCACATCATCCCCGGACAAATGAAACAGCCATTCGCTGGACGCTTCACTCAGCGGCTGTGCTGAAACCTGATCGATCACTGCCGCAAAAGCGTCCATCTGCGGCAAATACGCGGTAAACCCGTCACCCTTGAGCGCCGTGGTGCGAATCCCCAGCGCGGCGCAGATCGCATCCTTGATGCGGATATCATCGCGATCGGCTTGGCGCGAACGCTGGATAAGCTCCAGCAGTTCCTGATCGACCAACTCCCCGCCGACAATCAGCAGCGGCCCCTGTTGCCACGACTCCGGCGGGCAATCCTTGGCCGCCGGGTTGAGCGGGATGTGCGGATTGATTTCTGCCGGATAAATCCTGCACACCAACGGCCGGCGTTCGTAGATACGGCACAGGTTGTCTTCGTCAAGATTCCGGCAGCGCCCGACATTGTAGGCGGCGAAGGTGATGGCCACGTGGGCCTCGGTCGTGCCGCTGCGTACCACCAGCGAACGCCGTTCGGCGTGTTCACGCTGCTGCGCCGGCAGGCCCAGGCCGTTGCCGAGAAAGGCCTCCACCAGCACGATCACCTGGCCGCCATCCTCCGCCCACATGCGGGCTTCGGCGAGGGTCAGGGGCACATGGTGGTCGGTGCAGCATTTGCCGCAACCGACGCAGGAAAATGTCGTATTCATTGCACGATCAATCTTCAATCAGAGTGTGATACGGCGACGTAAAGTCGCCAGGCTGAGGCTGATCGAAGCAAGTTGTGCGCCAGCCCTCAGGGCTTGGCGGTCGGGCGGATCGAGTCCCATTCGGTGACGAACGCGGTTTTCGACTTTTTGCTGTACAGGCACAGCTCAGTGCCTTGCTGGCCTTTCATGTGTTTTTGCGGGTATTGGCCTTGCAACAGCACGGCGGTGTAGCCGACGCGGTCATCGAATTGCGCGGGTGTGCCGACGGGTTTGGCGTCTTTCAGGCCGCTGGCCTTGGTGCAGCTGGCGAGCACGGTTTTATCGTAAGCGGCCCAGGCGTCGGGGCTGGAGGCGTGGGCCTGTGAGGCCAGGGCGGTGAGGCAGAGCAGGCTCAGGGAGAGGGTTTTCATGGTTGGGCATCCTTGGTTTGGCCAAGGTTTGAGTATGCCTGAGGGGGAGAAGTTGCCTGGGCCGGCCTCTTCGCGAGCAAGCCCGCTCCCACAATTAGGAATGCGTTCCCCCTGTTGGAGCGGGCTTGCTCGCGAAGACGGTCGATCAGTCCGGCACAAGTTCCCGGCGAACCACAATCATCCCGGCACTCTCATACAAACGCTGCGCCCGCAGATTGTCTTCCAGCACCTTCAGATCGACAAATCCTTCGCGCCGTTGCTGAAACACCTTGAATGCATTCAACAGCAACGCCCGACCCAAACCTCGACCCTGAGCGCGCGGATGCACCACCAGATTCTTGATGTACGAACTGGTCCAGCATTGCGCCACGCCGATCACGCCTTCGTTATCGCGGGCGATAAAGCACAATTCAGGATCGTATTCGGCATCGCTCTCGAAGCGCTGCTGCCATTCCTCCAGTGCCGGCACCCGACCGCCGCCCTCACGGTAGCCGAGTTGCATCAGCTGATGCACCGCCGCCGCCAGTTCCGGGCGATAAGTGCTCAGCTCAATGCCTTCCGGCCAGTGGATCGGCGGCACGCCTTGGCGAAGGTCGCGCCGCATCAGAAAGCAGTATGTCTGGCCCAAGACTCAGTGACCGTTGGCGGCGACGTGTTTGGCCGCTTCGATCAGGCGCTGGGTCAGTTCCGGCGAGGAGAACTTGGTCAGCACCGCGTTGGCCCCGGCCAGACGCGCTTTCTCGCTGTTCATCGCGCTGTCGAGCGAGGTGTGCAGCAGCACGTAGAGGTGGGCGAAGTCCGGCGTCTCGCGCAGGGTGCGGGTGAAGGCATAGCCGTCCATTTCGGACATTTCGATGTCGGAGACGATCAGGTTGATCTGCTGCGCGGTGCCTTGCAGATCCAGCAGGCAGTCGATGGCTTCCTTGGCACTGCGCGCGGTGTGACATTGCAGGCCTAGGTTGCGCAGGGTGTGCACCGATTGCTGCAACGCCACCTGGCTGTCGTCGACCACCAGAATCCGTGCGTTACCAAGGACTTCGGCGTCTTCCATGCTCAGGTCGGTCGGGGCCATTTCGATCTGCGCCGGGGCGATGCTGTGGATGACTTTCTCGATGTCGAGCACTTGTACCAGTGTGCCGTCGACTGAGGTCACGCCAGTGATGTAGGCGCGCGAGCCGCCGGAGCCGAACGGCGGCGGCTTGATGTCGGTGGTCAGGCAATGGACGATTTTGCTCACCGCCTGCACATGCAGACCCTGCTTGGAACGGCTGACGTCGGTGACGATCAGGCAGCCGCCGTTCGGGTCTTCCAGTGGTCGCTCGCCGATGGCGCGGCTGAGGTCGATCACCGACAGCGACGCGCCGCGCAGGGTGGCGATGCCTTTGATGTGCGGATGCGACTCGGGCATTTTGGTCAGTGGCGGGCAGGGGATGATTTCACTGACTTTCAGCAGGTTGATCGCCATCAGCTTGCCGCTGCGCAAGGTAAACAGCAGAAGCGAAAGTGAATCTGCGCGGGCTTTGTTGGAAGACATAAAAACCTTCTGTGGAAAAAGGTGATGGGCGAGGGTGCAAATCGCCAGAAACTATTGATGCCGGGTTATCGACTTGTCGGGGGCAGGCTTTAGGCTCAATCCTCAATCCGGGTCAAACGGTGTGGCGAGGGAGCTTGCTCCCGCTGGAGTGCGAAGCGCTCCCATAACCATCCACCGCGGTGTATCAGGTTGGTCATGTCCGCTGCTTTTGCGACTGCTGCGCAGCCGAGCGGGAGCAAGCTCCCTCGCCACAATGGAGGTCTATCTCATCCCAAGGCGTTTAGCCATCCGCCCTAGATTCGCCCGGTCCAGCCCCAACTCTCGCGCCGCACTTGCCCAGTTATCCTGATTTCGCGCCAACGCAGCACTGATCAACTGCCGCTGATATTGCTCGGTGGCACTGCGCAAATCGCCGCTGATCAGCGGCATCGCGGGCACCTCGGCAACCGGCTCCACCGAGTTATCCACAGCCTCACGCGGCAAATCCAGATCCGCCGCGCTCAAACTGAGGATCTTCGGCCTTACCTTGCAATTGCCCAGCGCCTTCAGTGCGCTACGCCCGATCAAGTGTTCCAGTTCGCGCACGTTGCCCGGCCAAGTGTAGGCGAGCAACGCGTCCTGGGCGTCGCTGCTCAGGCGCAGGCTGTTAAGGCCCATGCGCGAGCGGTTCTGTTCCAGAAAGAAGCCGCTGAGCAGCAACACATCGCGGCCGCGATCGCGCAGCGCCGGCACTCGCAGCGGGTACACGCTCAGGCGGTGATAGAAGTCGGCGCGGTAGCGGCCGCTGCGCACTTCTTCGGCCAGATCGCGGTTGGTCGCGGCGATCAGGCGCACATCGACCTGATGTTCCTTGTCCGAGCCGAGCCGCTGCAACTGGCCGCTTTGCAGCACGCGCAGCAACTTGGCCTGTACGGTCAGCGACAGTTCGCCGACTTCATCGAGAAACAGCGTGCCGCCATTGGCCAGTTCGAACTTGCCGCGGCGGTCGCTGGTGGCGCCGGTAAAGGCGCCGCGCACGTGGCCGAACAGTTCGCTTTCGACCAACGTATCGGGCAGAGCGGCGCAGTTGAGGCTGATGATCGGTTTGTCGGCGCGCGGCGAGGCGGCGTGAATCGCTTGCGCCACCAGCTCCTTGCCGACCCCGGTTTCGCCGGTGATCAGCACGGTCAGGTCGCTGCCGCCGACCAGATTGATTTCCTCCACCAGCCGTTTGTGCGCTTTGCTTTGGCCGATCATTTCGCGTTGCTGCTGGCCGCTGGCCTGGCGGTAGACCTCGGCGCGTTGGTGTTCGTCTTCGGCACGCAGCGCTAGGCGCTCAATGCGTTCGGCGGCATTGACCGTGGCCGAGGCGAGACTGGCGAAGGCTTGCAAGGCGTCGAGTTCGATCGGTTCGAAACGCTCCGGATCGAGCGCATCAAGGGTGATCAGGCCCCAGAGTTTTTCATCGACGAACAGCGGACAGCCGAGACAGTCATGTACCTCAAGGTGATCGCCCAGACCATCGACCAAGCCGTCGTAAGGATCGGGCAAGTCGCTGTCGGCGGCGAACCGCGTTGGCCCGGCGCCGTCCAGCAGGATCTCGAAGCGTGGATGTTCGCTGACCTTGAAGCGCCGGCCGAGGGTGTCGGTACTCAAACCATCCACCGCCAGCGGCACCAGCCATTCGCCGTCCAGGCGCAGCAACGCGGCGGCATCGCACGGCAGCAGGGCGCGCATGGCTTCGAGCAGGCGCCGATAGCGCTCGCCCTCGGGCAGTTCGCGGGACAGGTCGGAGACCAGTGGCAGTAGAGCGGTGAGCAGGGGTTTGGCGGTCATGGTCTTGTAGTCAAAGAGACTCGATGTAGTCGTGATGACTATAAAGCGCTTTGAGTCTAAATGACTACGTAAAAAATAAGTCATTGATTCATAACGATAAATAATCTGGCACGAAAACTGATAAGCCTAAGGTAATTCTCAAAAAGCTCAGGAGTCATTCTTATGCTTAGCGTCCAGGATCGTGCCATCGTCAAATCCACTGTGCCTCTGTTGGAAAGCGGCGGAGAAGCGCTGATCACCCACTTCTACCGCATGATGCTCTCCGAATACCCTGAGGTGCGCCCACTGTTCAACCAGGCGCATCAGGCCAGTGGCGATCAGCCGCGCGCGTTGGCCAATGGTGTGTTGATGTACGCCCGGCACATCGATCAGCTCGACCAGTTGGGCGATCTGGTGGCGAAGATCATCAACAAGCACGTCGCCCTGCAAATCCTCCCGGAGCACTACCCGATTGTTGGCACCTGCCTGCTGCGCGCCATTTCCGAAGTGCTCGGCGACGAGATCGCTACGCCTGAAGTCATGAGCGCGTGGGGCGCGGCGTACGGGCAACTGGCCGAGATTCTGATTGGCGCTGAAGCCGCGATCTACGACCAGAAAGAACAGGCAGTCGGCGGCTGGCGTGGCGCGCGGGAGTTCATCGTGGTGGACAAGGTCGAGGAGAGCGCGGAAATCATTTCGTTCTACTTCGAGCCGGCGGACAAAGGCCCGATCCTTGCCGCAGAACCGGGTCAGTACATTGGCATGAAGCTGATCCTTGATGGCGAAGAAATCCGCCGTAATTACTCACTGTCGGCACTGGCCAATAAAGGTCAGTACCGCATCAGCGTCAAACGCGAACCGGGCGGTCGTGCGTCCAACCACTTGCATGACCAATTGCACGTCGGCGCGAGCATTCAGCTGTTCCCGCCATCGGGCGAGTTCACCCTGACTGCCAGCGACAAACCGCTGGTGCTGATCAGTGGCGGGGTCGGCATCACTCCGACCCTGGCGATGCTCGAAGCAGCGCTGCAAACCGAGCGCCCGGTGCACTTTATCCACTGCGCGCGCAACGGCAGCGTGCATGCGTTCCGTGACTGGATCGATGGGTTGGCGGCGCGTCATCCGCAGCTCAAGCGCTTCTATTGCTACGCCGAAGACGACGGCGTGAGCCCGGCGGCGGACAAGGTCGGGATCCTCAGCCAAGAGCAATTGGGTGAATGGCTGCCGGCGCAACGTGACGTCGATGCTTACTTCCTCGGGCCGAAGGGCTTCATGGGAGCGATCAAGCGGCATTTGAAGGCGCTGGGTGTGCCGGAGCAGCAGAGCCGTTATGAGTTCTTCGGGCCGGCTGCTGCTTTGGAATAATCCTTAGGACTGAGTCGCCTTCATCGCGAGCAGGCTCACTCCTACAGGGGCGGTGGCGTACATGAAAATGGTGTACGAAGCAGATCTCTTGTAGGAGTGAGCCTGCTCGCGATGGCCGTTACGCAATTTTGATTCTTAAAAAGTGTTTAAAGGTTAATCGTTTCTTAACCGGTTTATCGTTTATTCCCCGATGCTGATGATAGGCGCTCGTTCGTTTAACTGATCAGGATCGCCCCCATGTCGCACATCATCTTCTCCTCTCGTCTGAACCTGGCAATGCTTGGCCTGTCGGCTGCTTTGCTGGCCAGTCCGTTTGCTGCGGCCGAATCGGCATTGATCACGCCACAGACCCTGATCGTCGATCAGAGCCTGCCAAAGGCTCAGCGCGATGCAATGGAGTTGGCGGCGCGGCGTTACGGCAGTTTCTGGAACAGTGGGGAAGAGGCCCTGGCCACGGCCGCCTTGTCGCCGCAGTTTGTCGACAAGACCCCGCCTGAAGGTCGGGTGCAGGGGCCGACCGGGCCGTTGCTGGCATCGAAGTTCTTTCGCACGGCGGTGCCGGACCTGAGCTGCGAGATCGAGCAAATGATCATTGCCGGTGACCGCGTGGTGGTGCATCTGCACTTTCGCGGGCACTTCAGCGGGACGTTCAAGACTCTCAAAGGACAGGGCCAGCGTGTAGACTTCCGGGCAACCGATATCTATCAGATCGACAACGGTCGCATCGCGGCCAATTGGCATATCGAAGACAACATCAGCCTGCTGGCGCAACTGCAAGCGCAGCCGCCAGCCAGCTGAACCATGGACATACAAGGGAAACGCGATGAGCGAGGAAACGATTCGACTGGGACGTGAGCGGCGCTTTCTGGTGCTGCTGGGCATCATCTGCCTGGCGTTGATTGGTGGCGCGCTGTACATGCAGATCGTGCTGGGCGAGGCACCATGCCCGCTGTGCATCCTGCAGCGTTATGCATTGCTGCTGATTGCGTTGTTCGCCTTTATCGGCGCGGCCATGCGCACCCGCCGCAGCATCACGGTGTTCGAAGTGCTGGTGGTGATCTGCGCGATCGCCGGCGCCGGTGTTGCCGGGCATCACGTGTACACCCAGTTCTATCCGGCGGTGAGCTGCGGCATCGATGTGTTGCAGCCGATTGTCGACGACCTGCCGCTGGCGAAGATCTTCCCGCTGGGCTTCCAGGTCGATGGTTTTTGCTCGACGCCGTACCCGCCGATCCTCGGTCTGTCGCTGGCGCAATGGGCGCTGGTGGCGTTCGTGCTGGTGGTGATTCTGGTGCCGCTGCTGACCTCGCGTAACCGAAAAGCACTGCGCTGAATCAACTCTTCGGCAGATTGGCCGATACAGAAAACGCCCCGATTTGCGTATCAGCCGATCGGGGCGTTTTGCATTTCAGAGTGTTTGTGAAATCACCGTGACGAACGGCAATGGAGAGTGCGGCAGATGTGCGACATGTTGTCACACGCGCCCTGTCGCAGGGCGTTTCGGCGACCCGGATTGGCGTAATGTTACAAAAAAGGATTGGTCTGTTTCGGCATTTTTCTGGTTTTGCACGCAGGTGCCAGATCAGGCAGTTTTAACAGGCTCTGGCAGATGGCCAGAGGCCTTTGAATATCGGGCTTTGCGCCGATTCGCCGCTGGGAAAATCCCTTCGGAGCTGTCTGAACTGAGGTGTATAGGCCTACATTTTTTGGTGTTTTTGTTGAGAATCGATTTCGATAACATGCGAAACTTTTGCAAAAACGGTGATGGATTGTTGCTCTGAGCGATAAAAATTATTTCGGGATAAGACATGGTGTATAGGGCGCTACCTATCTACAATCGCCCGCACTGAATTCCCGGCACTGTTCAGCCTTTATTAAGGAACTGGACAGGAAGTCGGGTGTCGAGCGGGCCGAAAGGCTTTTGCGACACCCAGGTGTCGGTGCCTTCCAACTTTCCGCACCAAATGGAATTGGTCTGTAACAAGGCCTTTGACCACGAATTCGAATAAGAACTGACCGCTGTCCATGGTTTTGTCGAGCGTCTGACGCGCGACGGGCGGCCCTTATTCAATCCAAAGAAAATGCCAACCCTTGGCAGGGTGAAGTGTTGGCGATCAAAACCCAACTGCATTGCGCAAGCTGCTTTAGAGGTCGTGAGATGAGTAAAAACAGGTACCCCAGATTACTAGGCCTAGTGCCGCTGCTCGGCACGTTGTTGCTGGGAGGCTGCAACATGACCCTGCTCAATCCAACGGGCCAGGTCGGCCTGGAACAGCGCAACCTGATCATCACCGCCACGCTGCTGATGCTGTTGGTCGTTGTGCCGGTTATCGTCATGACCTTCCTGTTCGCCTGGAAGTACCGCGCGTCCAACAAGGATGCCGTCTACACCCCGAAATGGTCGCACTCGACCAAAATCGAAGTGGCGGTCTGGACCATCCCGGTTCTGATCATCATCGCCCTGGGTTACATCACCTACATTTCGACCCACAAACTGGACCCGTACCGTCCGATTGAATCCGACGTCAAGCCGGTGACCATCGAAGTCGTTGCGCTGGACTGGAAGTGGCTGTTCATCTACCCGGAACAAGGCATTGCCACGGTCAACAAGATCGTGTTCCCGGCGCACACTCCGGTCAACTTCCGGATCACCTCCGACGCCGTGATGAACTCGTTCTTCATCCCGGGCCTGGGCGGCCAGATCTACGCGATGGCGGGCATGACCACCAAGCTGCACCTGATCGCTGACCGCAACGCTGAAATGGACGGTATCTCCGCCAACTACAGCGGCGCTGGTTTCACCGGTATGAAATTCAAAGCGATCGCAACTTCTCAGGAAGATTTCGACGCCTGGGTAAGTGAAGTCAAAAAGGCACCTAAACAGCTTGAACAAGCTGAATACGCAGCCCTTGCCAAGCCAAGCCAGAACAATCCAGTCGAGCTCTACTCCTCGGTCACGCCGAACCTGTTCCAGACCATCGTCGACAAGTACGAAGGCATGAAACCGGGCAAGCCGCTGAAGCACGAGAAGAAAGAGAAAGAAGTGGCGGCAACGGACATGGACTCGAATTCGCATTCAGCTGCCGGGGCAGAGGAGTAAACGATGTTTGGTAAATTAAGTTGGGAAGCGATCCCTTTCCACGAGCCGATCGTGATGGTCACCATCTCGATGATCGCGCTCGGTGGTCTGGCGTTGTTCGCTGCAATCACCTACTTCAAGAAGTGGACCTACTTGTGGACCGAGTGGCTGACGTCGGTCGACCACAAGAAAATCGGTGTGATGTACATCATCGTTGCCATGGTCATGCTGCTGCGTGGCTTTGCCGACGCCATCATGATGCGTACCCAGTTGGCCATGGCCACCGAGGGTTCGCCTGGCTACCTGCCGCCTGAACACTATGACCAGATCTTCACCGCTCACGGTGTGATCATGATCATCTTCATGGCGATGCCATTCTTCACCGGCCTGATGAACCTTGCAGTGCCGCTGCAGATCGGCGCGCGTGACGTTGCCTTCCCGTTCCTGAACTCCCTGAGCTTCTGGCTGCTGGTGTCCGGCGTGGTGCTGATCAACCTGTCGCTGGGTGTCGGCGAATTCGCCAAGACCGGTTGGGTTGCCTATCCGCCGCTGTCGGGTCTGCAGTACAGCCCTGGCGTGGGGATGGACTACTACATCTGGGCGCTACAGCTATCCGGGTTGGGTACGACGCTGACGGGGGTCAACTTCCTCGCCACCGTGCTGAAAATGCGTACCCCTGGCATGAAACTGATGGACATGCCGATCTTCACCTGGACCTGCACCTGGGCCAACGTCCTGATCGTGGCTTCGTTCCCGATCCTGACCGCTACCCTGGCACTGCTGACCCTCGACCGTTACATGGATTTCCACATTTTCACCAATGAACTTGGTGGCAATCCAATGATGTACGTCAACCTGTTCTGGGCCTGGGGCCACCCTGAGGTTTACATCCTGATCCTGCCGGCATTCGGCATCTTCTCGGAAGTGATCTCGGCGTTCACCGGCAAGAAACTGTTCGGCCACCACTCGATGATCTACGCTTCGGGCGCGATCTCGGTACTGGGCTTCATGGTTTGGCTGCACCACTTCTTCACTATGGGTTCGGGTGCCAGTGTCAACGCCTTCTTCGGTCTGGCGACGATGCTGATTTCCATCCCGACGGGTGTGAAACTGTTCAACTGGCTGTTCACCATCTACCAGGGCCGTCTGCGCTTCACCAGCCAGGTTCTGTGGACCCTGGGCTTCATGGTGACCTTCGCCATCGGCGGCATGACCGGCGTACTGCTGGCCATTCCGGGTGCTGACTTCGTTCTGCACAACAGCCTGTTCGTGATCGCGCACTTCCACAACGTGATCATCGGCGGCGCGGTATTCGGCTACATCGCAGGTTTCGGCTTCTACTTCCCGAAAGCGTTCGGCTTCAAGCTGCACGAAGGCTGGGGTAAAGCAGCGTTCTGGTTCTGGATCTCGGGCTTCTTCGTCGCGTTCATGCCGCTCTATGCACTGGGCTTCATGGGCATGACCCGTCGTCTGAACGCCACCACCAACCCTGAGTGGGTACCGTACCTGTACGTTGCCATGTTCGGTGCGGTGATGATCGCTGTCGGTATCGCCTGCCAATTGATCCAGCTGTACGTCAGTGTGCGTGACCGCAACAAGCCAGAGAACATGTGCGAACACGGTGACCCGTGGAATGCCCACACTCTGGAATGGTCGACCTCGTCGCCACCTCCGTTCTACAACTTCGCTGTGCTGCCTAAGGCTGACTGCATCGACCCGTTCACCGAAGCCAAGGAAAACGGTACTGCGTACCAGGCTCCGGCCAAGTACGAGCCGATCCACATGCCGAACAACACCGCCACTGGCGTGGTGATGGGCGCACTGCTGACCGTCTTCGGTTTCGCGATGATCTGGCACATCTGGTGGTTGGCGATCGCCAGCCTGGCCGGCACTGTCATCTACTTCGTGATCCACGCCGCACGTGACGACCAGGGCTACATGGTTCCGGTTGAAACGATCGAGCGCATCGAAGCCGAGCAGCACAAGCGTCTGGTCGCGGCAGGGAAAATCCCGGCCAATGCCACCCGTGTAACCTCGTTGGAACAGGCTTAAACCATGTCGAACTTAGTGACCAATGTTGGACACGCCCATGGTGACCATGGGCACGATGACCATCACCACGACTCGGGCGAGATGACCGTATACGGTTTCTGGCTCTACCTGATGACCGACTGCATTCTGTTTGCGTCGATCTTCGCGGTGTACGCAGTACTGGTAAACAACGTCGCCGGTGGCCCGTCGGGCCACGACATCTTCGAACTGCCATACGTGCTGGGCGAAACCGCTCTGCTGTTGTTCAGTTCGATCACCTACGGCTTCGCCATGCTGGCGTTGTACAAAGGCAAGAAGCAGCAGGTTCTGGGCTGGTTGTTCATGACCTTCCTGCTCGGCGCAGGCTTCATCGCCATGGAGATCAACGAGTTCCACCTGCTGATCTCCGAGGGCTTCGGTCCTAGCCGTTCGGGCTTCCTGTCGGCGTTCTTCACCCTGGTCGGTACCCACGGTCTGCACGTATCTGCGGGTCTGATCTGGATGGGCATCATGATGTACCAGGTCAACAAGCACGGCCTGACGGCGACCAACAAGACCCGTCTGAGCTGCCTGAGCCTGTTCTGGCACTTCCTGGACGTGGTGTGGATCTGCGTATTCACCGTTGTTTACCTGATGGGGACTCTGTAATGGCTAATGCACACTCCCATGACAGCCATGATGCTGGCCACGGCAGCGTAAAGTCGTACGCCATCGGCTTCATCCTGTCGGTGATCCTGACTGCCATCCCGTTCGGCCTGGTGATGTTTCCGACCTTGCCGAAGTCGACCACGCTGGCAATCGTTCTGTTGTTCGCAGTCATCCAGGTGATCGTTCACCTGTATTACTTCCTGCACTTGGACCGTTCGATTGCACAACGTAACAACGTGATCGCGTTTGTCTTTACGGCCATCGTGATCCTGCTGCTGGTTGGCCTGTCGCTGTGGATCATGTTCAGCATCCACACGTACATGATGGCGAAGTGAGGTAGACCCGATGTCGCTCAAGCACTTTATCCAAATCACCAAACCGGGGATCATTTTCGGTAACGTGCTTTCTGTGGCAGGCGGGTTCTTCCTGGCCTCGAAAGGGCATGTAGATCTGGCGGTGTTCCTGGCCGCCATGATCGGCACTTCCCTGGTTGTGGCCTCCGGTTGCGTGTTCAACAACTGCATCGACCGCGACATCGACCTGAAGATGGAACGCACCAAGAACCGGGTGCTGGTGCAGGGCTTGATCTCCCTGAAACTGGCCCTGGTCTACGCGACCATCCTGGGTGTTCTCGGCGTTGCCTTGTTGTACAAGGTGGCCAACCCGTTGGCCGCCCTGTTCGCGGTAATCGGCTTCATCATCTACGTCGGCTTCTACAGCCTGTACCTCAAGCGCAAGTCGGTTCACGGCACGCTGGTGGGCAGTCTGTCGGGCGCCATGCCGCCAGTGATCGGTTACGTTGCCGTAACCAACAGCTTCGACATGGCCGCACTGACCCTGCTGGTGATGTTCAGTCTGTGGCAGATGCCGCATTCCTACGCCATCGCGATCTTCCGTTTCAACGACTACCTGGCCGCATCGATTCCGGTGCTGCCCGTCAAGCGCGGAATCGAAGTGGCCAAGAAGCACATCCTGCTCTACATCCTGGCGTTCCTCGTGGCGACCTTGATGCTGACCTTCAGCGGTTACGCCGGCATGAGCTACCTCGCCGTCGCCGCGGCCATGGGCATGTACTGGCTGTACATGGCCTGGACCGGCTACAAGGCGGTGGATGACACGGTCTGGGCACGCAAGCTGTTCGTGTTCTCGATCTTCACCATCACCGCCCTGAGCGTCATGATGTCCCTGGACTTCAAGGTGCCGGCCGAGCTGCTGCTGACGTACGCGCCGTAAGGCTGGATGGTTTCAAGAAAAACCCCGCACATTGAGAGATGTGCGGGGTTTTTTGTTGATCGGATGTTTATCAAAGGTCGAATTTGTTGATAGTCTCTCCATGGGCAAGTTGCCTATAGTTTGCCCATGCGAACTGTATTTTTTGAAACCACAATATTCACCGCGAGCGTTGGTCATTACCTGACGGACGATGAGTATCGGGAGTTGCAGAATTATCTGCAGTGCAATCCAGCGTCGGGCGACGTAATACCGCGAACTGGAGGCTTCCGGAAATTACGTTGGTCTGACGCCCGGCGTGGCAAAGGCCGACGAGGTGGCTTGCGGGTCATCTACTATTGGCTTATGAATGATCGTCAGTTCTGGATGTTTGCGATTTATGACAAAGATGAGCTTGAGAATCTGTCCGCCGAGAAAGAGAAGGCGCTCAAAAAAGCCATTGAGATAGAGTTGAAAAAAAGAGGTGCCTCATGAAAAAACGCGACCTGTTTGCGGAATTGATGCAGGGCGTTGAAGAGATGGCCGCCCATCGCGAAGGTAAAATTACGCTGCGCAATACGGTCGTCGAGGACAAACCGGTTCCCGAGGTTGGTGCACAAGAGATCGTTGCACTGCGTGAAAAATTGCACATGTCACAAGCGGTATTTGCCAAGCGAATCAGGACCAGCCCGAGCACATTGAGGAATTGGGAGCAGGAGAAGTCCAAGCCCAATGCTCAGGCGGCACTGTTGATCCGCTTGGTGGAGAAATTCCCTGATATGGTTGAGCGCTTGGGCGCTGTGTAGATAGTTCGTTGATATAGGTCATCAAGCCCCGCGATTCGATAGAGTCGCGGGGTTTTTCGTCCAGAACGACAGGTTGCGGTATCGCCGCAAACCACCTAGATTTGGATCCAGTCTTCAATGATAGCGCCATGCCACTTCCTCGGCGCTCAACTGTTCCACTCCGCGATTCTTCATGCACTGATCAAAAGGCTGGGCGAAATGACTGAGAGGATGACCTGCGACGAACGCTTCATTGCCCTGGCACAAGAGCTGAACTACGACATCTATGCCGAGAACACCGCCGGCGGCAATTACGCGCCGCTGATCCGCCACCGCGATGAGTTGTACATCAGCGGCATGGTGCCGCGGGTCAATGGCAGGATTCTGTATCCCGGTCGCGTGGGGTTGGAGTTGACCCTCAAGGACGCCCAAGCTGCCGCGAGCATCAGTGCCATGCGCTGCCTGGCGCTGATTGTCGATGCGGTGGGGTCGCTGGACAAGATTCGGGCGTTGTTGCGGGTCACGGTGTATGTGAAGTCGACCCCGGACTTCGTTGACCTGAGCGAGGTGGCCAACGGTGCATCGGACGTGTTCAGCCATGTGCTCGGCGATGCCGGCCGGCACACCCGCACCACGGTCGGCGTGTATCAGTTGCCGAAGAACGCCGCGATTGAAGTCGACATGATCGCGGCGGTGCAGTCGGAAGTCTGATCGCCGCGCCGCCCAACAAAAAGCCCCGCCTGAATCTCAGAGCGGGGCTTTTTTGTCGGCGCCGGGATTACTGCGCGGCGATGCTGTAACCATCGAACGCGGTTTGCTGTTGCAGGGCGGTGATGATGTTCTTGCGGTTGATCGCGTGTTCGGTGCCGGCGTTGTCGATGAAGGTCTCGCCCTCCAACTCGGCTTCTTCGCCTTCACCGACGAAGGTGAAACCGAGGAACTCCAGCGCTTCACGGTCAACGTTCAGACGCGAACGCGGCGTGCGCAGCGGCAGGGTCACGCTGCTGCCGTCCTTGCTGATGGTGAAGATTTCCAGTTCTTTCTTCTTGGCAGCCTTGCTCTTGCCGCCGCTCGGGTTGCTGATCGCCTGGTGGGTCTGATTCAGCACTTTGAGCGCGAGGCCGTAAACGATTTCCTGGAACGCCGGATCGTCCTTGAAGCAGGACAGGATGCGGCCGATTGAAAACTTGCTGCTCAGGTCTTCGAGGGCGGCGATGTCGGCGGCCTCGGCGTCCTTGAGGCGCTTGAGTTCGCCCATCAGCTCGTAGGCCTTGTCGTCATCGAAGCTGTCGTGCGCCTGACGGATCGCGGCGCGCAGCTCGCGGATCTGGTCACTTTCGCGGGTCGACTGGAAAGCATCCAGCACCATCTCGCTGATGATTTTGGCTTGTGGAAGGTGTTGTGAAAGATTGATGGAGTTTTCGTATTCCGCTTTGGACGATTCGGTGACTACGGATTCAGCGGTGTTGAAATCGGACATTGAAATTTCACTACTTTTTTAACTTGAGTGGAAACGAGAAAGCGCGAGGTCTTTTTCAGGCCGGTTAATTTAGGGGAGCGGGGCGGCGTTGTCACGGAACAACAGTCCGGTGGTGCGGATTATTTGTCCGGCGTGCTCAGGTTCATCGAGCGCACCATCCACTGTTCAGCGGTTTGCTGATCGGTCGGCAGCGTGAAGCGGAAAGTCGCCCCGCGCCCGGCGACATCGATCAACTGAATCTCACGCCCGTGCAGTTGCAGGATGCGGTGGACGATCCGCAGGCCCAGTCCACCGTCACGCCGCGCGCCGCCAATATTGAAAGGACGCAGGAACAGACCTTCGCGCAGATCCGGAGCGATGCCGGGGCCGGTGTCGCTGACCGTGACTTCTACCAGTGCGCCCTGGGGCTTCAAATCCAGCTCGATCTCGCCACCCGAAGGCGTGTGGCGCAAGGCATTGTCCACCAGGTTGGTCAGCACCCGTTCGATCAACCCGAGGTCGGCGCAGACCGTTGGCAGGTTGGGCACGAAGGTGGCCTTGAGTTCGACATGGCGGGCTTCGGCGGCCAGTTCGAATTTCTGGAACATGTCCTGCAGCAGATCGATCAGCGAAAAGCGTTCCAGTACCGGTTGCACGAAACCGTGTTCCAGACGCACCAGCTCCAGCAGCGATTGCGCCAATCCGCCAACCTTGCGGCTCTGATCCAGTGCGATGCCCAGATAGCGGCGGCGTTCTTCGGCGGTGAGCGTAGCGTCCTTGAGTGACAGGGTTTCCAGATAACCGTGCAGCGAGGCCAGTGGCGTGCGCAGGTCGTGGGAGATATTCGCGACCAGTTCGCGTCGCTCCTGATCCTGGCGGGTCAATGAGCGCCACTGCTCACCGAGGCGTTTTTGCATTTGGCGGAAGGCGCCATCAAGCACGGCGATCTCATCCGGGTCAGCGCTTTTATCCACAGCTGCTGACGGAGCGGGCAGAGGTTGCGGCGTGCCATCAATGTCGAAGCGGCTGACGGTTTCGGTCAATCGGCGCAAGGGTCGGGTAATCAGGTTGAACGCCGTGAGACCCGCGATCAGGCACAACAGCGCCACCAGCCCGATCGACAGCAACGCCGTATTGAGTGCGGCACTGGTCGCGCCCCGTTCAGCGAAGCGATCGTGTTCTTCGCTGAGCAACACCACGTACAGATAACCGGCGGACTTGCCGTTGACCTTCAATGGCGCGGCACTGAAGACCTTGCGCCCGTCGGCACTGCGCGGGTCATCGCCGAGGATCGGCAGCGGCTGATCGGCAAGCAGACGCTGCACCGGAACCAGGTCAACCTTCTCCCGCCGCAAGTGGCCTTCGGGGGCAGCATTACCGACAATTCGCCCCTCCGTATCGAGCAGGTACACCTCGACACTCGGGTTGACCAGCATCAGCTTGCTGAACAGTTCGCGCACGGCACCGGGCATCAGGCCATTGCTGTCCATCAGCACCGTGTCATGGGCGATGTGCTGCGCCAGATCTCGCGACAGGCCTTGCACCACTTCCAGTTCATGCATCTTGCTCGAGCGCACTTGCAGCCATGCCGAGGTGCCGCAGCACACCAGCAGCAAAACGGCGAACACCAGCGACAGGCGCTGCGACAGATTCAGTCTCATGGTTGTTCCGTGCCGAATTTATAGCCGCGACCCCACACGGTGAGGATGCGGGTCGGTTGTGCCGGATCGCTTTCGATCTTCGCCCGCAGGCGATTGATGTGGGTGTTGACCGTGTGCTCGTAACCTTCATGACTGTAGCCCCACACCGCGTTCAGCAGGTCCATGCGTGAGAAGACCTTGCCCGGTTGTCGGGCGAAGAAATACAGCAGGTCGAACTCTCGCGGGGTGAGGTCCAGACGCGCGCCATTGAGGGTGACGTCGCGGGTGATCGGGTCGATGCTCAAACCATCGAGACTGAGGCTGCCGGCGTCCATTTTCAGGTTGCGCGCCATGGCGTCGACCCGGCGCAGCAAGGCTTTGACCCGAGCCACCAGTTCCAGCATTGAAAACGGTTTGGCAAGGTAATCGTCGGCACCCAGCTCCAGACCCAGAATGCGGTGCAATTCGCTGGAGCGGGCGCTGGTGATGATGATCGGCGTATAGCGCGCCATCGCCCGGGCGCGGCGGCAGATTTCCAGGCCGTCGACCCCCGGCAACATCAGGTCGAGGATCAGTGCATCCCATTGTCCCTGTTGCAACAGGCGCATGCCTTCGTCGCCGTCTGCACAGTGCACGACGTCGTAATGCTCATCGCGCAGGTGCAGGCAAATCAAATCGGCGATGTGTTGGTCATCCTCGACCACGAGGATGCGTCTGGTTAATTCCATCAAGCTCAATCCTTCGGCGCAGTGAGCGCATTGTGCGGGTTTTCCTCGGGGCGAGTTATCACGAATTCGTTAACTTCCCGTGAGGATTTGGCGATCAACCCAAGCCTAGGCTGTGTTCCATGACAGGCACCTGGAATTTTTGGAGACGGCCATGTTTTCACGGCGACAGATTCTCGTAGCGAGCGGCGGGCTGGGGGTTGCAGCTCTGGTGGCGGGTGTATTGCCAAAATTTTCCTCGGGCTCCGCACTGATCGAGCAAGCCCATGCCGATGAGGTTTTCGAGGTGAGCCACAGCGACAGCGAATGGCACTCGCTGCTCTCGGATGAGCAGTACGCCATCCTGCGCGATGAAGGCACCGAACGGGCCTATACCAGCCCGCTCAACAACGAACATCGCAACGGCACATTCGCCTGCGCGGGTTGTGATCTGGCGCTGTTTTCATCGGCGACCAAGTTCGACAGCCGCACGGGCTGGCCGAGTTTCTGGGCACCGTTGGAACATGCGGTGGCCACGCGTCAGGACCGATCGTTAGGCATGTCACGCAATGAAGTGCACTGCCGACGCTGCGGCGGGCACTTGGGACATGTGTTCGACGACGGCCCGAAACCCACCGGCCTGCGCTATTGCATGAATGGCCTGGCGATGACGTTCAAACCCGTGGCGGCATGAGCCATGGCCATTTTTCGATGTTCACTTTCTACAGGACGACACCATGTGGCTCTTGGTTCTCGCTTATCTGGGCGGTGTGCTGACGATCGTCAGTCCGTGCATCCTGCCTGTTCTGCCTTTTGTCTTCGCTCGCACCGGGCAGCCGTTTATCAAGAGTGGCTTGCCGCTCTTGGCCGGGATGGCGCTGACTTTCGCCCTCGTCGCCACACTGGCGGCGGTGGGCGGCGGTTGGGTGGTGCAAGTCAATCAGTACGGGCGCTGGCTCGCGTTGCTGTTCGTTGCACTGTTCGGGCTGACGCTGCTGCTGCCGCGCCTCGCCGAGCGCCTGACGCGACCGCTGGTCTCGGCCGGCAGTCGGCTGTCCGAAGCCGCGGGCCAGGACAATCGTCCGCGTCCCGGCGCCTCGTTTCTGATTGGCGTCGCCACGGGTCTGCTCTGGGCACCGTGCGCCGGGCCCATCCTCGGTTTGATTCTGACCGGAGCCGCGTTGCAAGGGGCAAGCATCGCCACCACGCTGTTGTTGCTCGCCTACGCGGCGGGCGCCGCGACTTCACTGGCGGCGGCGCTGCTGCTGGGCAGTAAGGTCTTTGCGTTGATGAAGCGCTCGATCGGTACGGGGGAGTGGGTCCGGCGCGGGTTGGGGGCGGCGATGCTGGCGGGTGTCGCAGCGATTGCGCTGGGCCTCGATACCGGGCTGTTGGCGCGGCTGTCGACGGCTTCCACGGGCGGGATTGAACAGGCGCTGGTCGGCAAGCTGACCAGCAAATCGCCGACGGGCAACGGAACCATGATGGCGCAGATTCCTGCTGCCGGCGGGGCGATGAAAGTTGCCGACAAGGCACCGGGAACACTACCGGTTGAAGGCCAGTTGCCGCCGCTCAATGGCGCCGTGCAATGGCTCAATTCGCCACCGCTGGACGCCCAGGCATTGAAGGGCAAAGTGGTGCTGGTGGATTTCTGGACCTACTCCTGCATCAACTGCCTGCGCACCTTGCCATACGTCAAAGCCTGGGCGGAAAAGTACCGCGATCAAGGCCTGGTAGTGATTGGCGTGCACGCCCCGGAATTCGCTTTCGAGCGCGATGTCGGCAATGTCACTAAAGCCATGAAGGAGCTGGGTATCAACTATCCGGTCGCCATCGATAACGACTACAAAATCTGGCGTGCTTTCAACAACGAATACTGGCCGGCGCATTATTTTGCCGATGCTCAAGGACGGATTCGTTACCACCATTTTGGCGAAGGGGATTACGCCGAATCGGAACGGGTCATACAGCAGTTGCTGCGTGAGGCCGGGGCGAAAACCGTCGCCGACGGCTTGATCAACGCCGATGCCCAAGGCGTGCAACAGGCGCCGGACATGAATCAGGTGCTGTCACCGGAAACCTACGTCGGCTACCAGCGTGCGGAACATTTCGTACCGGAAACCGGGCTGGTGCCTGACAAGGTCGCGACCTATAACCCACCCGCCAACCTGACCCTGAATGACTGGAGCCTTGGCGGCCAGTGGGCCGTCGGTGCCGAGCAGGCCACCGCCAGCGCGCCGGCCAGTCGCATCGTCTACCGCTTCCACGCCCGCGATCTGCATCTGGTGCTGGGCCCGGGTGCGGATGGCAAACCGGTGCGTTTCAACGTGTCGATTGACGGGCAGGCGCCGGGTGACGCCCACGGTGTCGATGTCGCCGCGGATGGCAGCGGCCGCGTGACCGAGCAGCGCCTGTATCAACTGGTACGGCAAACCGACGAGGTGAAGGACCGGACCTTCACCATCGAATTTCTTGACCCGGGCGTATCGGCTTACGCCTTCACCTTCGGCTGATCGGGAGTGCGCAACATGAAAGCTCAAAACAACTGGCGCCGTGCACTGCTCGGCGTCGCCATGGCTGGTGTGATCGGTCAGTGCTCGGCGTTCTCTTTCGGTGCAGAGGACGCGGTGGCCATCCCGCCACCGGCCCTCGACGAAACCACTCAGGCGCACAGTGAAACCGCGGTGTTCGCCGGTGGTTGTTTCTGGGGCGTACAAGGGGTTTTCCAGCACGTCAAAGGCGTGCAGAAAGCCGTCTCCGGTTATGCCGGAGGTACGGCGAACACGGCGGAATATGAGCGGGTCAGCGAAGGTGATACCGGTCATGCCGAGTCAGTGCAAGTCACCTTCGATCCGACGCAAGTCAGTTACGGCAGCCTGCTGCAGATCTACTTCTCGGTGGCCCACAACCCGACCGAACTCAACCGCCAAGGCCCCGACAGCGGCACGCAATACCGCTCGGCGCTGTTCCCGGTCAACGCCGACCAGCAACGCGTGGCCCAGGCCTACATCGCCCAACTCGACGCGGCGCATGCCTACAGCAAACCGATCGTCACCCAACTGGAAACCTACAACGGCTTCTACCCGGCGGAGGACTATCACCAGGATTTCCTCACCGAACACCCGAGCTATCCGTACATCGTGATCAACGACATGCCCAAGGTGGCGCAGTTGAAGCAGTTGTTTGCGCAGCGTTATCAGGAGAAGCCGGTGTTGGTGAAAAGCGGGAGTTGATTCTCACGTGTTACTTGAGCCTTGGGCGCTCCATGGCAATCACTGATGTTTCAAACCCCAAACTGGCAAAAAACGCCTCCGCACCTTCGCGCCCGGCGCGCAGGACCCAAGTGATCTCGGGGTTGTCCCCCATGACATGCTCGACCAGTGCGCGCCCGACGCCGGCGCGCCGATGCTGGCCATCAACCACGACCATCGACAGATAACCGTTGGACAAACCATCGGTGATGCCTCGGGCGAAACCGATGATCTGCTCGCCGCTCAGCGCGACGGCAGTGCGTTGCGAGTTTTCGATGAGTTGGGCGAAATAGTCGCTGGAGCCTGTCCGGTGTCCCCAGCCATGTAGGCCGAGAAACAGCCGCACTGGCTCCACTTCTTCGGGCAACAGATCGCGTACGGTAAGGTCGTTTTTCATCACGTGGCAGCATCCTTGTCGGCAATCACCGGAGCGTAGTCGATAGCAACTAAGTCAGGATCTGCCCCAGGTTTTCATCGCGAACTCGACGAAGCGCCGCAGCTTCGGCAAACGATAACGATCCGGGGCATACAACAGATGCAAAGGGCGGCTCGGTGGCTGGTAATCGGGGATCACCGTCACCAGTTTGCCGTCGCGCAGATCCTGTTCCACCAGCGCATCCGGCAACATCACGATGCCCATGCCGGTGCGCGCTGCCTGATGCAGGCCGGCGGAGGTGTTCATCAGCATCGGGCCGCTGACGTCGACCAGAATCTCGCCGTCCGGGCCGCTGAGGCGCCAGCGTTTTTCCACTGATTGCCAGTCGTCGCCAGCGGGGTAGGCGAAGGACAGGCAGTCGTGTTGTTGCAGGTCTTGCGGGGTGATCGGCATGCCGCGTCGGGCGACGTAAGCCGGCGAAGCGCACACGGTCAGGGTGTAGTCGATCAGCGGCCGGGCGATCAGGTTCGACTGCTCGAAATGTCCCAGCCGAAACGCTACGTCGAGGCCGCTTTCCAGCAGATCCGGACGGCGGTTGGTCAGCACCACATCCATTTTCACCTGCGGGTATTGCAAGGAAAACTCGCTGAGCGCCGGCGCCAGGCGTTCGACACCAAAGGTCAGCGGCGCGGTGATGCGCAACAGGCCGCGCGGCTCGTCTAGGGCCTGTTCGGCCAAGCGTTCGGAGTCGGCCACCAGACCCAAAACATCCAGACAGCGCTGGTAGTAAACGCTGCCGAACTCGGTCAGTCGCTGACGGCGGGTGGTGCGCTGCAGCAACTGCACGCCGAGCCTTTGCTCCAGTGCGCGCAGGTGATTTCCGACCATGGTCGTGGACATTTCGCACTGCAACGCGGCTGCCGTCATGCTTCCGGCTTCCACGACCTTCACGTACACGCTCATTGCCTGCAACAGGTCCATTATCAAGCTCGGCTTTTAAATGAATGAAGTTTTGCCGAGTTTATCCAGTTCTGGTGGCTAACCATACTGCAAACACACCGACCTTCACTGGAGTTTGAAGTCATGACCGCCGCCCTGATGAACACCTACCAATCGCTGGCTCTGAGTTTCACCAGAGGTCTGGGCACTCGCCTGTGGGATCAGGCCGGTCGTGAATACCTGGATGCTGTCGCCGGGGTTGCGGTGACCAATGTCGGGCACTCGCACCCACGGATCGTCGCGGCCATCAGTGAGCAGGCCGGAATGCTGCTGCACACCTCCAATCTGTACAGCATCGACTGGCAGCAGCAACTGGCCAAACGGCTGACTGAGCTGTCGGGCATGGATCGCGCGTTCTTCAATAACTCGGGTGCTGAGGCTAACGAAACCGCACTGAAACTTGCGCGCTTGTACGGCTGGAGCAAAGGTATCGGACAGCCGCTGGTGGTAGTCATGGCCAACGCATTTCATGGCCGCACGCTCGGCACGTTGTCGGCGAGTGATGGCCCAGCGGTGCGGCTGGGCTTCAATGATCTGCCGGGGGATTTCGTCAAAGTGCCTTTCGGTGATCTGGCGGCGCTGGATCAACTGCAGCAAAAGCATGGCGAGCGCATCGTGGCGATTCTGGTCGAGCCGATCCAGGGCGAAAGCGGCGTGCAACTGGCGCCGCCCGGCTACCTCAAAGCTCTGCGGGAAGTGTGCAATCGGCGCGCCTGGCTGCTGATGCTCGACGAAATCCAGACCGGCATCGGCCGCACCGGCCAGTGGTTCGCGTTCCAGCATGAAGGCATCGTGCCGGACGTCATGACCCTGGCCAAAGGCCTCGGCAACGGTGTGCCGATCGGCGCCTGCCTGGCACGGGGCAGAGCGGCGGACCTGTTCACTCCCGGCAGCCATGGCAGCACCTTCGGCGGCAACCCGCTGGCCTGCCGGGTCGGTTGCACGGTGCTGGATATCATCGAAGAACAGGGCTTGCTGGAAAATGTCCGGGTGCAGGGTGAGCGCCTGTTGACCCGCCTGCGCGCCGAACTGGCAGACAACCCCAATGTGTTGGCGATTCGCGGGCAGGGCTTGATGATCGGCATCGAGTTGAAACAGCCGATTCGCGATCTGACGCTGATTGCGGCGCGGGATCATGGATTGCTGATCAACGTGACGCGTGGCAAGACGATACGGCTGTTGCCGCCGCTGACGATTGATGAGCGGGAGGTGGGGATGATTGTCAGAGGTGTGGGGCTTGTTGTAGCCGCGCACTGACAGGCACCGACAACCCCTGTGGGAGCGGGCTTGCTCGCGAAAGCGTGTTGTCAGTCGACACTGATGTTGAATGATCAATTGCATTCGCGAGCAAGCCCGCTCCCACATTGGAAAAATGCGTGATGCTAATCAGGATAATCCCCCAACTCCGGCGCCAGCATCCGCGTCTTCACCGCCCCGTTTGAATTGTGCTGAATGATCTCGCTCGGCTGTCCCTGCGCATTGAAAAATACCTGCCCGATCCCCGCCGAATTCCACAGCCGCTCACCCGCTTCGGCATGTTCCGGGGTATAGGGCACGATGCGCATGCGTCGGCGTTTGGTGAACCAGTTCAACGGCGAGCGCGGTGAATAGAGCCAGCGGTTGAGGCGGTCAAACCATTCCAGCAGGGTTTTCGGGAACTCGTTCTTGATCCCGCTGCTGGTGATCTGCCAGATGCGTGGCCCGGCCTTGCGGTGTCGGATAAGCACTTCGTAGACGAAGGAATAATGCACATCGCCGGACAGCACCACGTAGTTCCCGGGTGTGCGGGTGTGTCGGAAAATGTTCAGGATCACCTGAGCGGCGCCACGGTGGGCCATCCAGTTTTCGGCGTCGACCAGCAGCGGATAACCGCACCAGCTGAAAACCTTCTGCACGGTTTCAATCAGCTTCACGCCGAAGATCGGCGCGGGGGAAACGATGATTGCTGACGGATGATCGAGCAGTTCCTGCTGCAGTTCGCTCAGCGCCTCCCAGTCCAGCAAACCGGAGGGTTGCTTGAGTGCCATCTCGCTGCGCCAGCGGCGGGTGCGGGTGTCGAGCACCACCAGCGCCGGGCTGGTTGGCAGCACGAAATGCCAGTGCTGAAAGCGCAGCAAATCATCGATCAGCGCGTCCTGCACCGGGCTGTCGAGATAACGATCGTCACCGCTGGCGCTCAGACGTCGTGTGTTCTCCAGCACATCCTTGAACGCATCCGGATTATTGCCCCAGCCCTGACACAACATGTACGCGATCAAGGCATTGCCGATGATGCGTTTGGAGAACGGATGGCCGTAGGCGGTTTCCTCCCATTGCGCGGAAAGATTCCAGTCATCGGTGATGTCGTGGTCATCGAAAATCATCAGGCTCGGCAGGTGCGCCAGCGCCCGGGCAACGTTGGCCAACCCGGCCTTGAAACCATCGATTCGGGTCTGCTCCAGGGTGTAGCGCTTCAAGCGTTCAGGCGTCAGCGATGGAGCAGCAGGATTGATCAACCCCCAGGCAACTGGTGACCACACCAGCAAGTACATCGCCATCACTTCGGCGAAGGTCACCAGGTGATTGTCGGCGCTGCTGCTGGTGAAAATCGGCTTGCGCGCACCGCCGAAAAATCGCTCGCGCAATGTCTCGTTGCTCTCCAGCGCCGGTAACAGATCCGCACGGTGGTAGTAACTGGCCGGGTGTTGGTAGAGCTTGGCGCTGTCGCTGACCACGGCACCTTCGAGGTGTTCGTCGAACAGGCCGAGGCGCTTGATCAACGCATGAATCGCCCGCAGCATTGGGCCGGCAACGTCGTCTGCGTAAACCTGGTCGCCGCTCATCATCAGCAGCGCTGGGCGTTGTTGCGGATCGGTTTCGCCAGACAGCAGTTGATCGACGCACAGCAGACCGTCTGCCGCCGGATGATGTGGTTTGCGGCAGGAGCCATGCAGCAACTGATCAATCCGTGAGCGCACGACGAGGTTTGGACAGCGGGCATTGCCGTACAGCAGGTGCGGCGCCCATTCGGCGATGGGCGTCTGGCCGTCGATCAGCAGGTCATAGTCGATGCGCGTGTCGCAGGGCAGGGTGCTGTCGAGCGTAACGTCAATCAAATGGACGAACGCTTGACGGCCTACGGCAATGACCGTGCATTTCCCGGCATCGAGAGGAATGTCTCCTACACCTTGCAGGCGCAGGGTCAACGACAGTTCGCGGGTGCCAACCAGCCACAGCACCACTCGCGTCGCTTCCAGCCGTCGCAGCAGCGGGCCGGCCAACACGGGAGGCAGCGGGTTCAGATCAGCAGGTATCGAGGACATTCGGGGGCAAAGAGCTCAAGGCGCACAAGCCGGCGATGATAGCGCAGCCGGCGCCTTGAACCCTTAAACGAGGCTTAAGAGTCAGCCTTCTGCAGCTTCAGCGCCAGCAGTCGCCATTCGGCGGACGCGGATTGCTCCTGCACCGAGCAGTCGAAGCGATAAGTGACGTCATCGCCGTTCATGTTGCGCGCGGTGACCTTGTTGCTGAGGGTGTAGACCTGATCCTTGAAGCGCTTGGTGACAATGGCAGAGCTGTCGGCGAAGCGCTCCGACGCTGGGAAGCGCAGTGTGCTGGTGACCACCGTGCCGCACATGACATACGCGAGCATCGATTTATCGCTGTCGGCATTTTGCCCAAGCTTGTCGCGCAGCGCGGTGAGCGCTTTACGGCCCTGCGCGTCGCTCTGATCCAGGACGGATTTTTCCGATATCGATTTCGGTGCCCGGCTGGCGTAATTCGGCAGCAGTGCGGAATCCGGCGGAGAAGGTTGGTTATCCGGCTCGATCACAGCAAAGCCCGGCGCGTTTTCCAGCACCGCGGACGTCGAGTCCGACTCGGCTTCGGGCAACAGACTGGTGGTGACATCGTTCTGTGTGATCACGTCTTCAACTGGCGCCTTTTCGGCTTTATGCGCCGACGGGAACAACGACAGGAAGATCGACAGCACCACCATGCCGACGATAAAGCCGCCCGCCGCGCCAACGATGTTGCCGTAAAACAGATTCCAGCTGCCGCGGTTTTTCACCACCCAGCGCCACATCAAACCCCAGGCGGCGATAAATGCCAGAAAACTCAGAAACTCCATTCGATCCTTTCCTTAACCCTTCAATAGCCTGCAAAACAGCACTCACTGGCGGTGAGTGCTGAAGATGGACGGCAAGATATCAAAATAGAGGTCTGACGCCACGAAGACATTCACATGCCGAGATTGGGCGGATTGATCTGAACAAAAAACATGATCGCCGTTATGCCGGCCACAACGCCGCAAAGGCCGGCCAGTAGCTGACGCGCGACAGGGTGTTCGACCTGCGAGCGACGGGCCACCAGCATCCATACGCCGGTCAGCGCCGCGGCAGTCGCCAGCATTTCCAGAAGCGATCCCATGACTCCCGGGACCGGTGGCCGGCTAGAGCCGAACAGACCGACACAAAGCTGCGAAACCACCAGGCCGACAATCATGCCGCTGGCCGCACCCAACACATTGGCGAGTAGCAGATTCCACGCACCACGCTGCCTGACGACCCAGACCCACATGCCTATCCAGGCGATAAAGAAAAACACAACATCCATCGTATCCATCCTTCGAAACCCGTCACGGTACAAACGCTCGGCACCTTGCCGACAGTGGACGGCACGATAGCAAAATAGTAGCGTCGCGCCACTTTCTTGATTCCTGTAATGGACTACTCATGCCAAAAGCTGCTTCTGTTCTGCGCTTGCTCTGTGCAATCACGTGCGCCGCTGTCATTACCCCGGCATTCGCCGAGTGGAAGGAACCCCCGGAAAGCAGCTGGCAGTATTACCTCGCCAACTGCCAGCGAATGCAGGAGAAAATCGCCGACGTCCGGAGCGGTCGCGTACCTGGCGCCTTTGAGGTGGCAGGTGATCTGGAAGGCAGCCTGCGGATCATCAATGAGCGCCGCTTGAACCTGACGCCCCAATACCTCGGCTCCCGCGAATTCGCGCAATGCGAAAACGTCGCCGCCCAGGCCGAGGCAACGATAGCCCAAGGCAAAGCCGAGTTCGCCGCCAGAATGAACCAGGCCGCCGAGCAAGGCCGCATCGCCCACCAGAACTCCCCCGAATACCTACGCGCGCGTTCACTCGGCTACAGCGACGTCGGCGACATCTCCTTCCTGAAACTGCACGAAGACATGGACGGCGAAGCCCGCCTGAAAACCATGCTGATCACCGTCGACGAAGTCTGCGGCCAATACTTCCGCGCCACGCAATATGTGAAGCCGTATGTGATTTATACCGTTCGCCCATCGGATGGCGGTTGTGGCGAGGAAAAACGCGTGGCGATCGTCGGTGGCCGGTCGGTGGAGAAGGGTGATTACATCGATGAGCGGGGCGAGTTTCAGTATGTGGGCTGGAAGAAGCTTGTGGGGGCGGATGGGTTTCCCACGGATATACGGGTGTTGAAGGCGCGGCGCTGAAAGCTCAGCGCGTGGCGCAACTGATCAGAGAATGTCTTTCAGATAACCCTTGAGCGCGAGGAGCGGCTGATCAAGCTGCTCCAGCGACTGCGCCTGACGGAAATCGGCTGACAGCTTGTGCAGCTCCCGCCCCAGCGGTTTCTCGACACCGCCCAAGGCTTCCATTGCCAAGCCCAGGCACTCGTTCATCTTGAACTGGATGGTCTCGACATCACCCCGGCGCACCAGCAGTTCGAAAACGTCTTTCTGATAGTCACCCATAACCATGTCATCCCGCAGAATCGGGCTCAGGCCTTCCTCCTCGTAAGCGAGTTTGAGGGAGAACAGGGCGACGGTTTCCAGTGACGTTTCCATGGGGGGGCCTTAGCGACGTCCGTCAATGTGAGTGTTAATGCGTAGATGCAACCACCGATGCGGTGGACTACTTTCAGAGGGGCGTGATTATACGGAGTGAGATCAACAAGTGCAGCCCAAAGGCGAGGCTGGGCACTCGGAAGCCGATCAATAACCTTCACGGGATTGAGCGGTATTTCCATCGGAGGTCGGCGAGTATTATGGTGAGCCTTCACACACTCGACGTTAACTGTTGGATACGAATGGAGTGACGACCATGGAATACGACGACAAACTGATGGAAGACGCCGTGCTTGCCCTGTTGGCAGCACTTAGTTCCGATAAAGGAAATGCCTGGAAAGGGTTCGACTTCGAGATCATGAACCGATTGCATGAACAGGGTTTCATTAGCAATCCGGTGAACAGGAACAAGTCGGTCTGGTTGACGGAGGAGGGGCTGGAGAGGGGGCGGGCGATAGCAGCGCGGTTGTTTGGGGGAAATGCTCAGATTGAGTCTGCAACCGACTCCGATACCTGAGTCCGTGCCATGTCACGTGCTACCCGCGCGGTGGTGAGCGTTCTGCATTGCGCGTCCACTTTCCAACAGACGAAAAAAAAGGCCTTGCTAAGCAAGACCTTTCTTGATTTTGGTGCCCGAGGGAGACTGTCGTCTCCCATACACTCCGGGGCTTGCAGCCAGATTGTATTGATAGGGATACATGTAGTGATACACCGTTTCGGGTGGTGGCTGATTATGACGTCAGTTTTCACTCTGGGAAAGAATCACGTCGTTGTCCCATTCCCTTTTCCACGTCACAAAATCAAAATCGTCGTTGTAGCCCAGCAAGGCGCCGACGGTGTCTGAAATCAGGCTCTCCAGATCTTTGATAACGTCGTTGCCAGTGAGTATCCCCACGATCGTTCCTCCGGTTCCTGAACCACCAGGCTCATGCTTGGACCAGTGGAACGCGTATCGCCCTTGAATGTAGGTCTGAATGTAGTCTTGGGCCGACTGCCCCCCCCAATGCCTATCAGGATAAAACTCCGCAATACGCAACCATGCATATTCTAAAAATGCGGTAACGTCGTAGCTTGCATCGCGCATCTCGGACGTCACTCCGGTGTCCCATCCTTCACCGGCATTTTCTAGAACGACGGCTCTCAACTTCGGTAGCGATTTGATGAAGCGATAGTGGCTTGGGTACTCCAAGTACCTACGCGCAAAGCTTTGAGATTCGGTTTCCTCATTGCTTTGCTGCTCAGTGATGACTGGAGCGATGGTTGGAGGCGCCGGTTTGGGACGTTGGAGATACCATCCAATCAATACCGCCGCCACCGTTGCGATTGCTCCGATTATTGCGGCAAGAAGAGTTGAGTCCATGTTGTTATCTCTTATTTGACTGTTTGGGAGAGGTTCAGCCATCAGATCGTGTGACAACTGAACCTAGCGAACTAAGGAGTGATCATCAAGATACGATGATCAAAGCCCCCAGCAGCCCACAAATCAGCCTATGGTCAGTTACGTTGAAAATGGTTGGATCGTCCTCATCCTGGTCACCGATAAAGAAAATGTATGCGCGATCTTTGAGATTTTTTTTCTTTGCTTTTATCCCTTCCTCACGCACAACCTCCATCTCATTTCTTACAACTGTTTGCTTGTATTTTGACCATTTCGCCCAGCTCACACGCACCTTGTAATGGCGAACCAGTTTTCGAGCAGTACTCCACTCACCAGCCGATAGTGGGATGGTAAGCGAGCCGTCATCTTCTTGAGCTTTCGCCCATGCGAGCTCCGCGTAGAAAATTTTTGGGCGCTCGAACGTCTCTATTCCTTTGTTGCCGGCTCCTAGCTTCTTGAAGGCAGTCCAGTATGTTTTGTCGTCAACTCCTGGAACGTCCAGCGACATATTTCTGTCAAAAGGGAAGTTCAGAAATGCTCGGCAGATAGGACGAATGGTATTTGCTGCTCTGCGACCTACAGGTCTCACCGTTTCACTGTCTATGTCACGTCGGGCAGTTCTGGTGCTGCTGGTTTGAGCTGATGTGCGAGGAAGCGTAGGGTCAACCGCCACACGCTCGTCTCTAAGTGTCAATCTCGACGGAGATAACCCTGGGCTAGTTTCTAACTCGTCGCGAACGCTTCCCTTTTTTCCTCTAGCAACTGTCTTTTTATCGCCCTCGACGTCACAACCGTTCAGGTGATCGGTATCTCCGTACAAGCTGAAATAAGGTCGCTTGAGATTGGTTTTGAGATAGGAGGCAGGATAAACGTCTACGCCACAGCTGCCACATTCGTATCCTTTTCGATCTACCGTAGGCAGCTGCCATAGCTCTTCCGCCTCGACAATTTCCCTAGTGTATTTATCACGAGCTGACTCCATTTAACGCTTCCTCACTCCTAGATGACCGTAACCTACCATGTCAAAAAGGTTACCGGGGACCCTAGAGCCTTTCTGACGGCACGGGTCGGAAACCCGCGGGATTTTGTTAGCGGCACGACTTCAAGCTTATTGAATTTCAATCATTGAAATCGAAAGGATTCCGTTGTGGATCCCTCAGGGACAGACCACGTTTTCAAAATGTGGTCTGTCCCTGAAGCACTTCCAAGGCCTGGCGATTGTTCAAATGAAGAAAGCCGATGGCAGGACTTTGCAGTTTCTTTTTGACCGCTACTCGGAGCGACTTTTCAAAAAACCTTACAACATCTTTACTGCAGCAGAGCAGTCAAAGGTTCACTACACCATTTTGGAAGCAGCCGGTCGGGACGATGTGAAGTTCACGAAGGGCACTCAGAAAATGTTGATCATGGGGAAGCTCGGAGTCCTGGTGACTGCGGCCCTCGCGACTTATCAAATCCTCAATGCCGAAAACAAACCGAAAGAAGCGGCACGTCAAGGCATCATCGTTGGCGGTGGTGCCGTAGGCGGTATTCTTGCGGGTATGGGAGTTAGCGCACTCTGTGGCCCAGGGGCTCCCATTTGTGCAAAAGCTGTTGTTTTGGTTGGATCGGTTGCCGGTGGCGCCGCAGGTGGAGTGGTCGCTGACTCAGTGGATGAAGAACTGGAGGAGTTTTCGCATTGGGACATTTTCTGAGTGAGCCGGAACTGAAAAATGTAAGGGTCGCACTCTCTGATCCGTTCAACGATTTCCCTGTGGATTACGACTACATAGCCAGTCAGGTAAAGAACATCGATCCCGGTGTGCTGTACGAGATCCTTTATTCAGAAGTCGCACCGGTGTGTTTCACCAATATTGCGGCTGCCGTGCCCTCTGTCTGGACGGGTTTCGATCCCGAGTCGCTCAATAGCATGATCAACGAAAGGCTGGCTGAGAGAGAGCGCAGTTGGTTTCGCAGTCAATTCGATAAAGCGCTGGTTCTCTGGCTCAAATACAACTACGGCTATATCTGGAAGGAAATTGCCCGCAGGTTGTGAGCGTTCACGTACCGGATTTCTGATCAAAAACAAATCGCGGGGAGGTGCGGCGTGCGCGAGGTCAGCGCCACACGTCCACTTTCCGACAGACGAAAAAAAAGGCCTTGCAAAGCAAGACCTTTCTTAATTTTGGTGCCCCGAGGGAGACTCGAACTCCCACTCCTTTCGAAAACGGATTTTGAATCCGCCGCGTCTACCAATTCCGCCATCAGGGCTCAATGGCGGCGAAGTATAGAGAGGTGATTACCGTTGGTCAATCACGTTTCATGGTCAATTTTTGATAATTCCGCTAGACTTTCCGGCCCTGCTAGACGAACCCCATCATGCGCGTTGCTGACTTTACCTTCGAGCTTCCTGATTCGCTGATCGCCCGCCACCCTTTGGCCGAGCGTCGCGGTAGTCGCCTGCTGACCCTTGATGGGCCGAGCGGCGACCTTGCACACCGTCAATTCACTGATTTGCTTGAGCATTTGCGCCCGGGCGATTTGATGGTATTCAACAATACCCGGGTGATTCCGGCGCGGCTGTTTGGGCAGAAAGCCTCGGGCGGCAAGCTGGAAATCCTCATCGAACGCGTGCTCGATTCGCACCGCGTGCTGGCCCATGTGCGCTCCAGCAAGTCGCCGAAGCCGGGTTCGAAGATCCTCATCGACGGCGGTGGCGAAGCCGAGATGCTCGCGCGTCACGATGCGTTGTTCGAGCTGGGCTTCGCTGAAGAAGTGCTGCCGTTGCTCGATCGCGTCGGGCACATGCCGTTGCCTCCTTATATAGACCGCCCGGATGAAGGCTCGGATCGCGAGCGCTATCAGACCGTGTACGCCCAGCGCCTGGGGGCGGTGGCGGCGCCGACGGCGGGGCTGCATTTCGATCAGCCGCTGATGGAGGCGATTGCCGCCAAGGGCGTCGAGACCGCGTTCGTCACGCTGCACGTCGGTGCGGGGACGTTCCAGCCGGTGCGCGTCGACAAGATCGAAGATCACCACATGCACAGCGAGTGGCTGGAGGTCGGCCAGGATGTGGTCGACGCCGTTGCCGCGTGCCGTGAGCGTGGCGGGCGGGTGATTGCCGTGGGTACCACCAGCGTGCGCTCGCTGGAAAGTGCCGCGCGCGATGGCGTGCTCAAGCCGTTCAGTGGCGACACCGACATCTTTATCTACCCGGGCCGGCCGTTCCATGTGGTCGACGCCCTGGTCACCAACTTCCATTTGCCGGAATCCACGCTGTTGATGCTGGTTTCGGCTTTCGCCGGTTATCCCGAAACCATGGCCGCTTATAAAGCCGCCGTCGACAACGGCTACCGCTTTTTCAGCTACGGTGATGCGATGTTCATCACCCGTAATCCCGCCCCGACCGCCCCTGAACACACAGGCCCAGAGGAAACAGAATGAGTCGCGAATGTCGCATGTCCTTTGAACTGCTTGCCACCGATGGCAAGGCTCGTCGTGGTCGGCTGACCTTCCCGCGTGGCACCGTCGAGACCCCGGCGTTCATGCCGGTGGGCACCTACGGCACGGTCAAGGGCATGTTGCCGCGTGACATCGTTGCCACTGGCGCGGAAATCATTCTGGGCAACACCTTCCACCTGTGGCTACGCCCGGGCACCGAGGTGATCAAGGAGCACGGCGACCTGCACGATTTCATGCAGTGGAAAGGCCCGATCCTCACCGACTCCGGCGGTTTCCAGGTGTTCAGCCTCGGCGCGATGCGCAAGATCAAGGAGGAGGGCGTGACCTTCGCCTCCCCGGTCGACGGCTCGAAAGTGTTCATGGGCCCGGAAGAATCGATGCAGGTGCAGCGCGATCTGGGTTCCGACATCGTGATGATCTTCGACGAGTGCACGCCGTACCCGGCTGACGAAGACGTCGCCCGCGTATCGATGGAGCTGTCGCTGCGTTGGGCCCAGCGCTCGAAAAACGCGCATGGCGACAACACCGCGGCGCTGTTCGGTATCGTTCAGGGCGGCATGCACCAGGATCTGCGCATGCGCTCGCTGGAAGGCCTCGACAAGATCGGCTTCGATGGCCTGGCCATTGGCGGTCTGTCGGTGGGCGAGCCGAAGCACGAGATGATCAAGGTGCTGGATTATCTGCCGGGCATGATGCCGGCTGACAAACCTCGTTACCTTATGGGCGTTGGCAAACCGGAAGATCTGGTTGAGGGTGTGCGCCGCGGTGTGGACATGTTCGATTGCGTGATGCCAACCCGTAATGCCCGCAATGGGCATCTGTTCATTGATACAGGCGTGCTGAAGATCCGTAACGCGTTCCATCGCCATGATGATTCGCCGCTGGATCCGACCTGCGATTGCTATACCTGCCAGAACTTCTCCCGCGCTTATCTGCATCACCTGGACAAGTGCGGCGAAATGCTCGGCAGCATGCTCAATACCATCCATAACTTGCGCCATTATCAGGTGCTGATGGCTGGTTTGCGCGAGGCTATTCAACAGGGTACATTGGCCGCCTTTGTCGATGCCTTCTACGCCAAACGCGGGCTCCCCGTTCCGCCTTTGGACTGAGTTTTCTGACCCCAAGATTCAACATTTGCAACTGGAGTGCTAAATGAGCTTTTTTATCTCTAACGCCATGGCTGACGCAGCTGCACCGGCTGCTGCAGGCCCAATGGGCGGCGGCTTCGAGTGGATTTTCCTGGTCGGCTTCCTGGTCATCTTCTACCTGATGATCTGGCGTCCACAGGCCAAGCGCGCCAAAGAGCAGAAGAACCTGCTGAGCAGCCTTGCGAAGGGTGACGAAGTGGTCACCACCGGCGGCATCGCCGGCAAGATCACCAAAGTGGCCGATGACTTCGTGGTTCTGGAAGTTTCCGACACCGTGGAAATGAAGTTCCAGAAGGGCGCCATCGCCGCCACGCTGCCAAAAGGCACGCTGAAAGCGATCTAAGGTTCCAACTTCTACTCAATCGACGGGGCGCGCAAGGCGCCCCGCGTTCATAACGGGCGGCGTGATGCTGAACAAATATCCTCTGTGGAAATACATTCTGATCCTGGCGGTGCTGGCGATCGGTCTGATTTATTCCGCTCCCAATCTATACCCCGATGACCCGGCCATTCAGATCAGCGGCGCCAGCACGGCACTGCAGGTCAATCAGGCCGATCTGGATCGCGTCAGCACCGCGCTGCGTGAGTCCGGGATCAACGTCAAGGCAGCCTCGCTGGCCGCCAACGGCAAGGGCGGTCTGATCCGTCTGACCAAGGCTGAAGACCAGCTGCCGGCCAAGGACGTTGTGCGCAAGGCATTGGGTGATGACTACGTCGTCGCACTGAACCTGGCACAGACCACCCCGCAATGGCTGCGCAATCTGGGCGCGCACCCGATGAAGCTGGGTCTGGACTTGTCCGGTGGTGTGCACTTCCTGCTGGAAGTGGACATGGACAAAGCCCTCGACGCCCGCCTGAAAGTCTACGAAGGCGACGTCAAGAGCCTGCTGCGCAAAGAGAAGCTGCGCTATCGCAGCCTGCCACAACTGGGCGGCGCCATTCAGTTGGGCTTCAGCGATGCTGACTCCCGCGAACAGGCCCGTGCGCTGATCCGCAAGAACTTCAACGATTTCGACATTGTTCCGGCCGACCTCAACGGTCAACCGGTGCTGCGTCTGGCGATGACCCCGGCCAAGCTGGCGGAAATCCGTGAATACTCCATCAAGCAGAACTTGACCACGGTACGTAACCGCGTCAACGAGCTGGGTGTTGCCGAACCGATCGTTCAGCGTCAGGGCGCCAACCGCATCGTGGTTGAGCTGCCGGGCGTGCAGGACACTGCCGAAGCCAAGCGTATTCTCGGCAAGACTGCCAACCTCGAGTTCCGTCTGGCTGCAGAGCCGGGTGCTTCGAAAGCCACTTCCGAAACCTTCGAGTTCCGTGAAGGCAAGCGTCCTCCTGCGCAGATCGAGCGTGGCCTGATCATCACCGGTGACCAGGTAACCGACGCCAAGGCTGGTTTCGGCGAGCACGGCACACCAGAAGTGAACATCCGTCTGGACGGTCACGGTGGCGAGCTGATGAGCCGCGCGACCCGTTCGAACGTCGGTCGCAGCATGGCGGTGATCTTCATCGAACAACGTCCGGTGACCACTTACACCAAGCAGGTTGTCGACGGCGTCGAGAAAGACGTGCCGGTTCAGACCTTCAAGGAAGAGAAGAAGATCATCAGTCTGGCGACCATTCAGTCGCCGCTGGGTGCGCAGTTCCGTATCACCGGCCTGAACGGCCAGGGCGAATCGTCCGAGCTGGCACTGCTGCTGCGTGCCGGTGGTCTGGCCGCACCGATGTACTTCGCTGAAGAGCGCACAATCGGTCCGAGCCTGGGTGCTGACAACATCACCAAAGGTATCGATGCATCGCTGTGGGGCATGCTGTTCGTTTCGCTGTTCATCATCGCCATCTACCGCTTCTTCGGTGTGATCGCCACGGTCGCACTGGCGGTGAACATGGTGCTGCTGCTGGCGCTGATGTCGCTGCTGGGTGCAACGCTGACCCTGCCGGGTATCGCCGGTATCGTCTTGACCATGGGTATGGCGGTCGACGCCAACGTGCTGATCTTCTCGCGGATCCGTGAAGAGATCGCCGCCGGCATGACCGTGCAGCGTGCAATCAACGAAGGCTTCGGCCGGGCATTCACCGCGATTCTCGACGCCAACCTGACCACTCTGCTGGTCGGCGGCATCCTCTTCGCCATGGGCACCGGCCCGGTGAAGGGCTTCGCAGTGACCATGTCCCTCGGGATCTTTACCTCGATGTTCACGGCCATCATGGTGACCCGCGCAATGGTCAACCTGATCTTCGGCGGACGTGACTTCAAGAAGTTGTGGATTTAAGGGGCTGCCATGTTACGTACAATCAACTTCATGGGCGTTCGCAACTTTGCGTTCGGCGTCACTGTGTTTCTCACCGTTCTGGCCTTGTTCAGCGTTTTCCACAAGGGCATGAACTGGGGTCTGGACTTCACCGGCGGCACGCTCATCGAGCTGACCTACGAGCGTCCGGCTGACGTCACCAAAGTGCGCGAGCAACTGGTGACTTCCGGTTACCACGAAGCCATCGTGCAGAACTTCGGTGCGACCACCGATCTGCTGGTGCGTATGCCGGGTGAAGACCCGCAACTGGGCCATCAGGTAGCAGACGCGCTGCAGAAAGTCGGCGGCGACAACCCGGCGACGGTCAAGCGTGTCGAGTTCGTCGGCCCGCAGGTCGGTGAAGAACTGCGCGACCAGGGCGGCCTCGGCATGCTGCTGGCGCTCGGCGGCATCCTGATCTACCTGGCTTTCCGCTTTCAGTGGAAATTCGCGGTCGGCGCCATCGTTTCGCTGATTCACGACGTGATCGTGACTGTCGGTATCCTGTCGTTCTTCCAGATCACCTTCGACCTGACGGTGCTGGCGGCGGTACTGGCGATTATCGGTTACTCGCTGAACGACACCATCGTCGTGTTCGACCGGGTTCGTGAAAACTTCCGTGTGCTGCGCAAGGCTTCGTTGATCGAGAACATCAACATCTCGACCACCCAGACCCTGCTGCGGACCATGGCAACGTCGATCTCCACCTTGCTGGCGATCGCTGCGCTGCTGTTCTTCGGTGGCGACAACCTGTTCGGCTTCTCCATTGCCCTGTTCATCGGTGTTCTGGCGGGTACCTACTCGTCGATCTATATCGCGAACGTGGTGCTGATCTGGCTGAACCTGAGCACCGAGGATCTGATTCCTCCGGCCAACACCGAGAAGGAAGTCGACGACCGTCCATAACGGCCATCGCTTCACCGGTTGTCAGCCCGAAAAAGGCGCGAGTTGAACTCGCGCCTTTTTTTGTGCTCCAAGGCTGGGAGAAGCGCGGGCGCGTCCCGCATGTGATGGTCAGGAGGTTCATGTGAACAAGTCGTTGCTGGTTGGTGCGGTATTGGGTGCTGTCGGTGTGACTGCCGGGGGTGCTGTTGCCACCTACAGCCTGGTTAAAAGCGGCCCTGAGTATGCGCAAGTGCTGGCCGTAGAACCGGTCAAAACACAGATCAAGACTCCACGTGAAGTGTGCAAGGATGTTGCTGTAACCCGCCAGGCGCCGGTCAAGGATCAACACCAGATCCTCGGTACCGCGATTGGTGCGGTAGCGGGTGGTTTGCTGGGTAACCAGATTGGCGGCGGTACCGGCAAGAAGATTGCTACGGTCGCTGGCGCGGTCGGTGGCGGTTATGCCGGTAACAAGGTGCAGGAAGGCATGCAGAACCGCGATACCTACACCACCACCCAGACTCGCTGTAACACTGTGAATGACATCAGCGACAAAGTCGTCGGTTACGACGTGCGTTACTCGCTCGATGGCAAGGAAGGCAAAGTGCGGATGGATCGCGATCCGGGCAACCAGATTCCGGTCGACAAGGAAGGCAAGCTGATTCTGTCGCAGAATCAGCCGGGTCAATAACAGTCCGACTGTTTAAAAAAGAAGCACCCTGCGGGGTGCTTTTTTGTGCCTGCGATTCAAGCCTCACCACAAAGACCCTGTGGGAGCGGGCTTGCTCGCGAATGCGGTCTACCATCCAGAATTAATGTTGGCTGACGCGCCGCCTTCGCGAGCAAGCCCGCTCCCACAGTGGATTCGAGTGGAAGCTGAAATCGCAGGCATAAAAAAAGCACCCCGAAGGGTGCTTTTTGCGTTTCGCCGGAAGCTTAGCGCTTCAGCGAAGCCGGCAGGTGCGGCTGGATCGCCGTCAGTACTGCCTTGAAGCATTTGGTGTTGCCGGCAACGATGTGGCCTTTTTCAAGGAAATCGTGACCGCCGGTGAAGTCGCTCACCAGGCCGCCAGCTTCTTGAATCAGCAGGGCGCCTGCAGCCATGTCCCACTCGGACAGACCCGATTCCCAGAACGCGTCGAAACGACCGGCAGCCACGTAGGCCAGGTCCAGGCTGGCGGAGCCGGCGCGGCGGATGCCGGCAGTCTGGCCAATCAGGGCGCGGAACATGCCCAGGTAGTTGTCGAGGTTGTCCATCTGGTCATCACGGAACGGGAAGCCAGTGCCCAGCAGAGCGCCGTCGAGGCTGGTGCGACCGCTGACGCGCAGACGACGACCGTTCAGTTGAGCGCCGCGACCACGGCTGGCGGTGAATTCTTCCTGGCGAACCGGATCCAGAACCACTGCGTGCTCCAGGCGACCACGGTATTTGCAGGCAATGCTGACAGCAAAGTGAGGAATGCCACGCAGGAAGTTGGTGGTGCCGTCCAGTGGATCGATGATCCACAGGTACTCTTCGCCTTCGATGCCGTTACCGACGTGCATGCCGGTCTCTTCGCCCTGGATCGAGTGATTCGGGTAAGCCTTGCGCAGAGCATCGATGATTTTCTGTTCGGCGGCGCGATCGACCTCGGATACATAATCCTTGGCGTCTTTTTCGTCGACCTTGATGGTATCCAGGCGCTCGATGGAGCGGAAGATCAGTTCACTGGCGCTGCGGGCGGCGCGCAGCGCGATATTCAGCATGGGCTGCATGGATGTGTCACCTAAGGTTGTTAAAGAAAGCCGCGCATTCTATCAGAACTTTTCTTCAGGTGAAGGTCGCTGTTCGCTTTCATAGCTTAACGGTAGGCTGTTCTGTAAGATTTGCACCCCTTTCCTGTGTCCGAGAGCGCCTCCCTTGCTGCAGAACATTCGTGTCGTCCTGGTCAATACCAGCCACCCCGGCAACATCGGCGGGGCCGCGCGCGCCATGAAAAACATGGGTCTGTCGCGGCTGGTGCTGGTCGAACCGCGGTTGTTTCCGCACCACGAAGCCGATGCGCGTGCTTCCGGTGCCGGTGACATCCTTGAAAACGCCCAAGTCGTCGCCACTCTGGAAGACGCTTTGGTCGGCTGCAATCTGGTGCTCGGCACCAGCGCTCGTGACCGGCGCATTCCCTGGCCGCTGCTCGATCCCCGCGAATGCGGGAGCAAGGTGGTCGAGGAGGCGGGGCAGGGCGCGCAAATCGCTTTGGTATTCGGTCGTGAAGACTCCGGCCTGACCAACGAGGAGCTGCAGCGATGTCACTTTCACGTGCACATCCCCTCCGATCCTGAGTTCAGCTCGTTGAACCTCGGGGCGGCGGTGCAGGTGTTGAGCTACGAAGTGCGCATGGCCTGGCTGGCCGCTCAAGGGCAGCCGACCAAGATCGAGAAAGAAGAAGTGGCCTCGGTGAAAAGCGCCGAGCTCGCGACCATGGATGAGCTGGAGCGCTTTTACGAGCATCTGGAGCAGACGCTGGTTGCCATCGAATTCCTCGATCCGGAAAAGCCAAGGCACTTGATGGCGCGCCTGCGCCGATTGTACGGACGCAGCTCGGTCAGCCGGGCGGAAATGAATATTTTGCGTGGCATCCTCACGGAAACCCAAAAAGCGGCCCGTGGTGAGCTTCTTAAGCGGAAGGACTGAATGATGTTTGAGCGTTTGCGTGAAGATATCCAGAGCGTATTCCATCGAGACCCGGCGGCGCGTAACGCTTTTGAAGTCCTGACCTGCTACCCCGGCATGCATGCAATCTGGATTCATCGCCTGGCCGGGATGCTGTGGCGCAACGAGCTGAAATGGCTGGCGCGGCTGGTGTCGAACTTCGGTCGTTGGTTGACCGGGATCGAAATTCATCCGGGTGCCAAAGTTGGTCGGCGCTTTTTCATTGACCACGGCATGGGCATCGTCATTGGTGAAACCGCCGAGATCGGCGATGACGTGACCATTTATCAGGGCGTAACCCTCGGCGGCACCAGTTGGAACAAGGGTAAGCGCCACCCGACGCTGGGTGATGGGGTTGTCGTGGGGGCTGGTGCCAAAGTACTCGGGCCATTCACGGTGGGGGCTGGCGCGAAAGTCGGCTCCAACGCCGTAGTGACCAAGGAAGTGCCGCCGGGCGCTACAGTAGTGGGGATTCCGGGGCGGATCATCGTCAAAACCGATGAAGAGCAGGACGCCAAGCGCAAGGCGATGGCCGAGAAGATCGGTTTCGATGCCTATGGCGTCAGCGAAGACATGCCCGATCCGGTGGCCCGTGCCATCGGTCAGTTGCTCGATCACCTGCAAGCGGTGGATGGACGGCTGGAAGGGATGTGCGGCGCGCTGAAGGATCTGGGCAGTAATTACTGTGCGAAAGATCTGCCTGAGCTGCGCGAAGAAGACTTTGCCTGCGTGAAGGGCAAGGATCAGAGCCAGGCCAGCTAAACCGGGGCGCCGCGTTTCGCGAGCAGGCTCGCTCCCGCTGGTGGATGCTTTCCAATGTGGGAGCGAGCCTGCTCGCGAAGAACGATCTCGCGGTTGCGCTGGCTGTACGCCGCCAGCCTTTGCTATGATGCGCGCGCTCTTTTGCGGGTAAACCCGACTAAAGCACTAGGTCTTATAGTTGACTTAAATGCTCGGGAATTGCATACTCCCGCCCATTCCGAACTCCGTGGTAATTGTCCATGCGACTGACTACAAAAGGCCGATACGCCGTGACCGCCATGCTTGACCTGGCGTTGCACGCGCAGCACGGGCCGGTGTCCCTGGCCGATATCTCCGAGCGCCAAGGCATTTCCCTGTCCTATCTCGAACAGCTTTTCGCCAAGCTGCGCCGCAGTAACCTGGTTTCCAGTGTTCGCGGTCCAGGCGGTGGTTACCAGCTGTCGCGCGACATGCAGGGCATCCAGGTGGCTCAGGTGATCGATGCGGTCAACGAATCGGTCGATGCTACAAAGTGCCAGGGCCAGGGCGATTGCCACTCCGGCGACACCTGCCTGACTCATCACCTGTGGTGCGACCTGAGCCTGCAGATTCACGAATTTCTCAGCGGTATCAGCTTGGCCGACCTCGTAACTCGCCGTGAGGTGCAGGAAGTGGCCCAGCGTCAGGATCAGCGTCGTTGCAATGGCAAGGCGCCGCGCCTGGACAAGATTGAAGCGTCCGCCGTCGAATGACAGCCAAAGAGCTAGCGGCACGCCAGCCAGCCTGATTTAGGAGATAGTCCATGAAATTGCCGATTTACCTTGATTACTCTGCGACCACCCCGGTCGATCCGCGCGTTGCGCAAAAGATGAGTGAATGCCTGCTGGTCGACGGAAACTTCGGTAACCCGGCGTCCCGTTCCCACGTGTTCGGCTGGAAAGCTGAAGAGTCCGTCGAAAACGCCCGTCGTCAGGTGGCCGACCTGGTCAACGCCGACCCGCGTGAAATCGTCTGGACGTCCGGCGCCACCGAATCCGACAACCTGGCGATCAAGGGTGCGGCGCATTTCTATGGCTCCAAGGGCAAGCACCTGATCACCAGCAAGATCGAACACAAGGCCGTACTCGACACCATGCGCCAACTGGAGCGTGAAGGTTTCGAAGTGACCTACCTCGAGCCGACTGAAGACGGTCTGATCACCCCGGCGATGATCGAAGCGGCACTGCGCGAAGACACCATTCTGGTGTCGGTGATGCACGTGAACAACGAAATCGGCACCATCAATGACATCGCTGCCATCGGCGAACTGACCCGCTCCAAGGGCGTTCTGCTGCATGTTGACGCGGCTCAGTCCACTGGCAAGGTCGACATTGACCTGCAGAAGCTGAAAGTCGACATGATGTCGTTCTCCGCCCACAAAACCTACGGCCCTAAAGGCATCGGCGCGCTGTACGTCAGCCGCAAGCCGCGTGTGCGCATCGAAGCGACCATGCACGGCGGCGGTCACGAGCGCGGCATGCGTTCCGGCACGCTGGCGACCCACCAGATCGTCGGCATGGGCGAAGCGTTCCGTGTAGCCAAGGAAGACATGGCTGCCGAAAACGTGCGCATCAAAGCCCTGAGCGACCGCTTCTACAAGCAGGTCGAGCATCTGGAAGAGCTGTACGTCAACGGCAGCCTGACCGCCCGCGTTCCGCACAACCTGAACCTGAGCTTCAACTACGTTGAAGGCGAGTCGCTGATCATGGCGCTCAAGGATCTGGCGGTATCGTCCGGTTCGGCCTGCACCTCGGCGTCCCTGGAGCCTTCGTACGTTCTGCGCGCCCTCGGCCGCAACGACGAACTGGCACACAGCTCGATCCGTTTCACCTTCGGCCGTTTCACCACCGAAGAAGAAATCGACTACGCCGCGCAGAAAGTCTGCGAGGCCGTTACCAAGCTGCGCGCTCTGTCGCCGCTGTGGGACATGTACAAAGACGGTGTCGACATTTCGAAAATCGAGTGGGCGGCACACTGATTTCAAGTCGCCGCGAACCGGCCCTGCGACCCCAGGTTGCAGGGCTTAAAGAGCGACTCTCTGATGAGTGAGGATTAAGCACCATGGCTTACAGCGAAAAGGTCATCGACCACTACGAAAACCCGCGCAACGTCGGCAAGATGAACGCGGAAGACCCGGATGTCGGCACCGGCATGGTCGGCGCTCCGGCGTGCGGCGACGTGATGCGTCTGCAGATCAAGGTCAACGATCAGGGCGTTATCGAAGACGCCAAGTTCAAGACCTATGGCTGCGGTTCGGCAATCGCTTCCAGCTCCTTGGCCACCGAGTGGATGAAGGGCAAGACGCTGGACGAAGCCGAGACCATCAAGAACACTCAGCTGGCCGAAGAACTGGCTCTGCCGCCAGTGAAAATCCACTGCTCGGTACTCGCTGAAGACGCTATCAAAGCGGCTGTTCGCGACTACAAGCAGAAGAAAGGCTTGATCTAAGCATTGCGCGACGAGTAAGGAGTCAACGATGGCTATCAGCATGACAGAAGCGGCTGCTCGACACGTGCGACGCTCCCTCGACGGGCGCGGCAAAGGTGAAGGGATTCGTCTGGGTGTTCGCACCACGGGCTGTTCCGGCCTTGCCTACGTGCTGGAGTTTGTCGACGAGGTGGTTGCCGAGGATCAGGTGTTCGAAAGTCACGGCGAGAAAGTGATCATCGACCCGAAAAGCCTGGCTTACCTGGACGGCACCGAGCTCGATTTCGTCAAGGAAGGGTTGAACGAAGGCTTCAAGTTCAACAACCCCAACGTACGCGGTGAATGTGGCTGCGGCGAAAGCTTCAACATCTGAGGCTTGTCGTGGGTATTCCTTGTCATTTCGCTTTATTCGAGCTGCAACCGAGCTTTCGCCTGGATCTCGAGCAGTTGGCCACGCGCTACCGTGAGTTGGCGCGCGGTGTTCATCCTGACCGCTTTGCCGACGCTTCCGAGCGCGAGCAGCGCTCAGCGCTCGAGCAGTCTGCGCGGCTTAACGATGCGTATCAGACGCTCAAGAGTCCTGCCCAGCGTGCACGCTACCTGCTGACCATCAGCGGGCATGAAGTGCCGATGGAAGTCACGGTCCATGACCCCGAGTTTCTCTTGCAGCAGATGCAATGGCGCGAAGAGCTCGAAGACCTCCAGGACAGCGCCGATCTCGACGGTGTCGCGGTATTCAAGCGTCGCCTGAAGGTGGCTCAGGAACAGTTGAACGAAAGCTTCGCAGCCTGTTGGGATGATGCGGCGCAACGCGAACAGGCCGAACGCCTGATGCGGCGCATGCAGTTCCTCGACAAGCTCACCTACGAAGTGCGCCAGTTAGAAGAGCGCCTCGACGATTAACCCAGTGCCGCTCCGGTCGCACGCCTGATATACAGATAAGTCCTGATCACGATGGCCCTACTGCAGATCGCCGAACCCGGCCAAAGTCCTCAACCGCACCAGCGTCGTCTGGCTGTGGGAATCGACTTGGGCACTACCAATTCGCTGGTCGCTGCGTTGCGCAGTGGTCTTTCCGAGCCACTGGCCGACGCTGACGGGCAGGTCATCCTGCCGTCCGCCGTGCGTTATCACGCCGACCGCGTCGAGGTTGGCGAGTCGGCCAAGCTGGCCGCATCTTCCGATCCCTTGAACACTGTGCTGTCGGTCAAGCGCCTGATGGGGCGTGGTTTGTCCGACGTCAAGCAATTGGGCGAACAACTGCCATACCGCTTTGTCGGCGGCGAATCGCACATGCCGTTCATCGACACCGTACAAGGCCCGAAAAGCCCGGTCGAAGTCTCCGCTGATATCCTCAAGGTGCTGCGTCAGCGTGCTGAAGCGACCCTGGGTGGCGAGCTGGTCGGTGCGGTGATCACCGTTCCGGCGTATTTCGACGATGCTCAGCGCCAGGCCACCAAGGATGCGGCGAAACTCGCCGGTCTGAATGTGCTGCGTCTGCTCAACGAGCCGACCGCTGCCGCCGTGGCGTATGGCCTGGATCAACACGCCGAAGGCCTGGTCGCAATCTACGACTTGGGCGGCGGTACGTTCGATATTTCGATTCTGCGTCTGACTGGCGGCGTATTCGAAGTGCTCGCCACTGGCGGCGACAGCGCCTTGGGCGGCGATGACTTCGATCACGCGATTGCCGGCTGGATTATCGAGAGCGCCGGCCTGTCTGCCGATCTCGACCCGGGCGCACAACGCAATCTGCTGCAAACCGCCTGTGCGGCCAAAGAAGCCCTGACCGACGCGGCCAGCGTTGAAGTCGCCTACGGTGACTGGAAAGCGCAGCTGACCCGCGAAGCCTTCGATGCGCTGATCGAGCCGATGGTTGCTCGCAGCCTGAAAGCCTGCCGCCGCGCCGTGCGTGATTCCGGTATCGAACTGGAAGACGTGCATGCCGTGGTCATGGTCGGTGGTTCGACTCGTGTGCCGCGCGTTCGTGAAGCGGTCGCCGAAGCCTTCGGTCGTCAGCCATTGACGGAAATCGACCCGGATCAAGTGGTGGCCATCGGGGCCGCGATCCAGGCGGATACGCTGGCTGGCAACAAGCGCGATGGCGGCGAACTGCTGCTGCTCGACGTGATTCCACTGTCCCTTGGGCTGGAAACCATGGGCGGGCTGATGGAGAAGGTGATTCCGCGCAACACCACCATCCCGGTCGCCCGTGCGCAGGACTTCACTACTTATAAAGACGGCCAGTCGGCCATGGCGATCCATGTGCTGCAGGGTGAGCGCGAGCTGATCAGCGACTGCCGCTCCCTGGCACGCTTCGAACTGCGCGGCATTCCTGCGATGGTGGCCGGTGCGGCGAAGATTCGCGTGACCTTCCAGGTCGATGCCGACGGCCTGCTCAGCGTGTCTGCCCGCGAACTGGGTTCGGGCGTCGAGGCGAGTATTCAGGTCAAACCGTCCTACGGTCTGACCGACGCTGAAATCGCCAAGATGCTCAAGGACTCGTTCCAGCACGCCAATGACGACAAGGTCGCCCGCGTCCTGCGTGAGCAGCAAGTTGATGCCCAGCGCCTGATCGAAGCGGTGCAGGGCGCTCTGGAGGCTGATGGCGAGCGTTTGCTCGACGCCGAAGAGCGCATGGTCATCGAGCTGCAGATGCAGGAACTGGCCGAACTGATGAAAGGCACCGATGGTTATGCCATCGAGCAGCAGACCAAGCGTCTGTCGCAAGTGACCGATGCTTTTGCTGCCCGCCGCATGGATCTGACGGTGAAAGCCGCTCTGTCGGGGCGCAATCTGAATGAAATCGAGGATATCTGATGCCGCAGGTCATTTTTCTGCCCCACGAGAAGTTCTGCCCTGAAGGCATGGTCGTCGAGGCCGAACCCGGCACTTCGATTCTCGAGCTGGCTCACGAACACCACATCGAGATGGAAAGCGCCTGCGGTGGCGTCTGCGCCTGCACCACTTGCCACTGCATCATCCGCGAGGGTTTCGACTCGCTGGAAGAGGCGGACGAGCTGGAAGAAGACTTCCTCGATCGCGCCTGGGGTCTGGAGGCGCAATCGCGTCTGGCCTGTCAGGCTATCGTTGGTGAAGAAGACATCACCGTCGAGATTCCGAAATATTCGCTTAACCATGCGGCCGAAGCGCCGCACTGACTGGTAAGACTGTCATGAGCTACGGTTGGAATGATGTTCAACGCATTGCAGAAGAATTGGCCGAAGCCAAGCCGGATGTAGATCCGCTTTCTGTCAATTTCGTCGACCTGCAGCGATGGATCATGGAATTGCCTGACTTCGACAACACCTCTGGCCGTGTCGGCGAGAAGGTGTTGGAAGCGGTTCAGGCACTCTGGATCGATGAAGTCGACTGATCGTCCTCGCAGGTTAGGCAATACCCAAGAACCCGCGTATAATTCGCGGGTTTAATTTTTCGCAAATTACCGTTTCTGGAGTTACACCATGGCTGTTCAACGTACTTTCTCCATCATCAAGCCTGACGCTGTTGCAAAAAACGTCATCGGCGAGATCACCACTCGTTTCGAAAAAGCAGGCCTGCGCGTTGTAGCTTCGAAACTGAAGCAGCTGTCCAAAGCCGAAGCTGAAGGCTTCTACGCTGAGCACAAAGAGCGCGGTTTCTTCGGCGACCTGGTTGCTTTCATGATCTCCGGTCCTGTTGTTGTTCAGGTTCTGGAAGGCGAAAACGCTATCGCTCTGAACCGTGAGCTGATGGGCGCTACCAACCCTAAAGAAGCTGCTGCCGGCACCATCCGTGCTGACTTCGCTGAGTCGATCGACGCCAACGCCGTTCACGGTTCGGACTCCGAAGCCGCTGCTGCTCGCGAAATCTCGTACTTCTTCGCAGCTACTGAAGTAACCACTCGCTAAGCATTGCTTTAAGAGTGAAGGTGAATCCATGACTACATCGACTGTTAAAACAAACCTGCTGGGTCTGACCCAGCCGGAAATGGAAAAATTCTTCGACTCAATCGGGGAGAAGCGTTTCCGTGCCGGTCAGGTAATGAAATGGATTCACCACTTTGGCGTCGATGATTTCGACGCCATGACGAACGTCAGCAAGGCCTTGCGCGACAAGCTCAAGGCTATTGCTGAGGTCCGTGGTCCCGAAGTGGTCAGCGAGGACATTTCCAGCGACGGCACCCGTAAGTGGGTGGTGCGCGTGGCGTCCGGCAGCTGTGTCGAGACCGTCTACATTCCTCAGGGCAAACGCGGCACGCTGTGCGTTTCGTCCCAGGCAGGCTGTGCCCTGGACTGCAGTTTCTGCTCCACCGGCAAGCAAGGCTTCAACAGCAACCTCACCGCCGCCGAAGTCATCGGTCAGGTGTGGATTGCCAACAAATCCTTCGGCAGTGTTCCCGCCACCATCGACCGCGCCATCACCAACGTGGTGATGATGGGCATGGGCGAACCGCTGCTGAACTTCGACAACGTCGTGGCCGCCATGCATCTGATGATGGATGACCTCGGTTACGGGATCTCCAAGCGCCGCGTGACCCTGTCCACTTCGGGCGTGGTGCCGATGATCGATGAGCTGGCCAAGCACATCGACGTCTCCCTGGCGTTGTCCCTGCACGCACCGAATGACGCATTGCGTAACCAATTGGTGCCGATCAACAAGAAATATCCGCTTAAGATGCTGCTTGAGTCGTGCCAGCGCTACATGTCCGCCCTCGGCGAGAAACGCGTGCTGACCATCGAGTACACCTTGCTCAAGGACGTCAACGACAAGCTTGAGCACGCCGTGGAAATGATCGAGCTGCTCAAAGACATTCCGTGCAAGATCAACCTGATTCCGTTCAACCCGTTCCCGCATTCCGGTTACGAGCGGCCGAGCAACAACGCCATTCGTCGGTTCCAGGATCAGTTGCATCAGGCCGGCTTTAACGTCACTGTCCGCACCACCCGTGGTGAAGACATCGACGCTGCGTGTGGTCAATTGGTAGGGCAGGTGCTGGATCGCACCCGTCGCAGTGAACGTTACATCGCCGTGCGCGAGTTGAGCGCCGACAGCGATCTGGCACAGAACGCCGCGAACACTAACTAAGAGAGGATCTCTATGTCCCTGCGCTTTGCGCTGCTGTTGCTGATGGCCAGCCTGTGTGCTGGTTGTGTCCTGTCGGGTGACTACAACCCGATGAAGACCAGCAAGGGCCGCGACGAAGCGCGTGCCGCCTACGTGCAGCTGGGACTGGGATACTTGCAGCAAGGGATGACCGAGCGCGCCAAGGTGCCGCTGAAGAAGGCGCTGGAGCTGGACGGCTCCGATCCTGATGCCAACGCTGCCCTCGGCCTGGTGTTCCAGGCCGAAATGGAGCCGAAGCTGGCCGACGAACATTTCCGCAAAGCCCTGTCCTCGCGTCCCACCGATGCACGAATCCTTAATAACTACGGCAGTTTTCTCTACGAAGAACAGCGTTACAAGGAAGCCTACGAGCGTTTTGAGCAGGCAGCCGCCGATACCCTGTATCCTGAGCGTTCGCGAGTCTTCGAGAACCTCGGCATGACCGCCTCGAAACTCGGTCAGCGGGATCTGGCACAGCAGCAACTGGAAAAAGCCCTGCGGCTGAACCGTCAACAACCGCGCGCTTTGCTGGAAATGGCTGAGTTGTCCTTCGAAGACAGGCATTATGTGCCCGCGCGTGACTATTACGACCGTTTCAGCCTGCTAACCGAGCAAAATGCACGTAGTCTATTGCTCGGCGTTCGGCTGGCAAAAGTGTTTGAAGATCGCGACAAGGCCGCCAGTTATGGCCTGCAATTAAAACGACTCTATCCCGGTACGCCGGAATATCAGCAATACCTGTCGGAGCAATGATGAAAGCGGCGCATCCCGAAGTTGTAGCAGCGACTCGCGTTAATCCCGGTGAGACTTTGCGCCAGGCCCGCGAAAGCAATGGCTGGTCGCTGGCCGAAGTGGCCCTCAAGCTCAACCTCACCGTGACTTCCCTGAGCAATCTTGAAGCTGGCGCTTTCGACAAGCTGCCAGGGCATACCTTCGCTCGCGGTTACATTCGCGCTTACGCCAAGTTGCTTGGCATGGACCAGACCGTTCTGGTTCAGCAATTCGACCAGTCCACCGGTACCGACTCCCAAGGCAGCAATGTGCATGCGCTGGGCCGTATCGAAGAGCCGGTGCGGGTTTCACACACTATTTTGCGTATTGTCAGCCTGCTGTTGCTGGTCGCGGTCATCGGCGGCGGTTTCGTCTGGTGGCAGGATCAGACCTCGCAGCGCAGCAAGGACGTGACCAGCCTGGCCCCGGAGCACGTTGAAGTCGAAGGCGCCGACGGCACCACACAGATTCACCCGATCGACGAGCCGGAAGACCAGGCCGTTGCCGAAGGTCAGGCCGAGGGCGCAACCGCGCTGGCACTGCCGCAATCGGAAACCACCGCTGAATCGACCGGTGCCGAGCCGGTTGCTCCGGCCACCGCACCCGCCGTCCCGGCTGCAACCACGCCAGCCGCACCGGTTCATACACCGGCCCCGGTTGTGGCGACTCCGGCACCGAATGCCCCGGCCACACCAGCGCCGACGGTCACCGCACCAGTGGTAGCGGCTACCTCTGCGCCGACCGCAGAAGCAGCTGTCCCAGCGGCTGGCGACGGCCAGGTGCAACTGCAGTTCACCGCCGATTGCTGGGCACAGGTCACCGATGGTCGCGGCAAAGTGCTGTTCAGCGGTCTGAAACATAAAGGCGACAGCGTTTCAGTTTCCGGCAAGCCGCCACTGGCGGTGCGTCTGGGTGTGGCTCGCGCCGCACAGGTCAGCTACAACGGCCAACCGGTCGATATCGCTCCGTTCACCAGTGGCGAGACTGCTCGCCTGAAGTTGGGTCAATAAGTCATGCACGGCGAATCTCCAATCAAACGTCGCGTTTCGCGCAAGATCTGGGTCGGTAACGTACCTGTTGGCGGCGATGCGCCCATCGCTGTGCAGAGCATGACCAACAGCGACACCAATGATGTGGCTGCCACCGTCGCCCAGATCAATCGTCTGGAAGCGGCCGGCGTCGACATCGTCCGTGTTTCGGTACCGGACATGGACGCCGCCGAGGCGTTCGGCAGGATCAAGCAACTGGTCAAGGTGCCGCTGGTTGCGGACATCCACTTCGACTACAAGATCGCGCTGCGCGTCGCCGAACTGGGTGTGGACTGCCTGCGCATCAACCCGGGCAACATCGGGCGTGAAGACCGGGTGCGTGCCGTAGTCGATGCCGCCCGTGACCGCGGGATTCCGATCCGTATCGGCGTCAACGCCGGTTCCCTGGAAAAAGACCTGCAGAAGAAATACGGCGAACCGACCCCGGCTGCACTGGTCGAGTCCGCGCTGCGTCACGTCGAGCACCTCGAACGCCTGAATTTCCAGGACTTCAAGGTCAGCGTGAAAGCCTCCGACGTGTTCATGGCCGTCGAAGCCTACCGTCTGCTGGCGAAAGAAATCGTCCAGCCGCTGCACCTGGGCATCACCGAAGCCGGTGGATTGCGTTCGGGCACAGTGAAATCCGCCGTGGGCCTAGGTATGCTGCTCGCCGAGGGGATTGGCGATACTATCCGCATCTCGCTGGCGGCCGATCCGGTCGAGGAAGTGAAGGTCGGTTACGACATTCTCAAGTCTTTGCATCTGCGTTCCCGTGGCATCAACTTCATCGCCTGCCCGAGCTGCTCGCGGCAGAACTTCGATGTGGTCAAGACCATGAACGAGCTGGAAGGGCGCCTTGAGGACCTGCTGGTGCCGCTGGATGTCGCGGTGATCGGCTGCGTGGTCAACGGCCCCGGCGAAGCCAAGGAAGCCCATATCGGCTTGACCGGCGGCACGCCAAACCTGATTTACATCGACGGCAAGCCGTCGCAGAAACTGACGAATGACAATCTGGTGGATGAGCTGGAAAAGCTGATCCGCGAGAAAGCGGCCGAGAAGGTCGAAGCTGACGCAGCGGTCATCGCGCGCGGCTGAGCCTGACTGAAAGCCGAATGAATTTAAGGATTTAAAGTGAGCAAGTCTCTGCAAGCCATTCGTGGCATGAACGACATCCTGCCCGAACAGACCCCGCTGTGGCGTTATTTCGAGGGCACTGTCGCGCGTCTGCTGGATAACTACGGTTACAAGCAGATCCGCATGCCAATCGTCGAATTCACCGAGCTGTTCAAACGCTCGATCGGTGAAGTGACCGACATCGTCGAAAAAGAGATGTACACCTTCGAAGACCGTAACGGCGACTCTCTGACCCTGCGCCCGGAAGGCACAGCGGCGTGCGTGCGTGCGGTGCTCGAACACGGCATCACCGGCGGTGGTCAGGTGCAGAAACTCTGGTACATCGGCCCGATGTTCCGCCACGAGCGTCCGCAGAAAGGTCGTTATCGCCAGTTCCACCAGATCGGTCTGGAGGTGTTCAACCTCGACGGTCCGGACATCGACGCCGAACTGATCATCATGACCTGGCGCCTGTGGGGCGAGCTGGGTATCCGTGATGCGGTCAAGCTCGAACTCAACAGCCTGGGCACCAGCGAGTCCCGTGGTCGCTATCGTGAAGCGCTGGTCGAGTACCTCTCGGCGCACCACGACAAGCTCGACGAAGACAGCCAGCGTCGCCTGAAAACCAACCCGCTGCGCGTGCTCGACACCAAAAATGCCGACACTCAGGCGGTACTGGTCGATGCGCCGAAGATGGCCGACTACCTGGACGACGAATCCCGTGCGCACTTCGAAGGTCTGAAGGCGCGTCTGGACGCGGTTGGCATCCCGTACGTGCTCAACCCGAAACTGGTGCGCGGCCTCGATTACTACAGCAAAACCGTATTCGAATGGGTCACCGACAAGCTCGGCGCCCAGGGCACTGTCTGCGCGGGCGGTCGTTACGACGGTCTGGTCGAGCAGATGGGCGGCAAGCCGACTACAGGCGTGGGTTTCGCCATGGGCATCGAGCGTCTGGTGTTGATGCTCGAAACCCTGGAGCAGATCCCGGAAGAAATCTCCCGTCAGGTCGACGTTTACCTCTGCGCCTTTGGCGAGGAGGCCGAACTGGCCGGTCTGGCCCTGGCCGAGCGTGTGCGTGACCAGCTTCCAAACCTGCGTCTGCAAGTCAATGCCGGCGCCGGCAGCTTCAAAAGCCAGTTCAAGAAAGCCGACAAGAGCGGTGCGCTGTACGCACTGATCCTGGGTGACGACGAAATGGCCCAGCAAGTGGTAGGTTTCAAACCCCTGCGTGGCCAGGGCGAACAACAAAGCATTGCCTGGGATGCGCTTGCCGCTCACCTGGCCACCTGCGTCGTGCAGGGTTGAAGCTGTCTAAACAGCCGATTTAGCGATTAAGGAGTATTGGGGTGTCGAGTACCGAAGACGAACAGTTGGCGGATTTGAAGGACTGGTGGACACGCAACGGCAAACCTCTGGTCACTGGCGGCCTGTTGGCGCTGGTCATCGTGTTCGGCTGGCAGGCTTTTCACAAGTATCAGAGCAACCAGTCGCAAGGCGCCTCGGTGCTCTATCAGCAACTGCTGGAAACCACGCTGACCCCGGACGGCAAGCCTGACGCTGCCCGCGTTGCGGATCTGGCCGGCAAGCTCAACAGCGAATTCGGCGGCACCGCGTACGCGCAGTACGGCAGCCTGTTCGTGGCCAAAGTAGCGGTCGACAGCGGCAAGCTGGACGACGCTGCGACTGAACTCAAAGCCATCGTTGCCAAACCGGCCAACCCGGCGCTGGGCGAAATCGCCCGTCAGCGTCTGGCGCAGGTGCTGGGTGCGCAGAACAAGGTCGATGAAGCCCTGAAGCTGCTCGACGGCGATGCCGACAAGGCGTTCCTGGCCACTCGCGAAGAACTCAAGGGTGATCTGCTGGTTCAGTTGGGTCGTACCGACGAGGCGAACATCGCGTATCAAAAAGCCAAGGCGGCACTGTCGGATGAAGCGGCAGTCGGTGGCCTTCAAATCAAGCTCGACGACCTGGCCAAAGGGGATGCGTGACGTGATCCGTTGGAAGCATGCAGCATTGCTGGCTCTGGCCATTCTGGCCGCGGGTTGCAGCAGCAACAGCAAAAAAGAACTGCCACCGGCCGAGCTGACCGACTTCAAAGAAGAAGTGGTTCTGCAAAAGCAGTGGAGCCGTTCGATCGGTGACGGTCAGGGCGAAACCTACAACATGCTGGTGCCGGCGATCGATGGTGACACCATCTACGCGGCCGATGTGACCGGCGTGTTGATGGCCATGGATCGCAGCAATGGCGACGTGAAGTGGAAAAAGGATCTTGAACTGCCTGTCTCCGGTGCCGTTGGCGTAGGTTACGGTCTGGTCACGATCGGTACCTTGAAGGGTGAAATCGTTGCCCTCGACGCCATCAACGGCGAAGAGAAGTGGCGCGCCCGGGTTTCCAGCGAAGTCCTCGCGCCACCGGCCAACAACGGTGACGTCGTAGTGGTACAGACTCAGGACGATCGTCTGATCGGTCTGGACGCTGCTACCGGCGACCGTCGCTGGACCTACGACAGCACCCCTGCGGTACTGACCCTGCGCGGCACCAGCGCCCCCGTCGTGACCAACCGCCTCGCGGTCGCTGGCCTGTCGACCGGTAAAGTGGTCGCCCTGGACATTTCCAACGGCGTGCCGGTCTGGGAACAACGGGTCGCGATTCCAACCGGTCGTTCGGAACTGGAGCGCGTGGTCGACATCGACGGCGGTCTGCTGCTGTCCGGCGAAACGCTGTACGTTGCCAGCTACCAGGGTCGCGTCGCGGCACTCGATCTGCAAAGCGGTCGCCAATTGTGGCAGCGCGATGCATCGAGCTATGCCGGTGTCGCCCAGGGTTTCGGCAACGTATACGTGAGCCTGTCTTCGGGCACCGTTGAAGGCGTTGACGAGCGTTCGACCACTGCACTGTGGAGCAACGACTCGCTGGCTCGTCGCCAGCTGTCGGCGCCAGAAGTGTTCTCCAGCTACGTAGCCGTTGGTGACATGGAAGGTTACCTGCACCTGTTGAGCCAGGTGGACGGTCGTTTTGTGGGTCGTGAGCGTATCGACAGTGACGGCCTGCGTGCCCGTCCGCTGGTGGTGGGCAACACGATCTATGTGTATGGCAACAGCGGCAAACTGGAAGCCCTGACCATCAAGTAACAACTATGCTTGGGGTTAACGCCCCAGGCAGCTTCATTTGTGGGAGCGGGCTTGCTCGCGAAGGCCTCAACGAAGACGCGTACAGCCTGATTAAACGCGGTGCTGCTACGGTTTTTCGCGAGCAAGCCCGCTCCCACAGTGTTGCCCCGAGCACCAGCCGCTGCCTCGCAGCGGCTTTTGTATTTTCTGAAATAACGAAGTGGAGAGCCGCATGGTTCCCGTAATCGCCCTGGTGGGCCGACCGAACGTCGGCAAATCCACCTTGTTCAACCGCCTGACCAGGACGCGTGACGCCATCGTTGGCGACTTGTCCGGTCTGACCCGTGATCGCCAGTACGGTGAGGCCAAGTGGCAAGGGCGTTCCTACATTCTGATCGACACCGGCGGTATCTCCGGTGACGAACACGGTATGGACGAAAAAATGGCCGAGCAGTCGCTGCTGGCCATTGAAGAAGCGGATGTTGTGCTGTTCCTGGTAGATGCCAAGGCCGGTTTCACCGCCGCCGACCAGATGATCGCCGAACACTTGCGCAAGCGTAACAAGCGTTCCCACGTGGTGGCCAACAAGGTCGACAACATCGACCCGGAAATGGCCCGCGCTGAATTCGCCCCGCTGGGCATGGGCCACGCGATCCCGATCGCCGGTGCTCATGGCCGTGGTATCACTCAACTGCTGGAAGCGGCACTGAGCGATTTCCCGCGTGACGAAGACGAGCCGCAGGAAGGCGAAGAGGAAGAGATCGTCGCCGAGGGTGAGGAAGCCAAGCGCATTCCTGGCCCGAGCGAAAAAGACGGGATCAAGATCGCCATCATCGGCCGTCCGAACGTCGGCAAGTCGACCCTGGTCAACCGCATGCTCGGTGAAGACCGGGTCATCGTCTACGACCAGCCAGGCACCACCCGCGACAGTATCTACATCCCGTTCGAGCGTAACGACGAGAAGTACACGCTGATCGACACCGCCGGTGTGCGCAAGCGCGGCAAGATCCACGAAGAAGTCGAAAAGTTCTCCGTGGTCAAAACCCTGCAGGCGATCAAAGACGCCAACGTGGTGATCTTCGTGATGGACGCCCGCGAAGGCGTGGTCGATCACGACCTTAACCTGTTGGGCTTTGCCCTCGAAGCCGGTCGTGCGCTGGTGATCGCGATCAACAAATGGGACGGCATGACCCCGAGCGAGCGTGACTTCGTCAAGGTCGAGCTGCAGCGTCGGCTGTTCTTCGTCGACTTCGCCGACATTCACTTCATCTCGGCGCTGCACGGCACTGGCGTGGGCAACCTCTACGCCTCGGTGCAGAACTCGTTCAAGTCTGCGGTTACCCGCTGGCCGACCAGCCGCCTGACGCAGATTCTCGAAGACGCGGTCAGCGAACACCAGCCGCCGATGGTCAACAGCCGCCGGATCAAGCTGCGTTACGCTCACCTGGGTGGTGCGAACCCGCCGATCATCGTGATCCACGGTAACCAGATCGAGAAAGTGCCGAAGTCGTATGTGCGCTATCTGGAGAACACTTACCGCCGTGTGCTGAAGCTGGTCGGTACGCCGATCCGCATCGAGTTCAAAGGTGGCGAGAACCCGTACGAAGGCAACAAGAACACGCTGACCGACCGCCAGGTCAACAAGAAGCGTCGCTTGATGTCGCACAACAAGAAAGCCAGCAAGAAGCGCCGCGACAAGAAGTGATCCTGTGGTGAGGGGATTTATCCCCGACGGGTTGCGAAGCGACCCCAAATACCTGTCATAGGGTTTGCGACTGCTTCGCAGCCGATCGGGGATGAATCCCCTCGCCACAAGGTTGCTGCGCTATAAATGAAAGAAGGGTGCTCAGTTGGGCGCCCTTTTTTTATGGGCGCCGGATGGGCTATTCTCGGGTTCTCCCGCGCCGCCGTCAGAGCCGGGTGTAGAGCAGGGAACCCCTCGATGATCACCAGTAAGCTGCCGAATGTCGGCATCACTATTTTCACGCAGATGTCTCAGCTCGCGGCGCAGACCGGAGCGATCAACCTGTCCCAGGGTTTTCCTGACTTCGACGGCCCGCAGTCCCTGCGTGACGCGGTCGGTCGGCATATCGCCAGCGGCCATAACCAGTATTCACCGATGACCGGCCTGCCGGCGCTGCGCGAGCAAATCGCGGCGAAAATCGCGCGCAGCTATGGCGTGAAAGTCGATGCCGACAGCGAAGTGACCGTAACGCCGGGCGCGACCCAGGCGATCTTCTGTGCAATTCAGGCGGTTATCCACAGCGGCGATGAAGTCATCGTGTTCGACCCGTGCTACGACAGCTATGACCCGGCGACGCAGTTGGCGGGCGGCCGCTGCGTGCATGTGCAACTGAACCCGCACGATTTCTCCATCGATTTCGACAAGCTCGCCGCGGCCCTCAGCCCGCGCACGAAAATGATCGTCATCAACACACCGCACAACCCGAGCGGTGCACTGATCAGCCGTGCCGAGCTGGATCAACTGGCGGAATTGATCCGTGGTCGTGACATCTACCTGATCAGCGACGAGGTGTACGAACACCTGGTGTTCGACGGTGTGCCGCATGTCAGCGTGTTGGCTCACGAAGAGCTGTACCAGCGCGCATTTGTGGTCAGCTCGTTCGGCAAGACTTACCACGTCACGGGCTGGAAAACCGGTTACGTGGTTGCGCCCCCGGCGCTGACCGCCGAGCTGCGCAAGGTGCACCAGTACGTCAGTTTCTGCGGCGTCACCCCGCTGCAATACGCCCTGGCCGATTACATGGCCGAGCACCCGGAACACGTCGAAGAGCTTCCGGGTTTCTATCAGGCCAAGCGCGACCTGTTCTGCGATTTGCTGGCGCCGTCGCGCTTTACCTTCACCCGCGTCACCGGCACGTATTTCCAGTTGGTCGACTACTCGCAGATCCGCCCTGACTTGAACGACGTCGACATGGCGATCTGGATGACTCGCGAACACGGCGTGGCGAGTATTCCGGTGTCGGTGTTCTATCAGAATCCACCCGAAGGCCAGCGCCTGGTGCGCCTGTGCTTCGCCAAACGCGAGGAGACGCTGCGCGAGGCAGCGGCAAAACTATGCGTGATCTGAGTGCGTTGCCCGATCTCAATCTCGCGCTGATCCAGACCAGCCTGGCCTGGCATGATCGTCAGGCCAACCTCGAGCACTTCGAGGTGCTGCTGGAGCAGGCCCGAGGCGCTGACCTGATCATCCTGCCGGAGATGTTCACCACCGGTTTCTCCATGGCGTCGGAAACCCTCGCCGAAGCCGAGCATGGCCCGACCAGCAAATGGATGAAGGAGCAGGCCGCGAAACTGAATGCCGTGGTCACCGGCAGCGTGATCATTCAGGCGGCTGACGGCAGCCATCGCAATCGCCTGCTGTGGGCACGCCCGGACGGCGAAGTCTGGCATTACGACAAGCGCCACCTGTTCCGCATGGCCGGTGAGCACAACCACTACACCCCCGGCGAGCGCCAGGTGCAGTTCGAACTCAAGGGCTGGCGCATCCGGCCGCTGATTTGCTACGACCTGCGCTTCCCGGTGTGGAGTCGCGACGCGCAGGACACCGATCTGCTGCTGTACACCGCCAACTGGCCGGGGGCGCGGCGTCTGCACTGGAACCGCTTGTTGCCGGCGCGGGCGATTGAAAACCTGTGCTACGTTGCGGCAGTGAACCGGATCGGCACCGACGGCAAGGGCTTTGCCTATACCGGCGACAGTCAGGTGCTGGATTTCCAGGGCGAGACATTGCTGGCGGCGGGGGAGGCCGACGGCGTGTTCAAGGTCGTGCTGGAGGCCGCGCCATTGGCGGCGTATCGGGAGCGCTTTCCGGCCAATCTGGATGCGGATACCTTCGAACTCACTTGATATTCGCGAGCAAGCCCGCTCCCACAGGTAGAGCGCAATACCCTGTGGGAGCGGGCGCTTCCTCGCGAGGAGGCCAGACCAGGCAAAACAAAACCAGCAGGCAAAAAAAAGGCCCCGGAGTCCACACTCCGGGTCCTTTTGCATTTCAGCGATAGCTTAAGCCGCTTTCGCCTCAGGCTGGCTCAACGAACGATTCAGCGCACTGAACAGCGCCTTGAAGCTGGCGGTAGTGATGTTTTCATCGATACCCACGCCGTGCACCGCACGCTCGCCATTCACGCGCAGCTCGATGTACGCGGCGGCCTTGGCGTTGGTGCCCGCGCCGATCGCGTGTTCGTTGTAGTCCATGATCTCCACCGGAATCGGCAGGCCGGCCACTAGGGCTTCCAGCGCACCGTTGCCCTTGCCGCGCCAGTGCAGGTTGGTTTCGCCCTGACCCTTGCTTGCCACTTCCACTTCGACGGCGCTGTTACCGTTTTCTTCCTGCAGGCGATGGCTGACCAGCGCGTACGGGGTGTTGGCTTGCAGGTATTCGCTGATCAACAACGAGTGGATCTGCTTGGCGGTCATTTCCAGGCCGAGGCGATCGGTTTCCCGCTGCACGACCTGGCTGAACTCGATCTGCATGCGACGCGGCAGGCTGATGCCGTATTCCTGCTCCAGCAAGTAGGCGATACCGCCCTTGCCCGACTGGCTGTTCACACGAATCACCGCCTCGTAGCTGCGACCGATGTCGGCCGGGTCGATCGGCAGGTACGGCACTTCCCACAGGGTGTCCGGCTTCTGCTGGGCGAAGCCCTTGCGGATCGCGTCCTGGTGCGAGCCGGAGAATGCGGTGTGGACCAGGTCGCCGACGTACGGGTGACGCGGGTGCACCTGAATCTGGTTGCACTCTTCTACGACTTTGCGCACGCCGTCGATATCGGAGAAGTCCAGCTCAGGGTCGACGCCCTGGGTGTACATGTTCAGTGCCACAGTGACGAGGTCAACGTTACCGGTACGCTCGCCGTTGCCGAACAGGCAGCCTTCGACGCGATCCGCGCCAGCCATCAGGCCCAGCTCGGTGGCGGCGACGCCAGTGCCACGGTCGTTGTGGGTGTGCAGGCTGATGATCACGCTGTCACGACGATTGATGTTGCGGCCGAACCATTCGATCTGGTCGGCGTAGACGTTCGGCGTTGCGCATTCGACGGTGGCCGGCAGGTTGAGGATCATCTTGTGCTCAGGCGTCGGATTCCAGACCTCGATCACCGCGTCACAGACTTCCTTGGCAAACTCCAGCTCGGTGGCGCTGAAGGTTTCCGGGGAGTATTCGAAAGTCCACTCGGTGTCCGGCTGCATCGCTGCGTATTTGACGAACAGCTTGGCGGCGTTGACCGCGATGGCCTTGATGCCGTCCTTGTCCTGGTTGAAGACGATGCGACGGAAAGACGGCGAGGTGGCGTTGTACAGGTGAACGATGGCTTTCTTCGCCCCGCGCAGGGATTCGAAGGTGCGCTCGATCAAGTCTTCACGGCCCTGGGTCAGCACCTGAATGGTGGTGTCGTCCGGGATGTGGCCTTCTTCGATCAGGGTACGCACGAAGTCGAAGTCGGTTTGCGAAGCGGCCGGGAACGAGGCTTCGATTTCCTTCACACCCACCTGAACGAGGGTTTTCCAGAAGCGCAGCTTCTTCACCGCGTCCATCGGCTCGATCAGCGACTGGTTGCCGTCCCGCAGGTCGGAGCTGCACCAGATCGGCGCGGCGTCGATGGTTTTCGACGGCCAGGTGCGATCCGGCAGATTGATGACGGGGAACGCGCGGTATTTCGAAGACGGGTCTTTGAGCATGCTCATCGGGAAATTCCTTATTGTCTGGGCCGAAAAGAGGCGGCCTGCCGGTGGAACGAATGTTCGGGAAAACGCTTGGGACGAGGCGCAGCGATTCAGCCCGGCAGTCGTGCGCTGACGAGGCACAGACTGCGGTGCTGGCGAAGCTGAATAAGGGTGTGAGAGGTTTTCATGCCTTCAACCCTAACCGCGAGGGGAGAGGATGGCAAGCAGTCGAAAAAAATTGAGAGGAATACTCGAAAAGCTGCGATCGGCGCGATTTTATTGTGCTTTAGGCGGATGATCTTATTGATGTTTGCGCGGGGTTGGATTGGGGCGCAATTGAAACGGGTGGGTGTGAGCAGTATTTGCGGTGTGGGATGGGCCGCCTTCGCGAGCAAGCCCGCTCCCACAGTTGATCGTGTTCACAACACAAATCCAGTGTGGGAGGGGGCTTGCTCCCGAAGGGGCCGGTAGCCTCAATCAGGAATTACGGTTGGAACGCACCAATGAAAATCGCCGGATCCACCCGCGCATCGTTCAGGCTGATGTTCCAGTGCATGTGCGGCCCGGTCGCCCGGCCGGTCGAGCCGACCTTGCCCACCACCGCGCCACGGGCCAGTTGATCGCCGACCTTCACGTCGATTTTCGACATGTGGCAGAACATGCTGATAAAGCCCTGTCCGTGATCGACAAACACCGTGTTGCCGTTGAAGAAGTAGTTGCCGGTCAGAATCACTTTGCCCGCCGCCGGGGTCTTGATCGGCGTGCCGGCGGGCACTGCAAAGTCGAGGCCGGCATGGGGGTTGCGCTCTTCGCCATTGAAGAAACGGCGCACACCGAACTTGCTCGACAATGGTCCGTTGACCGGTTTGTCCAGCAGCAGGTTGCTCGGGGTGTTCGGACTGAAGCTGCGGTAGGCCTTGATCTGCTCGGCCAGTTCACCCTCGATGCGCTTGAGGTTGGCCGGGTTCGGGTTGACCTGTTGAGTGTTCTTCAGGGTGATGTGCTGTTCCGGGTATTTCTTGTTGCCAACCGTGAACGGCAGATTGCGCTCACCGCTGCTGATCTGCTGGCTGCCGGGTTTGACCGTCAGCGGCACACCGACAATCGCCAGCCAGTTGTTCTGTTCTTTCACCACCAGCACCGGTTTGCCCTGATAGGTGGCTTTTGGTGCCTGCGCGGCGCTGCCCAGATCGACCACCGCGACGCCGCCCGGCACCGGTTTGTTCAGCAAACGGGTGATGTAGCTGTCGGCGTGGGCGTTGAAGGAGGTCAGGCACAGCAACAATAACGGAGCAAAAAAACGCGGCATGGATCAGTCCAGTAAAGAAAGGGTGACAGGCGTCAGGTGATTGTCCTCGACGCGCACTTGCAGTTCGCCTTCGCCCAGTCTGGCCTTCAGGCGTTGGCCGGTGTGGGTCTGCGCGGCATTACGGATCGCGTGCCCGCGCTCATCCAGCAGAATGCTGTAGCCACGGCCGAGAGTCGCCAGCGGACTGACCACATGCAGCGTCTGCATCTGGCTGTGCAGTTGCAGGCGACGGCTTTTCAGGCCTTCGCGCATGGCTCGCGGCAGGCGTTCGGCGAGGCTGTCGAGGCGCTGGCGCAGCATCGCCAATTGGCGTCCCGGATGTTGCCCGGCGAGGCGGGTTTCCAGGCGGATCAGGCGTTCGCGGCGGGTATTCAGTTGGCGTTCGAACGCCCGGCGCATGCGCATGTCCAGGTCATCCAGGCGTTGCGCTTGCTGACGCAGGCGTTCTCCGGGATGGCGCAGACGGCGGGCCATGCCTTCGAGGCGCAGACGATCGCGCATCAGCCGGTCGCGCATGCGCATCACCAGACGCCGGTGCAGGCTTTCGACCTGACGGATCAGGTGACTCGAATCCGGGGCCAACAGCTCAGCGGCAGCAGAGGGCGTTGGGGCGCGCACGTCAGCCACGAAATCACTGATCGACACGTCGGTTTCATGCCCGACGGCGCTGACAATCGGCGTCACGCAGGCATCGACCGCGCGGGCCACGGCTTCTTCGTTGAAGCACCAGAGGTCTTCCAGCGAACCACCGCCACGGGCGAGGATCAGCGCGTCGAAACCACGGGCGTCGGCCATTTTCAGCGCGCGGACGATTTGCGCCGTGGCTTCACGGCCCTGCACGGCAGTCGGGATCAGCGTCAGTTGCACCTGCGGCGCCCGCCGGCGGAACACGCTGATGATGTCGCGAATCACCGCGCCGGTCGGCGAGCTGATGATGCCGATGCGTTGCGGATGCGCCGGCAACGGCACTTTGCGTTCGGCACTGAACAGACCTTCGGCGCTGAGCTTTTCCTTCAGTGCATCGAAGGCCAGGCGTAGCGCGCCGTCACCGGCCGGCTCCACGGTGTCGAGAATCAGTTGGTAGTCGCCACGTCCTTCGAACAGCGAGACCTTGCCGCGTACCTTCACGGCCAGACCGTCCTTCAGCGCCTGACGCACCCGCGCCGCATTATTGCGGAACAGCGCGCAACGCACCTGCGCACCGCTGTCCTTGAGGGTGAAATACACGTGACCGGACGCCGGGCGCGCGAGGTTGGAGATTTCGCCTTCGACCCAGATGTTGCTGAACACGTCTTCGAGCAACACCCGCGCGCGGCCGTTGAGCTGGCTGACGGTCAGGACTTCACGGTCCAGGCCAAGTCTTGCAAAGGGATCTTTAATCATGGGGCGCAGTTTAAAGGCATTCGCCTACCGATCACCATGACCCAACACAAAACCCCTTGTGGGAGCGGGCTTTCCCCCGCCGGCGGGGGGGGGGGCAGAACCCAATCTCGCCCCCACCCCCCCTTACCCCGGCGACCCCCCCCCCCCCC
>NZ_JAJSLU010000005.1:175448-186520 GCF_023063025.1 Pseudomonas sp. YL2 | reverse complement strand
GGGGGGGGGGGCCTCCCGCGAGAGGGGGGGGGGGAAGAAAAACAATTTCTCACCTCCCCCCCCCTTCCCGCGACCAACCCCCCTCCCACAGGGTTTTGTGAACATATTGATGAAGTGTTGCACCAGTGACGTGGGGGTTTGCCGATAGGCGAGGGCGACGGTGCTTTGGCAATCGGGATCACTCAGCGGTAAGAATCGTACGCCGCCGGGGGCGATGTCCTGCATTGATTCGGGCAGCAGGGCGATGCCGAATCCAGCCTGGATCAACTGCAACTGCGTAGTTTTGCGCGACATCACCCGCGCTGCTTTTGGGAAAAAGCCCTGGCGCATGCACAGGTCGGCACACAGATAGCTGAGGCCGCCGCGCTGTGGATGCGGGATCGATATAAAGGCTTCGTCCTGCAGTTGCGCCAGTTCGACGGAGGATGAATCGGCCAGTCGATGATCGTTCGGCACCGCCAGCAGCAGGCGCTCGGTGAACAATGGCACAACCTGAATACCTTCACGCTGACGCAACACCGGCAGGCGCAACAGGCCAATGTCGAGGCGTCCTTCCGCGAGTTCCTCAAGCTGCGCCTCGGAGGAAAGCTTGCCGATGTCCAGCGACACGCCGTGCTGCTGATCGAGATAAGCGCTGATCCGACGTAATAAATGCCCGCTGATCGACACGGTGCTGGAATGACTCAGGCGCAGCGTGCCCAGTTGTCCGTTACCGACTTCGGTCGCCATCGCGCTGGCTTTGCTCAGTTCATTGAGCAGGTTTCTGGCCCGCGGCAGAAACGCCTCACCCGCCGCCGTGAGCCGGGGCTGGCGTGCGGTGCGTTCGAACAGCGAGGTTTGCAGGCGGGTTTCCATGTCCTTGATCTGCCGGCTCAGCGCTGACTGCGCGATGAACAGGCGTTCAGCGGCGGCGCTGAAACTGCCGCATTCGGCGATTTCCACGAAGTAGCGCAGTTGACGGGTTGAAAGCATCAGGTATGCCTTTTCGAGATGGGTGAGTGGCTTTGAACATATTAGTCGCAAGGCTTGGCGCTGGCTAAAGTCATCACAGGCTTATAAAGGAAGCGAACCGATGAGCGTGGCGGGGTTGTTGAGCGAGTGGACATGGGGCGCGGGCGGCTGGGTAGTGATCGGCTCGGGAATCGCGCTGGCCTATATCGTGTTCGGGATTGCCGGGTTCGGTACCGCACTGGTCGCGGGTCCGATTCTGATTCTGTTCATGCCGTTGTCGAAAATCGTGCCGCTGCTGGTGTTGCTGGATTTCGTCGCGGCATTCGGCAATCTGCTGCCTTCGCGCCGGGATGTGGCCAAGCCCGAGTTGTTGCGGCTGCTGCCATGCATGGCGGTGGGGTGCACGTTGGGGGTGATTTTCCTGCTCAACCTCAAATCCGACCTGTTGCTGCTGTTGATGGGGCTGTTCATCAGCACTTATGCGGTTTACAGCCTGTGGGTGAAAACCCGGCCGACGCAGTTGTCTGCCGCATGGGCGCTGCCGATGGGCACGGTAGGCGGCCTGTTTGGCGCGCTGTTTGGCAGTGGCGGCTTTCTATATGCGATCTATCTCAACAGCCGCCTGCCCAAGGACGCGGCGCGGGCCACGCAAAGTGCGCTGATCAGTTGCAGCACTGTGGTGCGTTTGAGCCTGTTCGCCATCGCCGGGGTGTATGCCGAGCTACCCTTGTTGATGCTGGCGCTGTGTCTGTTGCCGGCCATGGCGCTGGGCCTGTGGATCGGACGGCGGTTGACGATGCGCTTGTCGCGCGAGGCGTTTGTGCGATTGGTGACCTGGCTGGTGCTGGCGAGCGGGATTGCGTTGATCGGGCGCTACATTATTAGTATGGCGTGAGTACTTGACCGGATTTCGTCAGGGATTAAGCTGCCGGCCGCAATTCCTTTGTAGGCCGCCCGCATTCCCTGGGTGGGAGTGAGCCTGCTCGCGATGGCGGTGTACCAGTTGATCTTGATGTGTCTGCCCCCCCGCTATCGCGAGCAGCCTCACTCCTACAGGGGTAAATCTCGGTATTTGCAGCAGGCTTGCACCATGAATTCGCAAAGCATCATCGTCCCGAAAATCTCCACCCTGCCGGTCCACGAACCCCGGGCGCGGGCGATCGTGCGCTGGCTGGTGCGCAAGAACATCATCGAAGAACAGCTGACCACTTGCGGCCGCACCGGCAATCGCATGGCCCATGCGATTGCCGACGGCGCGCGTGCGGTGGTGCTGCACCCCGAGGCGCTGCCCTTCGGTGAGCCGGTCAATGGACTGGAGATCATCGTCAAGCGCTGCATCTACACGCCGGCCAAGGGCTTTCTCGAAGAAGCCGGGTGCGCCGAGTGCCGCCGCGAAGTTGGCGAAGCGCTGTTCGAAAGCCTGGAAGACTGGTTTCCAGGCCGCACGGACAACTTCACCTGCCCGGAATGCGGGCATGAAGACGACATCAACGGCTTTCTGTTCTTGCAGGAATGTGCGTTTTCCAACCTCGGCTTCATCTTCAACAACTGGCTGGAAGCAGGCTTCAAGCAGAGTTTTATCGATGAGTTCGCCGATTGGCTCGATCAACCTGTCTCTTGGGTCAAGGTGGAGCTGTAGCGGCGGGGGTCTCCGTATATCAGCAACATTGATATTAAGCTGAGTTTTACATTGAACAGCAGGGGGTGTCTGACTATAATGGCGCGCTTCCATTTTCCCGCTCGGGAGCCCCCGCGATGCTGCGTATCAGCCAAGAAGCTCTGACATTCGACGACATTCTCCTAGTGCCCGGTTATTCCGAGGTGCTTCCTAACGAAGTCAGTCTCAAGACCCGCCTTACCCGTGGCATCGAGCTGAATATTCCTCTGGTTTCTGCCGCCATGGACACCGTCACTGAAGCCCGTCTGGCAATCGCCATGGCTCAGGAAGGTGGTATCGGTATCATCCACAAGAACATGACCATCGAGCAGCAAGCTGCCGAAGTGCGTAAGGTCAAGAAGTTCGAAGCCGGCGTCGTGAAGGATCCGATCACCATCGAGGCTGATGCCACGGTGCGTGACCTGTTCGAACTGACCCGCATGCACAACATTTCCGGCGTTCCGGTGCTGCACGATGGCGACCTGGTCGGCATCGTCACCTCCCGTGACGTCCGCTTCGAAACCCGTCTGGAAGCCACCGTACGTGAAGTGATGACGCCTAAAGAGCGTCTGGTCACCGTGCGTGAAGGCGCCGACAAGAACGAAGTCCGCGAGTTGCTGCACAAGCACCGCCTGGAAAAAGTCCTGATCGTCGACGACAAGTTTGCCCTCAAAGGCATGATGACCGTCAAAGACATCGAAAAAGCCAAAGCCTACCCGCTGGCCAGCAAGGACGATCAAGGTCGTCTGCGCGTTGGCGCTGCCGTCGGTACCGGTAAAGACACCGGTGACCGCGTTGCCGCGCTGGTCAACGCCGGTGTGGACGTGGTGGTGGTCGACACCGCACACGGTCACTCCAAGGGCGTGATCGACCGCGTTCGCTGGGTCAAAGAGAATTTCCCTGAAGTGCAGGTGATCGGCGGCAACATCGCCACCGGCGCAGCCGCCAAGGCCCTGGCCGAAGCGGGTGCCGATGCGGTCAAGGTCGGTATCGGCCCTGGCTCGATCTGCACCACCCGTATCGTCGCCGGTGTCGGCGTGCCGCAAATCAGTGCCATCGCCAACGTCGCCGCTGCCCTTGAAGGCACTGGCGTGCCGTTGATCGCCGACGGCGGCATCCGTTTCTCCGGTGACCTGTCCAAGGCCATCGTGGCCGGTGCGTCCTGCGTGATGATGGGTTCGATGTTCGCCGGTACTGAAGAAGCCCCGGGCGAGATCGAACTGTTCCAGGGCCGTTCGTACAAGGCTTATCGCGGCATGGGTTCGCTGGGCGCCATGTCTCAGGCGCAAGGTTCTTCCGACCGTTACTTCCAGGACTCCTCGGCAGGCGCCGAGAAGCTCGTTCCGGAAGGGATCGAAGGTCGTGTGCCGTACAAAGGCACCCTGACGGCGATCATCCACCAGTTGATGGGCGGTCTGCGTTCCTCGATGGGTTACACCGGCAGCGCCAACATCGAAGAAATGCGCACCAAGCCTGAGTTCGTGCGGATCACCGGTGCCGGTATGGCCGAATCCCACGTTCACGACGTGCAGATCACCAAAGAAGCGCCAAACTACCGCGTAGGTTGATGCTTCAAGCAAATCGTTAAGCAACCGGGGCTGTTTTATTCAGCCCCGAGTTGTTTCTGAATCACGACTGTTTCTGAATTACTTAGACGAGACTGAATCATGGCCCTCGACATTCACGCTCACCGCATCCTGATCCTCGACTTCGGTTCGCAATACACCCAGCTGATTGCCCGCCGCGTGCGCGAGATCGGTGTGTACTGCGAGCTGCACCCGTTCGACATGGACGAAGAAGCGATCCGCGAATTCGCGCCTAAAGGCGTCATCCTCGCCGGCGGCCCCGAGTCCGTGCACGAAGCCAACAGCCCGCGCTGCCCGCAAGCGGTGTTTGACCTGGGCGTGCCGGTCTTCGGTATCTGCTACGGCATGCAGACCATGGCCGAGCAACTGGGCGGCAAGGTTGAAGGTTCCGAGCTGCGTGAGTTCGGTTACGCTCGCGTTGACGTAGTCGGCAAGAGCCGCTTGCTTGACGGCATCGAGGACCACATCGACGCCGACGGCCTGTTCGGTCTCGACGTGTGGATGAGCCACGGTGACAAGGTCACCAAGATGCCGGAAGACTTCCACATCCTCGCCAGCACCCCAAGCTGCCCGATCGCCGGCATGTTCAACGACGAACGCGCTTACTACGGCGTGCAGTTCCACCCGGAAGTGACCCATACCAAGCAGGGCGGTCGCATCCTCTCGCGCTTCGTGCTCGACATCTGCGGCTGTGAAGCCCTGTGGACTCCGTCGAAGATCGCTGAAGACGCCATCGCCAACATCCGCGCACAGGTCGGCACCGACAACGTGCTGCTGGGTCTGTCCGGCGGCGTTGACTCCTCGGTGGTTGCGGCGCTGCTGCACAAAGCCATCGGCGATCAACTGACCTGCGTCTTCGTCGACAACGGCCTGCTGCGTCTGCACGAAGGCGAGCAAGTGATGGCCATGTTCGCCGAGAACATGGGCGTCAAGGTGATCCGCGCCAACGCGGAAGACCAGTTCCTGAACAATCTGGCCGGCGAAGCCGACCCGGAGAAGAAGCGCAAGATCATCGGCCGTACCTTCATCGACGTGTTCGATGCCGAATCCTGCAAGCTGGACAACATCAAGTACCTGGCGCAAGGCACCATCTACCCGGACGTGATCGAGTCGGCTGGCGCGAAAAGCGGCAAGGCGCACGTGATCAAGTCGCACCATAACGTGGGCGGCCTGCCGGAAGAGATGAACCTGAAACTGGTCGAGCCACTGCGCGAACTGTTCAAGGACGAAGTCCGTCGTCTGGGTCTGGAACTGGGCCTGCCGTACGACATGGTCTACCGTCACCCGTTCCCGGGCCCGGGTCTGGGCGTGCGCATCCTCGGTGAAGTGAAGAAGGAATACGCCGACCTGCTGCGTCGCGCCGACCATATCTTCATCGAAGAACTGCGCAAAGCCGACTGGTACCACAAAGTCAGCCAGGCCTTCGTGGTGTTCCAGCCAGTGAAATCGGTTGGCGTGGTCGGCGACGGCCGTCGTTACGCCTGGGTCGTGGCCCTGCGTGCCGTGGAAACCATCGACTTCATGACAGCACGTTGGGCACACCTGCCTTACGAATTGCTGGAAACCGTCTCCGGCCGCATCATCAATGAAATCGAAGGTATTTCGCGCGTCACTTACGACGTGTCGAGCAAGCCGCCGGCGACCATTGAGTGGGAGTGATCCCGCGCAAGCCGTAAAGGCTTGATCGCCGCAACCGAAAAGCCGTGTGAAATCCGTTTCACACGGCTTTTCTGTTTTTGCGTTACAGCGGTTTTGACCAGCCACCCAGTTGCATGCCCATGTCATCCAGAGCTTGCAGCAGGGCTTTCATGCTCGGGTAGCGTTTACCGCTCACCGAAGGCCAGCCGGGGCGTTCGATGTAGAAGTGCTTGCCGTCTGTGTCGATGACGGTCCGTACCAGTTCTCGGGTGCGGCTGCGATGGACAATGAACGTCAGGTTGGGTTGCTGCTTCAGGGAGTACATGCCGTAGCGAGGCAGCAGGGTTTCGAATTCGGTCATGGTGTGCGCGGTCCAGGGTGTTTCGATTTGCAGGCGCAAGTCGCCTCTGACCAGCGCGGAACGATCGTGCGCCGTACCGCCCAAGGGCAGGATTCTCCCGGGATCGACTTCAATGCCCCGTGAAGTCCCTTCGGCGACATCCTCGACGCGAATGCCGATCGCCTCTTCCAGTTCGCTGACGCCGGCAACCCCGTCAAAAGTGTTGGAGTGAGAGTTGCCCATCAGCGCCACCCATTTGTGCGCGCCGCGTGCGGACTGATCGGCACGGATCATCAGACGCGCGAAGTAATTCATCATTTTCTGCCGCGCGGTGTTGTTGCCCAATGGCAAGTCCATGCCGTTGAGTCGGTAACTCGCCATGCAATCGATGGCTTGTACATGGATCCCTTGCTTTCTGGCTTCCTTGACCAGTTCCAGGAACGTGTAGCGCTCCAGCGGATCGGTCATGTTGCCGACGTCGAGTGCCTTGAGATAGGCCTCGAGTTTTTGCGGCATGTTGCCGGTGCGGAAGAATTCATCCAGCGCGGCTTGATGGAAGTCGGTCAGCAGGTGCTCCATGTACAGGCTCTTCACCTGTTTGCTGGCGAGCAATGGCATGTTCTCGATCAGCCATTGCTTGCTGCCGATGGCCGTGTGGCTCTCGCCGAGCACCAGGCCCCGGGCATGTTCGAGGATTTTCTCGATAATTTCTTCGGCGGTCGCGTCTGCCGCCAGGGCGGGCACCGGAGGACGATCGGGCAGGCGCAGCGTGCTGAAAAAATCCAGTGCATCGTGATACAGGCGTTTGCGGATGACCTTGAAGTCGCGGTAGGCATCGAACTCGTTCAGGCTGTCGTAGAAATCGCGCAAGGCCTCGTCATTCAGCCCGGCCGCGCCTTCCTCCAGATGCGCCTTGAGCGGTGCGGGTACGTCGTACTGCGAGGCGGGCAGGGCGGTCAGCGGGCTGCGGCTGCTTGATCCGGCCAGTGCCGAAGGTTTGCCACCGCCGGCGAGTCCTGCGCGAGGCATGGCTTCCCATTCACCCTCAGGGTTCAGGCGTACCGGGATCGAGCGAGTAAAGCCGTGGGGGTGCTCGGGATCGATGACCGCCCAGTGTCCGCTGCCGTTGATGTCGGCTTCGTAGCGTACGTAATAGGCGGTGTCGTCCATCAGGATGGCGGTTGAGGGGTTCGAATCGAGCAGATAAATGCCCTGGAATTTTCCGGGCTCGCTCACCGGCGTAATGCCGTCGAGCAACTCATTGGCTTGCCAGCTCGGCGGAATGACCGGTCGCGGCGTGTCTTCAATCAGGGGGGTGGCAATCGGTGGCTGAGGCCCACCCATCGGCGTCCCGACTTTATCGGTCAGGTCGCTCATCTCCGCCGCTTCGGCGGCATCCACCTCGGGTCCGACCTCGGCCAATGATCCCGGGCCCTTGAGTGCCAGCAGATTGAACAGCATGTCGATGCCGTTGAGCACCGCACCGACAATCCCGGCCTTGCGCTCGGCGGCGGTTTTGCCATTGACCGCCTGATCGATGTTCAGCCCCATGTTGGCAATGCTGGCGCCGATCACCGGCAATGCGACTGGCCAGCCGACCACCGCCATTGGCCCGAACACCTTGACCCCGGCGCTGAGGTAGCCGATCCACAGCTTCTTGCGCAGGTCACCGTTGGAGGTCAGGGACAGGCTGGCTTCGGCAAACATCGCCGTGCGGGTCGAGTCAGTCAGCCAGGTGAAGGCGTCGCCACTGACCGCGCGGTTGTCCTGATTGATCATCGAGTGATCGTAGCGGCCCCACGTAGCCACCAGGCGATTCATCAGGTCACCAAGAATGGCGTTGATCTGCTGCCGGTCGGCCAGCGAGAAATGCGCAAGGAATGTCTCGCGTGCGGCGGGCTTGTTCATCCGCTGCAGGATCCAGAAGTGCAGGTCGGTGGCGCTTTCCAGTACATGGAATGCATCGCTGTTGCCGGGCAGGTAGAGGATCTGCCGACCCTGGGGCATGACGAAACGCAGGACGTTGGTAGCGGCGTAACCGGCAATGTCCAGCGTGCGCACACTGTCCGGGCAAGGGTGGCTGGTCTGCAGCATTGGCAGGCTGACTGGCCACGTCAGCGGGCCGATCACCGCTTGCGTGACGAACTGGAAATCCTCGCCACTCAGCTGACGTTTGTCCCGCGCCTGTAGCGCTTTGATCAGGAAATTGCACTTGGCCAGGGTACGAAAGTCGCTGCCGCGGGTGTTCCAGTATGCGTTCAGCTGAGCGTCGTACAGTGCGCTGAAGTCGATGCTCCAGAAGTCCTTGAGCACATCGTTGCCGTGCAGGCGCACTTCATTGCGTTCATCGAAGGTGCGGGCATCGGGACCGGCAGTGTAGAAACCGCCATAGACATCGAGCAGGTCGGCGTTGTCCTGGTCGGTGACGCGGAAGCGGTGAGTCACCAACTGGGTCAGGGTCATGCTTGAAGTGGGCGTGGCGTGCGCGTGCTCCCAGCCAGTGAAGGTATTCGAGCTGCTTTGCGAGGCGTCGAAGCGGTGGAAATACACCTGATCCGGGTCGAGGCCGTGGACCTGGTATTTGATCAACAAGTCGCTGGCGACCTGTCGAGCAGCGTCCTGCAGGCTCGGGCAGGTCTGGATGACGGTGGCGGCAATCGCCTTGAGCGCGGCCTTGTCGGCGGCATTGGGCATCGGGTTGGGCATGTGTTTGGGCTCTCTTTCCTTGAGAAACGGGTGGCACAGGATGGCCCGGCTGTTCGACGCATGTGCACTACATAGTTATGTCACTTGATCGATCGAAATCGTGTACGCGCGAGGCGCAACTGCGTCCATCCGCCGCGCTGCCCTTACTGTTTCGCAATTGCAGGTGTATCGTATTTGCCTTTTGCGGGCCCGGTGCCCGACGCAGATACGTGAGGTAGTTGAGTTCATGTCCTTTACCCGTCGCCAAATCCTCGGTGGCCTGGCCGGTCTTGTTGTCGTTGGTGTCGGGGCGGGAGGTGCGTCGCGCTACTGGCTGGGCAAGATGGCCGATGCTGACGCGGGCCACGACTACGAGCTGATCGCGGCGCCACTGGATGTTGAGCTGGTGCCTGGGCACAAGACCGAGGCCTGGGCGTTCGGCCCATCGGCGCCGGGCACCGAACTGCGTGTGCGTCAGGGCGAGTGGTTGCGGGTGCGCTTCATCAACCATCTGCCGGTGGCGACCACCATTCACTGGCACGGCATCCGTCTGCCGCTGGAGATGGACGGTGTGCCGTACGTCTCGCAATTGCCGGTGCTGCCCGGTGAATACTTCGATTACAAATTCCGCGTGCCGGACGCCGGCAGTTACTGGTATCACCCGCACGTCAGCAGCAGCGAAGAGCTGGGTCGCGGGCTGGTCGGGCCGTTGATTGTCGAAGAGCGCGAGCCGACCGGTTTCAAGTACGAAAAGACCCTGAGCCTGAAGAACTGGCACATCGACGAGCAAGGCAATTTCGTCGAGTTCAGCATTCCCCGTGAAGCGGCCCGTGGCGGTACAGCGGGGCGTTTGTCGACCATCAACGGTGTGCCAACGCCGGTGATCGAGTTGCCGGCGGGGCAGATCACCCGCGTGCGTTTGCTCAATCTCGACAACACCCTGACGTATCGCATCAACATCCCCGGCGTTGAAGCGCAGATCTATGCGCTGGACGGCAACCCGATCGAGCCGCGGCCGCTGGGCAAGGAATACTGGCTCGGCCCGGGCATGCGTATTTGTCTGGCGATCAAGGCGCCGCCGGCCGGTGAAGAGTTGTCGCTGCGCAACGGCCCGGTGCGACTGGGAACCTTGCGCTCGGTGGCCAATAACGATGCGCCGACCGAGTGGCCGAAAGCCTTGCCCGCCAACCCGGTGGCCGAGCCGGATCTGGCGAATGCCGAAAAACTCAACTTCAATTTCGAATGGGTCGGTTCGGTGTCGGTGAATGTCGACAACGGCAAGCCACCGAGCCTGTGGCAGATCAACGGCAAGGCCTGGGACATCACCGACAAGACCTGCGCCGATCGGCCGATTGCCAGCCTGAAGCTGGGCCAGAGCTACATCTTCGAACTGAAGAACATGACCCAGTACCAGCACCCGATTCACCTGCACGGCATGAGCTTCAAGGTGATTGCGTCGAACCGGCACAAGATCACTCCGTACTTCACCGACACCTATCTGCTGGGCAAGAACGAGCGTGCGCAAGTGGCGCTGGTGGCGGATAACCCGGGGGTATGGATGTTCCATTGCCACGTGATCGACCACATGGAAACCGGCCTGATGGCCGCCATCGAGGTGAAGTGATGCGCCAGATTCGCCCCGCCGCGATCATCGACCGCAGCCGTGACCGCGATTTCATGCGCGAAGCGCTGGAGCTTGCTGCCCAAGGCGCAGCCCTCGGCGAAGTGCCGGTGGGCGCGGTGCTGGTGCAGAGCGGCGAGATCATCGGGCGTGGCTACAACTGCCCGATCACCACCAGCGACCCGAGTGCCCACGCGGAAATGGTCGCGATCCGCGCTGCTGCCCAGGCCATCAACAACTATCGCCTGCCCGGCAGCACGCTGTACGTGACGCTGGAACCGTGCAGCATGTGCGCCGGGCTGATCGTGCATTCACGCATTGCGCGGGTGGTGTATGGCGCGCTGGAGCCGAAGGCCGGGATCGTGCAGAGTCAGGGACAATTCTTTACCCAGGGCTTTTTGAATCACCGGGTGTTGTATGAAGGTGGGGTGCTGGCCGAAGAATGTGGAGCAGTGCTGACCGAATTCTTCAGAGCCCGTCGCGCAAAACCATCTGAATAAACACAACCCCCCAATGTGGGAGCGGGCTTGCTCGCGAAAGCGGTGTATCAGGCAACATTTTAATCGCCTGACACCCCGCTTTCGCGAGCAAGCC
>NZ_JAJSLU010000005.1:103776-175438 GCF_023063025.1 Pseudomonas sp. YL2 | reverse complement strand
GGGGGGGGGGGCCTGCGGGGAGAGGGGGGTGTACCGGCCAGTTTTTACCCCCCCGCCCCCCCCTCTCCCGGGCGCACCCCCCCTCCCACAGGGGGGATCTCCCGTGTAGGGGAGATCGGGTTATTTCTTCGCGACAATCACCGCGCGCATCGGCGCCGGCAGCCCTTCGATGGTCTTGCTGTGATCCTCTGGATCAAGGAAGTCGCTCAACGACTGGTACTTCATCCACTCGGTACCGCGCTGTTCTTCAACGGTGGTGGTGCTGACGTCTACGCATTTCACATCGGTGAAACCTGCCCGACGCAGCCACAATTCCAGCGCCGGTACCGATGGCAGGAACCACACGTTGCGCATCTGTGCGTAGCGATCTTCCGGCACCAGCACCTGATGCTTGTCGCCTTCGACCACCAGCGTTTCCAGCACCAGTTCGCCGCCCTTGACCAGGCAATCCTTCAGCGCCAGCAAATGCTCGATCGGCGAACGACGGTGGTAGAACACGCCCATCGAAAACACTGTGTCGAAGCCTTCAAGGTTCGGCGGCAAGTCTTCGAACGGGAACGGCAGGTGCCAGGCATTCGGCTCGGACAGATAACGCTGCACGGCCTGGAACTGGCAGAAGAACAGCCAGTTCGGATCGACGCCGATCACGCTGTCGGCACCGGCGCCGAGCATGCGCCACATGTAGTAACCGTTGCCGCAACCGACGTCGAGGATGCGCTTGCCCTTGAGATCCAGATGCGGGGCCACCCGCGACCACTTCCAGTCCGAGCGCCATTCGGTGTCGACATGCACGCCGAACAGGTCGAACGGCCCCTTGCGCCACGGCGACAGGCCCATCAGCGCGGTGCGCATTTGTGCGCGGGTTTCGTCGTCGCAGTCGGTGTCGAGTTTCAGGCCGTTGAGCAGATCGACTTCAGTCGGCTGGAGTTTCGGCAATGCGTCCAGCGCGCTCTGCCAGCGCTCCAGATCGCCGTGACCTTTCTCCATTTTCTTGTCGAGTTGCCCTTGCAGGGTGTTGGCCCAGTCGGCCAGCGGGGTGCCGGCCAGACGGCGGGCGAGGGGGGACAGATCAATCATGGCAAGGCAATCAACGAGGCAAAGTTAAGACACTGGAACCACGGCACGACTTTCGAGAACCCGGCGGCCAACAGGCGTTCGCGGTGTTCTTCGAGACTGTCGGGCTTCATGACGTTTTCGATGGCGCTGCGCTTCTGGGCAATTTCCAGTTCGCTGTAGCCGTTGGCGCGTTTGAACGCGACGTGCAGGTCGGTGAGCAGCGCGTGCTCTTGCGCATCGTTGAAGCGCAGCTTCTCCGACAGAATCAGCGCGCCGCCGGGCAGCAGCGATTGGCGGATACGCGAGAGCAACGCGGTGCGCTGCTCCGGGGCGATGAATTGCAGGGTGAAGTTCAGTGCCACCACCGAGGCCGGTTTGAACTCGAGCGCGAGAATGTCGCCTTCGATCACTTCGACCGGTAACAACTCCTGGAACATCGAATCCTGACCGTTGAGGTACTCGCGGCAGCGTTCGACCATCGCCGCCGAGTTATCCACCGCGATCACCCGGCAACCGTCGGTGCGCACGTGACGGCGCAAGGCTTGAGTCACGGCGCCGAGCGAAGCACCGAGGTCGTACAGAATGCTGTTCGGTTGGGCAAATTGCGCCGCGAGTACGCCGAGGTTTTCGACGATGGTCGGGTAACCCGGCACCGAGCGCTTGATCATGTCCGGGAACACCCGCACCACGTCCTCGTTGAAGGCGAAGTCAGGCACCTGGGCCATCGGCTGGGCGAAAATGCGATCGGGTTCTTTGCTCACGGCGGTTCCGGCGGTGTTGATGAAAAGGCCGGCATTTTAGCCAAAGTGACGCTGGGATGCTTGGGTTGTCTGATAAAGCGCATCAAGCAAACCTTAAGCACACACCTGTGGCGAGGGAGCTTGCTCCCGCTCGGCTGCGCAGCAGTCGCAAAACCTGATTACCGGATATACCTGCAGTATCTCGTGTGGCGATTTTGGGGTCGCTTCGCAACCCAGCGGGAGCAAGCTCCCTCGCCACAGGGGTTAGTGGGGGTTTTTGGAGAACGCGGAGGCCGTGATCCCCCACTGCCCCAGCCAGTAACTGAGGATGATTACGTACGGCGCGGCGTGGAATGGCGATACGAAGCGATCAATGCCAATCACACTGTCGGAGAACACGAACGCCAGCGCACCCGCCGCCGCCAGCAGCGCCGAACGCTTGGGCACATCGGTGCCGAGGCGGGCGAGGGCGCGCCAGAGCATGGCGCTGATCGCGGTGCCATAGACGAGCACTGGCACTAGCAACGGCCCGAGGCCACTGGAAATCAAAATCCCCAGCAGCACCGCGCCGACGCCGAGCGCGAGCACCAGCGGCAAGAGCGCCAAACGCTTGCAATCGCTGAGGTAAGCCTTGAGGTACGCCAGATGCGCCACCAGAAACGCACCGAGGCCAAACACAAACAAATCCCCCGGCCACGCCAGCAGCACGTCACCGAGCACAGAGAAAATCAGCCCCAGACTGATCCAGCGCCGATAGTCGCTGGGTGGCGCATCGTGCAGCCAGCCGAGCAACGCCAGCACCGGTAACGGTTTGACCAACAGGCAGAGCAACGCCGCATGCGTGCTCACACCGTAGAGAAAGGTCACCGCGCCCATCAGCGCCAGAATCAGCCAGCCCACGATCAGTTCACCGAAATGGCGCAGTCGAAGGTTTCTGCCGGTTCAACTTCCGGTTCCCACGGCTGCTGCGAGGTCAGGCGCAGGCGGCCGTTGCCGGTGGCGAAGGCCTGAAAGCGCCAGGTGGAGAAACCGCCCGCACCGACCATGCCGGAATCTTTCGGACTGCTGTAAACCTCAGGGCTGAGTGCATGTAGCACGCCGCCGGCCGAATCCTGAATTGCCCAGCGATAGCCCGTGGTCGGGTTGCTCGGCAGCATCACGATCAGGTTTTGTCCGTTGGTCAACTGCACGGGGCATTCGCTCTGGTTTTCCACGGTCACGTTCTGTTTTGGCTGCGTGGCGCAGGCGGCCAGCAAAGAGAGGGCGAGAGGGACAAACAGGCGAGTGGCGGACATAGGCTCAGTGGCTCCGGCGTTGACGACGAACGGCGAGCATAACTGAGAATGAGACAAAGTGTGACGGTCAGGCGGTTCTGTGGTGTTGCCACAGACGCCTTCGCGAGCAAGCCCGCTCCCACAGTAGTTGTGTGGTGACCACAAATGCTGTGTTCACTACAGAACCCTGTGGGAGCGGGCTTGCTCGCGAAGGCGGCGTGTCAGGCTCTGGATAACTGTCAGAACAACACTTTCGCCACATCCGCAAAGCGCTTGGCGAAGTGCACGGTAATGCCTTCCTTCAGATAATCCGGCAACTCCTCAAAGTTGCCCCGGTTCGGCTCCGGCAGGATCAGTTCGAAGATCTTCTGCCGCCGCGCCGCGATCACCTTCTCACGCACGCCGCCAATCGGCAGTACGTGCCCGGTCAGGGTCAATTCGCCGGTCATCGCCACGCCTTTTTTCGGCGGCTGATTGCGGGCGAGCGAGAGCAGGGCGCTGGCCATGGTCACGCCGGCGCTCGGGCCGTCTTTCGGTGTGGCACCTTCGGGTACGTGCAGGTGGACGAAGGCTTCATCGAAGAATTTCGCATCGCCGCCAAACTGTTTCAGGTGCGAGCTGACGTAGCTGTAGGCGATCTCCGCCGACTCTTTCATCACGTCACCCAGTTGCCCGGTGAGTTTGAAGCCACGGTTGAGCGTATGGATCCGCGTGGCTTCGATCGGCAGGGTCGCGCCGCCCATGCTGGTCCACGCCAGACCGGTGATCACACCGGTGCCGGACAGCACTTGTTCATTGCGGAACACCGGATGACCCAGCGAGGCTTCGAGGTCTTTCGGGCCGAGCTTGATCACCGCTTTCGGGTCTTCGATGAGTTTCATCACCGCTTTGCGCACCAGTTTGCCCATCTGTTTTTCCAACTGGCGCACCCCGGCTTCACGGGCGTAACCGTCGATCAAAGCCTTGAGCGCGCTGTCGCTGATGCTCAGGCTGCCCTTGGACACGCCGGCCTTTTCCAGCAGCTTCGGCCACAGGTGGCGCTTGGCGATGGCGACTTTTTCTTCGGTGATGTAGCCCGACAGGCGAATCACTTCCATGCGGTCCAGCAACGGCCCGGGAATCGAATCCAGGGTGTTGGCGGTGCACACGAACAGGACTTTCGACAGGTCCATGCGCAGGTCGAGGTAGTGGTCGAGGAATTCGACGTTCTGTTCCGGATCGAGGGTTTCCAGCAGCGCCGAGGCCGGGTCGCCCTGGTAGCTCTGGCCCATCTTGTCGATCTCGTCGAGCATGATCACCGGGTTCATCACTTCGACGTCTTTCAGCGCCTGCACCAGTTTGCCCGGCTGCGCGCCGATGTAGGTGCGGCGGTGGCCCTTGATCTCGGCTTCGTCACGCATGCCGCCGAGGCTGAAGCGATAGAACGGCCGGCCGAGGGATTCGGCGATGGATTTGCCAACGCTGGTTTTACCCACGCCCGGCGGGCCGACCAGCAATACGATGGAGCCGCTGATTTCGCCTTTATAGGCACCGACCGCAAGGAATTCGAGGATGCGATCCTTGATGTCGTCGAGGCCGGCGTGGTGTTTGTCGAGTACCTTGCGCGCGTACTTGAGATCGAGTTTGTCCTCGCCGTACACGCCCCACGGCACCGAGGTCGCCCAGTCAAGGTAGTTGCGGGTGACCGCGTACTCTGGCGAGCCGGTTTCGAGGATCGACAGTTTGTTCATTTCCTCTTCGAGGCGTTTCTGCACCTGTGCCGGCAGCACTTTGCCTTCCAAGCGTTGTTCGAACTGTTCAAGGTCGGCGCTGCGGTCGTCCTTGGTCAGGCCGAGTTCCTGCTGGATCACCTTGAGCTGTTCTTTGAGGAAGAACTCGCGTTGGTGCTCGCCGATCTTGCGGTTCACTTCGGCGGAGATCTCTTTCTGCAGGCGCGCAACTTCGACTTCCTTGCGCAGCATCGGCAGGACTTTTTCCATGCGCTTGAGCATCGGTACGCAGTCGAGCACTTCTTGCAGTTCATTACCTGTCGCCGAAGTGAGGGCGGCGGCGAAGTCGGTCAGCGGCGACGGATCGTTGGGGCTGAAGCGGTTGAGGTAGTTCTTCAGCTCTTCGCTGTACAGCGGATTGAGCGGCAGCAGTTCCTTGATCGCGTTGATCAGCGCCATGCCGTAGGCCTTGACCTCGTCGGTCGGCTCGGTCGGCTGGTGCGGGTATTCGACTTCCACCAGGTACGGCGGGCGGTGGTGTTTGAGCCAGGTCTTGATGCGCACGCGGCTCAGGCCTTGGGCGACGAACTGCAATTTGCCGTTTTCGCGACTGGCGTGGTGCACCTTCACCAGCGTGCCGTATTCGGGAAGGGCGCCGGTGTTGAAGTGGCGCGGGTCTTCCTGGGGCGTGTCCATGAAGAACAGGGCCAGGGAGTGGTGGTCGGATTTGCTCACCAGATCGAGGGTTTCGGCCCAGGGTTCTTCGTTGACGATGACCGGCAGCACTTGGGCCGGGAAGAACGGGCGGTTGTGGATCGGGATGACGTAGACCTTGTCCGGCAGGTTCTGGCCGGGCAGGGCCAGGCCTTTGCCGGATGAGGTGTGTTCGATGTGTTCTGCTTCGGTGTAGTCGTCTGGGTTGTCCGGGAATTCTTGCTGGTCGCTCATGGGGCACCTGCGCAATGGGGTATGGGTCTTAGATGGGGCAGGCTTTGGGTGGTTTCAATGGGGGGCGGTGTTTCTGCTTGTGCGTTCAGGGTTTTGACAGGCGTCACGCTTTGGGCTTGGCGGCCTTTGGGCCGACCAGGTTCTTGGGGTTTTGGGTGTTTATCCGTTTTTTTGGGTGTGGCGGATGACGGTTTCGCCCTTACGGCGAGTCACCTTTTCCAGACGCCGAAAAGGTAACCGAAAAGGCTTGCTCCTGCGTTCGGCCCGCTCGCTGGGGCTCGGGGTCCCTTCGCTGCGGGATTGATCCGTGGGGCAGCGCCTCCGGTTTGCTTCGCTGCACCTCCTCTCGCTGTGTTTGGCTGCGCCAAACGGTCGCTGCGCTCCCACCCCCGGCTCAATCCCTCCACTCAGCCTTCCGACGTCGCCCGTGGATCAAGATCAAGAGCGGTACTCGAGCTTGCGCTCATTGTTTTGAGTGGGGCGGCTGCGCCGCATGGGGCATGCACAAATCAAAGCTGTGGGAGCTGGCTTGCCAGCGATGGCGGCCTGACAGCCGACCAGCCTCCAACTGACCACACCCATTCCAACTGTAGGAGTGAGCCTGCTCGCGATGGCGGCCTACGAGCCGACCAATCTCTAACTGACTCAACCAATTCCACTGTGGGAGCGGGCTTGCTCGCGAAAGCGGTATGTCAGTCACCGCAAGTGTTGGATGTGCTGACGCTTTCGCGAGCAAGCCCGCTCCCACTATGGCTCAGCTGTGTGCCGCAGATTGGGTGATTTCCACATTATCCAGCACCCGATTCACCGCCAGTTCAGCCAGCATGATGATCTGCTGGATCGCCAGAATCGTCTGCCGCTGCGGGCTGTCCACATAGGCTGCGATGTCGCTGGTCATGATGCTCGCCGAGGCCAGTGATTCGCAGGCGTGGACCAGCAGACTTTCGTTGTCCATGTCCGGGGCGACCTGGAACATGCTGCTGGGTTTGTGGAATCTCACCGTGGCGGCGGAGGGTTTCAGGTAGTGATCCAGCGCACGCTCGGCGGCGTCGTGGAGTTTTCTGGAATCGAGGGATTCGTAGGGGGAGGTTTCGGGGGGATTGGGTGTGGGTTTGATCATGGTGAATTCTCAGTTGGTGAAGTGGAGCTACATTCAATTGCCGCGACGCAATATGAGGTGGCAGCTGTACGCGGGTTCGCGGACCGATAACTGAGGAATCGGCATACCCCCAAAGAAGGTATCCCGCGCACAGCCGCCATGACACAACCAACAGGCATCCGAGATGCTGTCAGGTTGGCGATTATGCATCAGTTATCAGGCCGCGACGCCCGGCCGCTGAATTTCCAGCGACCACCAGAGCCTATCCACCCGACTTCCGAGGCACAACCGACGCATCCTGTCGGAAGTCTCCCGCTCACAACGCGCTTCTGTAGGAGGAACACCTTCCTTTGTAGGAGTGAGCCTGCTCGCGATAGCGGTAAATCAGTCACCGAAAGTATTGACTGAAATACCGCTATCGCGAGCAGGCTCACTCCTACAGTGTTTGGGGTGAATTCAACATCGATGTGCACAAAAAAGGCGATGTCCCTCACGGAACATCGCCTTTCCTTTACCGCCGCTAAAACTTATTCCGGCAGTTTGTACGCAATCACATAGTCACCCATCTTGGTGCCCAGCGAGCCGTGACCGCCAACAACGAGCAGCACGTATTGCTTGCCGTCCTTGCCGGTGTAGGTCATCGGGGTCGCTTGGCCGCCGGCAGGCAGACGCGATTTCCACAGTTCTTTACCGGTGTTCACGTCGTAGGCGCGCAGGTACTGGTCGAGGGTGCCGCTGAGGAAGCCGACGCCGCCTGCAGTGACCATCGAGCCGCCCATGCTTGGCACGCCCAGGGTGAAGCCGATCGGGATCGGCGAGCTGTCGCGGCTGGTGCCGTTCTTGCGTTTCCACACGACTTTGCCGGTGGTCAGGTCGATACCGGCGACGTAGCCCCAGGCCGGGGCCTGGCACGGTACGCCCAGTGGCGACATGAACGGGTGCATGATCACCGCGTATGGCGCGCCGGTGTTTGGCTGCACGCCAGCGGTTTCGCTCTCGCGTTTGCTGCCGGCGGCGACTTTCTCGCGTGGCACCATTTTCGAGACGAAGGCCATGTAGTTCGGGCTGGTGAACAGCATCTGGCGAACCGGGTCGACCGAGACGCCGCCCCAGTTGAACACGCCGACGTTACCCGGATAGATCAGGCTGCCCTGTTCCGACGGAGGCGTGTATTGGCCTTCGTAGCGCAGTTCCTTGAACTGGATGCGGCACAGCATCTGGTCGAACGGGCTGGCGCCCCACATGGCTTTTTCAGTCAGTTCCGGGGCCAGCAGGTTGAGGTCCGAACGGGCCTGGGTCGGTGCGGTGTGGTCGCCTTTCACGGCGCCTTGCGGAACCGGGATTTCCTTGATCGGGATGATCGGCGTGCCGTCACGACGGTCGAGGACGTACAGGCTGCCCTGTTTGGTCGGAGCGATCAGCGCCGGCTTCACGCCGTCGGCGGTTTTCATGTCGAGCAGGGTTGGCTGGCTGCCAACGTCCATGTCCCACAGGTCGTGGTGGGTGAACTGGTAGTTCCAGCGCACTTTACCGGTGGCCAGGTCGAGGGCGACGATGCCGGCGCTGAATTTCTCGGCGCCTGGAGTGCGGTCTGCGCCCCACTGGTCTGGAGTCTGATTGCCCAGCGGCAGGTAAACCATGCCGAGTTTTTCGTCGACGCTGGCCAGCGACCACATGTTCGCCGAGTTGCGGCTGTAGGTTTCGCCCGGGGCCAATGGCTCGGTGGCATCCGGCTTGTCGCTGTCCCAGTTCCATACGAGGTGACCGTCACGCACGTCGAAGGCGCGGATCACGCCCGATGGCTCGTTGGTCGACTCGTTGTCGGTGACGTGACCGCCCATGATCACCAGATCACGGGTAATCGCCGCTGGCGAGGTGGAGTAGTAGCCACCGGCGGTGAACGGGCCGATACCTTGGGTCAGGTCGACCACGCCGTTTTTGCCGAAGCCTTCGCAGATCTTGCCGGTGTCGGCGTTCAGGGCGATCAGACGGGCATCAGCGGTTGGCAGGTACAGGCGACGCGGGCAAGCCTGGGCAACGGCTTTGCCAGCTTCGGAGATGACGGCGGAAGCGGCGTTTTCCGACTTGGCGTAAGCGGCTTCGTCGTAGTACGACACGCCACGGCAGGTCATGTGGGCAAAGCCCTTGAAGCCTACCGGGCTCTTGATCTGCGGGTCGAAGCGCCAGATTTCCTTGCCGGTGTCCGGATCCAGCGCCAGCACTTTGCTGTGCGCGGTGCAGGCATAGAGCATGCCGTTGGCTTTGAGCGGGGTGTTTTCGTTGGTCAGCTCGACCGGGTCATCAGCGGTTGGCAGGTCGCCGGTCTGGATGCGCCAGGCTTCTTGCAGCTTGCCGACGTTGGCCGGAGTGATCTGCTTCAGCGGCGAGTAGCGGTCACCGAATTCGGTGCGGCCATAGGCCTGCCAGTCGCCATCAGGCATTTGCGGCGCGGTGCTGGTCATGTCTGCGGTGTCGCGGCCCAGTTCGCCAAAGGTTTCGCCCGGGTGGGTGAACAGGCTGGCCAGGGCAGTGACGCCGGCCAGCACCACGGCCACGGTCAGGCCACCCGTGCCCATCGGCGCCGGGCCATTGAGCAACAGGGGACGACGGAACCACGGCAACAACATCACGATGCCGAGGACGAACCACAGCGCCAGACGCGGCACCAGTTGCCACCAGTCCAGACCGACTTCCCACAGGGCCCAGACGGTGCTGGCGAACAGCACGATCGCGTACAGGCCCAGCGCTGCACGACGACGCAGCAGCAACAGAATGCCGCTCAGCGCAATGCCGATACCGGCCAGCAGGTAGTACAGCGAGCCGCCGAGCATGCTCAGCTTGACTCCCCCGGCCAACATGGCCAGGCCCATCAGTAGAAGCAGAATGCCGAGCAGGCTCGGTAGCAGACGGCCCCGACTCGAAGCACTTTCGGTGCTCATAGTGTGATTCTCCGTGACGTTTATGTAGTCCCGCGCTTTAGTCACTCTAGATGACGATTGGGCGCAGGTATGGTTCAGATAAAAACTTGTCTAGCTAACGAATTTCTTCGGTAGGAGTGACCCGCCCCGGGATAGGGGTGTTCCAGTCCCGGGTAATGTCGCTGAAACCCCCGCTACCGCGAGCAGCCTCACTCCTACAATGGATTTGCGTCAGTCGTTTAGAACGAGGACTGGATCTTGATCCCCGCGATCAGTGCGTCATCGACCTGGTCCACACCGCCCGGATGGCGGATGTATTGCAGGTTCGGGCGCACGGTCAGCCAGTTGGCGACGTGCACGCCGTAATAGAGCTCGGCGCTGTATTCGGTGTCCTGCGGTGGCAGGAAGGTCGGGTCGTCGTAGTCGTAAACCGCCTGCGCCTGATTGCTCGCTTCGGCGTTTTTGCGAAAGGCCGGGTTGACGTGGACGCGGGCCAGGGCGAAACCGATGTCGTCCTTGGCGCGGGCATCGAACGGGCCTTTGTAGACCACGCCGGCCTGCACGTAGTTGTCGATCGCGTTGGTTTTCTTGTCGTGCATCGTCGCGTTGGCGAACACGCTCAAGCCGCGCGAATGGTCGCTGGCGATGCTGGTGACTTGCTGCTGGGCACCGAACCACACGCCGTGTTTGCTCGACGCGCTGCGGTAGGCTTCACCGCTCAGCGCGGCAGGCTGGCCGTTCTGGTCTTTATAGACGTCAGAGGCCTTGGCGCTGCTGTAGTAGTAACCGGCACGGTATTCGCCCGGCAGGCCATTGAGCTTCGGCGTCCACACCAGCTCCACCGGCAGCACGGCGCCCTGGGTGCCGCTGCCGCTGAGTTTGAAGCCGTTGCCGCGATCGAGGTTTGACGGGTTTTGCTCGTAGGCGCCGACCTGCGCGTACAGCTCTGGGGTCAGGTGATACTTGACCCGCAGCGCCCATTGGCTGACCGGCCAGTTGTACCAGATGCCGCCGACCCAGTTGCCGACCTGCGAGCCGCAGAACGCCAGGTTCTGGAAGTCGCACGGGAAGCTGTTGAAGTCTTCGCCTTCACCAAAGCGGCCGACCTTGATGTCGAGCTTCTGGTCGAAGAATTTTTGCTGGTACCACATCTGCGTCAGGCGCGTGGTCTGGCCACGGCCCCAGACTTCCTGGGCCGAAGTGAAGCCGCCAACGCGTGGATCGTTGATCCGGTCGTTGCTGATGTTGTTGCCACTACGCTTGGTGATGGTCAGCTGAAATTCGGCATCGTCCCAGCCGAGGATTTTTTGCAGGTCCAGGTGCGTGCCCAGGCCGAACTGATCGCTGTAGCGCGCGGTGCGATCGTGGTCATAGCCGCCGTGCAGGTTGCTGCCCATTTCGCCGGTGTAATCGAGTTTGAAGTCGTAGCCTTTTTCCGCCAGTTCGGTACGCGTGCCGTTCCAGTCACCGAGCATCCACGGTGAGTCGCTGTCGAAGGCGGGGGCTGCCTGGGCGTAGGTGGCGAAGCCGAGCGCGGTGCAGCCGCCGAGCAGGCGCAGGGCTGAGATAGCGCTGTCTCGGGAGAAGGAAAAATCAGGCATGGGTCAGTCTTTTTTTGGTGTTTTACGGGGGTAAACCGAGCGCTTCAATTTGACGCAGGCAGTGAAGCGATTCAGCTGAAGGGCGGCAGGATAATGATCTGTAACAAAAAGACAAAGGGCTTTTGCAGACATGCAGCATTTCTGATTCGGTAACAGTGCGGCAAACGGGCGCATTGTGGCGATGGCTGCAGGCTGCGATCTTCTCGGGTTGGCCTACATTTGATGCAAGGCCTTCCACCTGACCGGCCCCTCGGCTAAGGTGCGCGGCTTGTGCATTTTCCCTCCGTCCAAAGGCCTGGCATGAACGACCACACTCCCGATCCGCTGCATGGCGTAACCCTCGAACAGATCCTCAATGCGCTGGTGGCGCATTACGAGTGGTCGGGGTTGGCCGAGCGCATCGATATCCGCTGCTTCAAGAGCGATCCGAGCATCAAGTCGAGCCTGACCTTCCTGCGCAAAACGCCGTGGGCGCGGGAGAAGGTCGAGCGCTTGTACGTGAAACTGATGCGCACCAAGCGACCGGTCTGAGATGGACGCCGTTGCGCGGCGACGCCTGATCACGCTCATCGCCACGCTCGGTTGGGCCGGGCTGAGTATTCAGCTGTACCTGATTTTCCTCGCGCGCTTGAGCGTCGATGCCAGCCTGCTGGGCGGACTGGTGAGTTTCTTCAGTTACTTCACGGTACTCACCAACACCCTGGTGGCGACTGTGCTGACCTGCGCTGCCACCGGGCGTGAATCCGTCGCACAGCGCTGGTTTCTCCAGCCATGGGTGAGCAGCGGGATTGCGGTCAGCATCGCGGTGGTCGGCCTGGCTTACAGCATTCTGCTGAGGCATTTGTGGCACCCGCAGGGCTGGCAGTTTGTTGCCGACGAATTACTCCACGACGTGATGCCACTGATGTTTCTCGGCTATTGGTGGTGCTGCGTGCCTAAAGGGACGTTGCGCCTGTGGCACCTGCCGCTGTGGCTGATTTACCCGTTGGTGTATTTCATTTACGCGTTGCTGCGCGGGCATCTGCTTGGCGCGTATGCGTATCCGTTCATCGATGTGGCGCTGCTGGGTTATGCACAGGTGTTCATCAATGCCGGAGGGATATTGGTGGGGTTTGTGTTGATTGGCTTGCTGGTGATCGGGATCGACCGCTGGCAGTCAGGACGAAGCTAAAAGGTCAATGTGGGAGCGGGCTTGCTCGCGAAGGCGTCAGGTCAGTCAACATCATGGTTGAATGATCGACCGCATTCGCGAGCAAGCCCGCTCCCACAAGGGTAAATCACTCTTCTGCGGAACCCTCGGCGCGCCAGTAGCCGACGGCTTTGACGAACTGCTCATTGAGTCCATGTTCATCCAGCAGCACCCGGCGGATCTGCCGCGAGACCTTGGTCTCGGTCGCCACCCATGCATACAGATTGCCCTTGGGCACTTGCAACTGTTTGACGGTGGTCAGCAGGTTGTCCTTGCCGCCTTCGCGCAGGACCCAGATCACATTGACCTGCGCCGCACTCTCCAGCACCTGTTGCTCGGCACCGTTCTCCACTTCGATCACCACCAGCGCCTTGCGATTGGCCGCCAGACCTTCGAGGCGGCGGGCGATGGCGGGCAGGGCGGTTTCATCGCCGATCAGCAGGTAGCTGTCGAAGATGTCCGGCACGATCATCGAACCGCGCGGCCCGCCGATGTGCAGGAATTGCCCAGGCTTTGCCTGTTCGGCCCAGGTCGAGGCAGGGCCGTCGCCGTGCAGGACGAAGTCGATGTCCAGCTCGAGTTTTTCCAGGTCATAGCGACGCGGGGTGTAGTCGCGCATCTCGGGCAGCGGGCCGTTGTCCTTGCCGGCGCTTAGCACCATGGTCTCCAGCGCTGCAGCCTGTTCGGCGTTCTGCGGGAACAGCAGTTTGACGTGATCGTCGGTGCCCAGGCTGATGAACCCGGCCAGCTCCGGCCCGCCGAGGGTGATGCGGCGCATGCGCGGGGTCAGGTCGATCACGCGCAGGACTTCGAGTTTGCGACGTTTGATTTCGTGCATCACGCGGTGAATGGTTTGGCTATCGACTGCAGTCATTCGGCTTTCTCCGGGGCAGATTGAACGGCAGGGCCGTCGACGATGGCTTTGGCGGTGTCGTTGAGCAGGTCACGCACACGCAGGATTTCTTCCGCGCTCCAGCGTCCGTGGTGCAGTTGCAAGGCGTGACGCAGGTTGTGCACTGCCTCGTGGATTTCCGGCGGCCGGTCATGGCCGCGCAACGAACGTTTGCTGACGTCGATGCGCATGCGCACGCCGTCCAGCGCTACCGCTTGCTCGCTTAAAGACAAACGACCGGCGTCGGTCACGCTGTAGCGTTTTTTGCCGGCCTCGGCGTCGCCGCTGATCAAGTCGCTTTCTTCAAGGAAGGTCAGGGTCGGGTAGATCACGCCGGGGCTGGGGCTATAGGCGCCGTCGAACATGCCTTCGATCTGGCGGATCAGGTCATAACCGTGGCACGGCTGCTCGGCGATCAGCGCCAGCAGCAACAATTTCAGATCACCGGGGGCGAAGACCCGTGGGCCGCGTCCACCGCGTTCGCGGCCGGGGCGTTTTTCGAAGCCGTCACGGCCGTCGCCGTGTTCGCGGTGATGATGGGGGGAATGATGGTCTCTCATTTTCCTGCTCTCTCGTCGTGTTTAGATACAACTTAAGATATATCTTTAGGCGTTGACAAGGGTTCCTGACCAACGGCGCACACCTGACCGATCGAATCTGCGGTCGAAAAAACCGGAAAATGATCAAGAAAACGCAGTATTAAATCCCCCGGCAAAGGCGCAGATTAGTGCAGATTCTCTAATATTCCGTTTCGCCCTTTGTTTCCGGGAAAGTGTGGTACATGTCTTACGGAAGTTGCTACCAAGTTGTGGCGCATGCAGTCATTCGGCTGGCGCGCTGTAGCCTGCTTCTTACAGTTGGACAGGAACTTTCCTGAATTTCGCGGTTTTTTCTTTCTCATCTAATAGCGTCCAGGCTACAAGGTCGCAGGACGTTGCCTGCTTACTTTGAAGATAAATTGGTTGAACATTCTTCGGCGTTGAAAGTTAACGGTGAGCACTGACTGCTCGTGACTGTTCAGTTCACCTTGACTGCTCAACGACTCAACTAATTTATATAAGACAGGTATTCAATGATGCTCAAGAAACTCGCCTTTGCCGCCCCTCTGACTGTCCTGGCCATGAGCGCCTCGATGGCGTTTGCCGCCACTGAAGCCAAGCACTCCATCAGTCTCGTGGCGCACGTGCCGGCTGACGACTTCTATGCGGTGCCGGTGGATGCCGATCTGGTCAACAAGGATCAGGACATGAGCTACAACCCGGCCACCAATTCGATGCGCGAAGTCAACGGGCACTTCGACGTGCTGCACACAGCCGGCAAGGTTCATGCACGTCTGGAAGGGGTGCCGAAGCTGATTGGCGGTAGCAACACTATCGACCTGAAAGTCGAACTCAACGGCAAGACGCTGACCACCACCTCACAGGAAGTAGTGGGCGATACCGAGTCCAATACGCGTTATCGCGCGCCCTTCAAGATCAGCGCTACCGGTGCCAAACCGGCCGCTGGCGACTACACCGGTGTGGTCATGCTGGTCGTCGAACCTTCGGTTTGAGTCATAACGGCAATACCTGACGTTACTTGTCCAGTAACGTAACCGGCCGGCAACTTTGAAGTTGCCCGGCCGGGCTTTTACTTCCGGTAATCAGAGTATTAATCCATGTATCCGATGACGCCCATCGCGGCTGCGCTTGCGTTGCTTTTGAGCAGCAGCGTACTGGCGGCGCCGCCTCCAGTCGATAATACCCCGCGAAGTTTGCTGGCTCAGGCGAAAGGTCTTCCGGCGGACTTTGAAGAGCATTTCTTTGATGTGCCTTTGGCGGTTCGTGTCGAACTTGATCAACAACCGCTGGGCGAGGCAATGATTATATTGTCGCGCGATGATCGCATTACCTTGCTCGACTTCACCGACACCAGTGACAGCCGTATCAGCGCCGTCGAGCGCGAAACCTGGGCCAGTCTCCTCAAATCCGGCGTAGCGCTTGGCAGCTGCAGCGGGCAATGCCCCGAGCAACTGCTGGCGGTGCATTACAACCTGGAAAACTCACTGCTCTCGATCGCCACCGAAAATGCCGAGCGCGATCTGCAGACGCAACGCTTCCACGAGCAGCCCGAGGGGGGCAGCAGCGGTCTGATGCTGCGCAATCAACTGAACCTCAATGGCGGCCAGAATCAGGATCTGGGCGGACGTTTCGGTCTGGAAGCCAGTGCCAGTCTCGGCAACTGGAGCCAGGCCTTCAATATGCAACTGGCGCGCCTCGGCGGGCCGGACACCAAGACCTATCATGCGGTACACGAGCTCTACACCCAGCGCGAACTGCAGGGCAGTTTTTTCCGCCTGGGCCATTTCACCCCCAATTCCGAAGGCCTGACCCGCCAACCCCGGTCGTTCGGCACCAGCCCCGATACGGCGGTGGGCGTGATGTATGGCAGCTCCGACAGCCTGGCGGTCGACAGCCCGCGGCCCAGCGTCTACCCGATTTTCGTCACGGCCAATCGCCAGGCGTCGGTGGAGATCTATCGCGATGGCCTGTTGATCAACACGCAAGCCGTGCCGGCCGGTTTACAGACGCTGGATACCCGGCCCTTGCCCGGTGGCATCTACGAAGTCGAAGTGCGCCTGATCGAGGATGGCCAGACCACCGCGACCACACAGGAGCTGGTCTACAAACCGGTGAACTGGCAAAACCTCGACCAGCGCTGGCGCTATAACGTGTTCGCCGGGCAGGAAAGCAAACTGCTGAGCAATTGGGAGGAACAGCAAAGCGGTGATCTCGCCGCCGGCGCCGCGCTCAACTATCTGCTGCACCCGCGGGTGATCCTCGGCCTGTCGGCGCGTCAGGTACGCGACACCTTGCAGTACGGCACTTCGATCGACTGGAGCCTGGCCGACAGCATCAGCCTCTTCGCCAATCTCTATCAGACCGAAGACCACGGCACCGGCGCCGATGTGCAGGGCCTGTACAACTATGGCGCCGGCAGTCTGGTGGTCAGCCACAACCGCAGTTGGCTCGATACCCGTAACAGTTACGACACGCTGCCCGACGGCACCCGCGTACGGCAGCGCAATGTGTTCACCGGCGAAACCAGTAACTCGTCGCTGGCGCTCAACCACCGTATCAGCCGCAAGGATTCGCTGAGTGCGCGGGTCTCGCACAGCACAGGCAACGTCGAAGGTGTGGGCATGGACCTGGGCTGGACGCAACGCACCGAGCTGTTTGGCAGTGATGCCAACTGGCGCTTGTCGCTGTTCGACCGGCCGGGCAGTTACAGCAGTGGCGAGGCGCGTAATCGCGGGATCGACCTGAGCATCAACATGGCGCTGGGCGGGCCGGGCCAGCAGATTTCCGGCAGCATCGGCAGCCGCACCGCCCGCGATGGCGGGCGCGACAACAATGGCTCGATCGGCTATCGCAAGGATCTGCAGAATCACATTCTGCAAAGCGTTTCGGTCACGGCGCTGACCGACACCTACGGCGTCGGTCTTTCGAGCCTGGCCAACTTCCGTACCGACTGGGTCAATGGCGACGGCTTCGTGCAGCGCTCGTCCTACAACGGCAACTTCACCGGTGGCGTTAACCTCGACAGCAGCGTGATCGTCGGCGGTCAGCGACTGGTCATGACCAGCCAGCATCAGGGCCGTGGCGCCGGAATGATCGTCGATGTCGAGTCGGATATCGCCGACGTCACCCTGCGCGCCGACGACCTCAGCGGCGGCAGTTCAGCGCTGCGGCCGGGGCGTAATTTCATCCCGCTCACGGCCTACCGCAACAGTTCGGTGGGCTTCGATTTCGAAGGCAATCACGTTCCGGCCGCCAACATCGAACCGTCTCGCGCCCGCTATCACCTGAACAAGGGCGGCGTGGAGTACCGCAAGGTGCGGGTGATGAAAACCGTCACCGTACTCGGACGCCTGCTCGACTCCCAGGGCCAGCCGCTCAAAGGCCATCACGTGATCAATCACGCCAGTCGCGGGGTCAGCGAAGTCGACGGGTTTTTCTCGATGGAGATGCACGCCGGCTCACCGACCCTCGAAGTGCGCTACGCCGATCAACTGCTGTGCCAGTTCCGGCTCGACCCCGACCAACACCGTAGCGAAAACAACGTGCTGATGATCGGCGATTTGCGCTGCTCGCCGGACACGTTGGCCGACGTCACCCAAAAGGCTCACACCGCGGGTTGATCCGGCCTGCTTCAGGAGATTTGCAGACATGAACGTCTCACCCTTGGCTACATACCTGCGTCGCGGGCTGGCCGCTGTTGTGCTAGTCGCCGGCACGGTATCTGCGGCTCACGCCGAACAGGTGTCGATCACCGCCGAGTTCAAGCCGGACTCGTCTTATCCGCACCGCAACAAGTTCCACAACACCACGCCTTCCAGTGGTTACTGCACCTACGATCCGGCGCAGTGCGAGCAGCACGAAATATTCAGCTTGCAGGTGCCGATTCAGTTCAACGCTCGTGCGCCGATTGCGGCGAATCATCCTTCGCCGCGGCAAGGGGCAACGTTTCAGGTACCCGTGCAGTGGCGTGAGCTGACGGTCTATCACGAGACCACCCGCGAGCCAAAAATCGTCAAGGTGCGGATCGTCGGTATCGGTTCGCGCTATGTGACCGAGAAAGTGATGAAACTGGTGGAGGGCGCCGAAGACGATCGCAGCGCCCACAACCTGTTGTGGGGCTCAAGTTGGGTCTATGCTCCGGCGCCCTGTCAGTACAGCGGTGTGGGGTGGTACTCCCCCGATTCATACTCGTTTTTCTGGAAAACGCCAGCGGCCGCTGCCTGTACCAAACAGGCGAAGTTCGATGTGCCGTGGTTGCGTCTGGAACACCTCGATTTTGCCTATGAACTGGTCACCCCCGACCCGCTTGGGATGTCGTCGGGGGACTACAGCGGTTCGCTGACCTACAGCGTCGGGCCGAATGCGGATTTCGATTTTGGCGATGTGATGTTGCCGTCGAGTTCGTCTCTGACCTTGAATTTCAATCTGAATGTGCAGCACACCCTCAAGGTCGACATCCCGCCCGGTGGCGAGAAAGTCCGCCTGGTTCCCAACGGTGGCTGGCAGAGCTGGCTGCAGGCCGGACGGCGGCCGGTCGGGCTGTTCCGCGACCAGACCTTCAACATTTCGGCGTCATCGCGTTTCAAGATGCTGATCAACTGCGGTCCCGGAGTAGGTGGCGAGTGCGGATTGCAGGACAGCAATAATTACCGTCGAGTCGAGCTGTACGTCAGCGTCAGCATGCCCAATGGCATAACCGATCTTGCCGGCCAGCCGGTGCGGCGCATGCGATTGAAGCCCGGCGTCGGGAGTGCCCTGTATTTCAAGCCCGGTTTTTATGTGGATCGAGCCCCGGGAACTCTGCATTTCGAAGTTCCGCCGCATTCGATGGCAGAGATGCTGCAGCCCGGCGTGAGCGACAGCTATTCCGGCACTGTCATTGTGATCTGGGATTCGGATATCTGATGGGCCATTCAGCGATGAGTCGACTCGGCATTGTGTTCAACGACCAAGGAATCAAGGTGATGAAGCGTCTGGTGTTAGCAATGGTTTTGAGCGGGCTGCCCTTTGCCCTGCAGGCCGGCCCGCAGATCAATGTCGGGACGGTCTACGACTACCTCGACGGCGACAAGAGCACGTACCTGAAACGGGTATTCAACAGCGGCGACAGCACCGCATTCGTCAAGGTCAATATCCTCGAAATCCTCTACGACGCCGACGGCACCTCGCGGGAAATCGAGGTCAGGAGCCAGGCCGACATGAGCAGTCGAGACGGCCTGATGGCCAGCCCCGCGCGGCTGATTGTGCCGGCCAACGGCATGCAGGGTACGCGTCTGTTGATGATGGGCGAGCGTGACCGGGAGCGCTATTTCCGCGTGCGGTTCATCCCCGTTGTCCCGGAAAAGGAAGACGAATTCGCCGTGTCCGCCGAGGAGCGTGAACAATACAAAACCACCTTGTCGGCCGGGGTCAACGTCATGACCGGTTTCGGTACGGTGTTCTTTGTGCGCCCGAAAGACAGCCATTTCGACAGCGTGATCGAAGACACCCCGACAACCTATCGAGTGCGCAATAACGGCAACACCGTGGTGCTGATCGACGAGTTCCGCAATTGTGCGCTGAAAGACGAAACCGCCTGCGAGCCAACCACCAAACACCACCTCCGCGCAGGCAACAGTTTCGAGTTCGACAAGCAGGCCGGGCGTGAATACCGTTTCAATCTGGTGGAAGGCGACAGCAAGAAGTCCCTGCGCGTAGCCGGCCAATCATCAGGGGGGGCCTGAAATGATCAAGCCATCGTTGATGATCCTGTGCGCGGGCGTTCTGACCCTGTTCAGTGCAGAATCGTTTGCGGCACGCGAAGAGCACCGGTTCGAGGTGTCGGTGGATATTCCGACGCTGGGTTTTTATGTGATACCGGCCGAAACGGACTGGATTCATCGTGAACAGATTCTGCCGTGGAATATCAGCACCAAGAGCCTCGGCGGAATGCGCAAACACTTCGACCTCAGGCACGACACCAGTGCCATCGAGGCCCGCCTTGAGAACGCCGCGTTTCTGTCCAATGGTCGCGAGGAGCAGAACATTTATCTGCGCGTCAGCTTCGCCGATACCGTGCTGACTCACGAGACGCCGCGTCAGGTGGTTTCTGCGGAGCAGGCCAGGGCCGGCGGACGTTATGCGCTGGAGATCCAGCCGATCACGCCCGCCGGCGGCTACAAGCCCGGGAGTTACTACGGCAACGTGCACCTGATCTTCAATGCGGCGGCGCCCTGAGGTCGCCCGGCCTGCCCGATGTGCAACGGGCAGACCGGCGCGCCGTTATCAAAGCCCGGCGCGGGTCAGGGCTTCACGGGTCAGGCGACGCGCGAGTTCTTTTTCGTCATCCGCCAGATCGACCAGCAGCCGCTCGAACAGCGTGTCGCTAATCGGCTCCTCATTGAACACCACGGTTGCCGGCGCCGGCAGATCGTTCATCAACGTCTTGAGCTGTTCGCGCAAGGCTGCGCGTTCCTCGGCCACGGTCGACTGCACCCACTGGAGCTGGATTTCGCGCAGCGATTCAAGGGCTTCGTAGCGGTGCTGAAACAGACGCTTGTTGCTTTCCAGGCGCACTGGATAGCGCTCGCTCAAATACTCTTTCCAGAAGTCGAGCTCAAGCATCTGGTTGACCAGGCCATCACCTTCACCCAGCGCCAGTACCGTGTCGTAGGCCTGATCGATCATCGCGTCAGTGACGCCGGACACCGGCCGGTACAGCATGCCCTCGGACTGCCAGGGCAAGCCGAGACGTTTGGCCAGACCGGTCTGGTAGGCCAGATAAACCTCCACGTCATCGGGGTTGCCGCCACGACTGGCGACATCGGCCCGGGCGATTTCGTTGACCTGTTCCAGGCGCGCCGCGCCTTTGGCCAGCGTCACCAGCTTCAGTTCCAGTTCCTTCGGCTCGACCGAATAGGCATGGGCCTCGTAGGCCAGCACGTTCACCCCCATGTGGTTGAACAGCTGCGTACCGGCATCGGCGCAGTCCACCGGCGCCACCACCATGGTGAACAGTTTTTCGCGTAAGCGACTGTCGACGTGCACGGCGTCGAGCATGCGCCAGACGCGTTGCATCAACTGCTCGCGCGCCGTTCCGCCAGCGCGGAAATCGGCAAACTCACGCACGCTGAGCAACGTCGCCATGAACGGTGCGGCCATGGGATCTTCCACCAGCTCTGTCCACGGTGTTTCGCGATCAATGCCCCAGCCCGGCACGTCGGACCAGTAGTCGGCGCCATAGTTGGAGATGATCGAGGTGCCCGGGATGGCGACCGGCATGATCGGCTCCGGTGGCAGTGCCATCGAACGGCGACTGTCCTGGTAACGCAACTGGTTGAGGTCCGACAGGGCGGCGACGTCCAGACGCGTGCGCGCCACCAGCCATTGCCCATCGGAACCGCTCGGCACGTCGGGGATTACCGTCAGCGGGTTGCCGCGCAGATCGAGCAGCAGACCGCGTGGCCGTGGCTTGGCCAGAATGCCGTCAGGCCAGGTGGTCAGGCCGGTGTTCTTCAGCGCCACCACCTTGAGGCGCGGCATGCGCGACAGATCAGGCGACAGCCCCAGCGGGTTATCGTCCATTCTCAGCACTTCGAGGTAGGTCAGGCTGCCCAGCCGTTCGACGGCGGCGCGATCCAGCACGATGTGGTTGTTGTTCAGACGCAGTCGTTCGAGGCGGCGCATCGTGGTCCCGATGCGGTCCGGCAAGCGCGTCAGCTCGCAGTATTTGGCGCTCAGCTCGACCACGTTCGGAAAGTCTTTGAGCAGGCCGTTGGCGTCGGGGGAAAACCGCGCGTTATCGAGGTTGAGCAGCGTGACCTTGTCGAGAAACTTCTTCAGCGGTGGACGTTTCGCCCACCAGGTTTCCAGATTCGTGGAGAGCAGTTCCAGCGAGAGGTCCAGCGCATAGGCCGACGGATCGGTGCGGTTGCCCAGGTGCGCGTTCTTGCGTTCGAAGCAGTTCAGCAGACTTTCGTAAATATGCAGCCCGCCACCGTCACGGAACCCCTGACTGCCCGGCCCCCAGGTCTGCGGTTGCTGATAGCGCCAGCGATGGACGATGACCCGCAGTTCATCGAGTTCGTTTTCGTGCTCCTCGATGGCCTTGAGCGGCTCGCCGCGTTCGGTCAGAGCATTGGCAAACGCTTCGACCTCGCTCGGGCTGAAATGCGGATGCAGATCCTGGATGCGTTGCTCCAGCGTGGCGGCATTGCGGCTCAGGCCCGGGCCGCGCACCAGAAACAGGGTGTTGTATTCCGCGATCGGGCGGATCGGCGGACTGGCGAGTAGCGTGCGCCGCTCGCTGGGGGCCTGGGTTCTGGCGATGATCCACTGCTTGAACGGTTCGATGTCGTCGGTTCGATACCCCAGGGCACTACGACCATCGTGATTGATCGCCTGCAGGATTGCCTCGTACAGGCCACTGGCGGGGTGGATCGGCAGGTTCGCGCCATCGCGCACTTGATAGCGATCGGCAGCAACCCGCACCAGCACCCGGATGCGCTCGGCGACCGCGGCACCGGCCTCGCAACGCAACTCGCCGTCGAACGTGCCTTCACGGATTTCAATCCGCAGCGCCCCGAAGGTATCGCTGTAATGCCGCAGCGCGCCGAGGATCAGCCGTTCGCTGTCGATGTTGCTCAGGGCTTCCTGCTGCAAACCCTGGGCGGCGCGCACGGACTGCAATTCAAACTGCACCTCGCGGGCGGTCGTGCGCAAACGCAAGGGCAGACGGCGTTGCGTCGTGGCTTGCTGCTGTTCCAGCGGCCGGGCATGGGACACCACCCGTTCGGCGAGAACCGGCGTCAACTGTGGACAATCCACCATCACCTGGCTGGCCGCCGGCGAGAGTGGCGCGTCGGGCTGCACCGGACGCGCCGGGCCAAGTCGATCCAGCGTGTCGCTGAGCAATGGTGGCGGCGGGGTGTTGTCGACATGCATGCGACGCAGCATGTCCTCGTCGGTGCCGGTCAGCAGGCGCATGTGCTCCAGTTGCGCGTCGCTGAAACCATCGGTGCGATGACCGATGCGCCGCAGCAGTTTTCGCCCGTCCCACAGACGCGGGTTTTCCGTTTCACAGACCCAGGCCCCGTCGGCGTTGTGCGCAAGCGTCGGTGCGTAGGCCCGGGGACGTCGCGGATGGCGCAGGCGGTGTTTCCCGGAAACCGGATCCTTGGTCACCTCGAACAGGTGTTGATCCAGGCGCAGCAATTGTTTGTCCCCCAGCGTATGAACGCCGTACGCATCGGGGCGGGCCGGGCTCGACAGGGTTTGTTCCGGCAGGCGATAGGGCGCCAGATCCGGATTCCACAGACGGGTCTGGCCATCGGCCAACTGCACCGGTTTCAGGCCTTCGACAAACGACGACAGCTTGACCCGTGCGACACGTCCCAGGCTGGCGCCAGCGGCGAAGGCGCCGAGCTGGACGATGCTTTGCAGCACGCCAATGGCTTGCTCACCCGCTTCGGCCAAATGCCCTTCGGCCATGTCGACGATGCCTTCAAAGACGCCGTCGAGCAGTTGATACGTGGTGTAGGCCAGCATCAATTCGCCGAGCCCCGGCACCAGCGGGGTCACCACCAGCAGCGCCACGTTGAAGATATCCGAGAGGATTTTCCCCAGGTTGTCCCACCAGGCCCAGCGGGCCATGCGGTCGGCATACTCGGTGGAAATGGCGATCTCCCGGGCGTCATTGAAAATCTTGTTGAGCTTCTGCTGATAGAAGTAAGTCCAGAGACTGCCGGTGTAGCGGGTATCGCGGTCGTCCTGGACTTTCGTCAGACGAAAGCGCAGGTCGGGGTGATCCACAGGTGTCTCGCGCCAACTGGGCAGGTTGGTTCCCGGCGGTACGGCGTGCCATTTCACGTTGCTCAGGCGGGCGTTCAACCCTGCAAAAAAATGCCCGCGCTGCTGATGGTTGACGAACTGGCTGAAAAACCGCTGATAGCTGCCGGCAGCGTCGCGGTCGCGCAGTTGCCGCGTCAGTTCCGCCATGAAGTCCAGCGCCGAGGGGTATTGTTTGAGCGGGTGTTCCGGGTCATGGGGCACATAGGCAATCACCGGGACCGGGGCATTGGCGGAGTCCACGTCAGGGGCGATGAGGGTGATACCGGTCAGCGCCGTATCCATCATGGCGAGGTTGTAGTAGTTGATGGCGCGCCCGCGCCAGCGCAGGTTGCGCCGGTCATCGAGCATGCCCTGAATGACCTCGTAGGCGTCGCGGTCAATGTCCTTTTTTGCCAGAGCCAACTGGGCACAGACGCTCAATGTACTTTTCTGACTGAAGATGACCCGGTACTGCAAAACCTGGCGGGCCACACGGTTGCCCGAGCGCAGAAAATCGTTGAGATGCTGCTCGTATCGGGCGCCGATATTCAGCTCGCGGCACAGTGACTTGAACTGCTCGATACTCAGTTTGTGCTTGAGCGGCCTGACCGTGAAGTGGCCGTTGGCATCGGGGCGGGTGATGAACTCCGAGTCCGGACTGAACACCTCATCCCAAGCGAAATTATGCAATGCAGCGTCGAGCAGCGAGACGGTGCGGCTGGTGGTTGCGCCGGCAAAGTCATGGGCCCACCACGCGCTGTTGACGGGGGCGTACAGGCGCAGCCAGGTGTTCTCGACATCGTCCTCGACGCCGAAACGCTGGTGCAGTGCCTGCTGTAATAACGGTTTGGCGAAGGCGTAGACGTCTTGCAGACTGCTCAAGGCCTTGTCCACTTGGTTTTGCGCCTTCCAGGCATTTTCCATCTGCTGTTGCAGGCGCAGGTGTTCGGCGTCCGATACCTGTTGATACCAGGCCGGCAGTTTCAGTCGGTGCAGCTGCAACTCATTGACCCGCTTTGCTGAGCTTGCGCGCAGCCAGGCCGGGATGGCTTTTTCGATCGTCTGATAATGAACACTGACATCCGGTGAGACGAGGTGCGCCGTGCGTGGCGGTTGCCCCTGCGGGGAAAGGGTGGGCATTGCTGGATCGTCCTTGATCAAAAATGGAGCGATCAGCCTAGGCAAGGACAGTGGGTGAAAAAAGCGCAAATACCCGGTTGAAAGCGCCGGGGTTGCGTACGGAGCCTTCGAAAAACACGGAGGGAAAAATACACAGTTACCACCACGCCACGCTGCTTTCGTGGCTTACCGGGCGGCGGTGACCTCCGGCGCCTGGCACATCGTGTGCGTGCCCGGTTGCAGGTATGGCGAAAGGATCGGCGCCATGCCCTTGAGCACTTGCACCGGCAGTGCCGAGGTGAACTTGAAGTTCTCCGCCGAGCGTCCGGGGACGAACGCGGTGAGCGTGCCGAAGTGGTTGTTGCCGATGTAGAACACGAAGGTCGCGGTACGGTTGATCGACTTCGAACTGAGGATGCGCCCGCCGGAGCCGATGGCTTCGATGCGGTTGTCGCCGGTGCCGGTCTTGCCGCCCATCACCAGCGGGGTGCCGTCGGCGGTTTTGAAACTGCCGGACACCCGTTTCGCCGTGCCCGAGTCCACCACTTGCGACAACGCTTCGCGCATTGCCGTGGCGACCTCCGATGGCATCACCCGTTTGCCCACATGCGGGTCGTTGGTCAGACGCGTTTCATACGGGGTGTCTGCAGCAAAGTGCAGGCTGTCGATGCGCAGCGTCGGCATGCGCACGCCATCGTTGAGGATGGTGCCGATCAGTTCGGCCAGCGCGGCAGGACGATCGCCGGAGCTGCCGATGGCGGTGGCCAGCGACGGCACCAGATGGTCGAACGGATAGCCGACTTTCTGCCAGCGCTGGTGAATCTCCAGGAACGCTTCGATCTCGAGCATGGTGCGGATGCGGCTGTCGCGGGCGCCCTTGTGCTTGCTCTTGAACAGCCAGCTATAGACTTCCTGACGCTCGAACTGGCTGGCCTTGACCACCTGACTGAAAGTGGCGTCCGGGTTGTGCAGCAGGTAGCCCATCAACCACAGGTCCAGCGGATGGACCTTGGCAATGAAGCCCTGATCCGGCAGATCGTAGGTGCCCGGGCCGTAGGCGTCGTACAACCGGATCAGGCGATCGTCGGTGAGTTTCTCGGTGAGCTTGGCGCCTTTGAGGTGCGCGCGCACGAAGCTGTTGAAGTCTTCCTGACTGGCATTGGGCAGCAGATAACGATGCACGGCGGCCATGCGGATCGGGGTCGGGCGCATGCTGTCGAGGAAGGTGTCGAGGCGCGCCTGGGTGTCCTTGTTCTTGTACTTCTTCCAGAACTTGAGCAGGAACGAGGTGCCTTCGCGGTCAGCGAAACTGGCCAGGTATTCCTGACGTCGCGGATCGCGGTCGTCCTTGAGCAGTTCGGCGCTGCTGTTGGGGCCGGAGTAGGTGACGTAGCGCACCACGTCGCGCATCAGGCGAATGAATGGCAGGTTGATCGACTCGCGCAGCGCATCGCGCAGAGTCGGCAGGCGGCCGTTGTCTTCCTTGCGAAAGTTGTGGAACACATGCAGGCCGCCACCGGTGAAAAACGCCTCGCCGGGGCTGGCCGAATATTTGCGGTCGAGCGCGGCGCCGAGCATTTTCGACAGATCGTGGTCCTTGTTCTGGATCAGGTAATCGATCACCCACTGGCTGAGGCGGTCCTGATCCGGCACTTCGACCTTCTTCAGTTCCGGCACGCTCATGGCGCCGTACTTGTCGTGCAGTTCGGAGATGATCTGCAGGTAGGTCGTCAGCACGCGCATCTTCGCCGTCGAGCCGAGCTCCAGCTTGCTGCCCTCGTTGATGTCGAACGGCTGGTCGGTGCTGTCGGTCTGCACGCGCACCCGCGAGCCGTCCGGGGTCAGTTCGAACAGGGTGAAGCTGTAGCGCACCTGGGTGGTGCTGGTGGGGGTGAGCAGGCGTTCGCCAATCAGGCCGATCTGCCCGGCAAACGTGGGGTCGGCGAGTTTTTTCAGGTAATCGGTGGCCTGGGTCTGCAACTCGCCCTGCAAGGTGCTGGTGGCTGAGAGGTCGAGGCGATCAAGGTCGTACAGCGGACGGTTGAGCATACTCGCCAGACGGCTGCGGGCGACGCTGATGCCCTTGTTGGTTTCGATCGGCTGAAGGGTCGGCTGGGTCTGCCAGTCGCGGTAAGTGACCTTGCTCGCCAGTGCGGCATCGGCCAGCGCGCTGTCGATCACGCCGCCCTGTTTGAGCAGGCGCAAGTGGCTGTCGGTGAGGTCGGCGAGTTCTTCGCGGCCTTTGGTCAGGTAATGCGAAGGGCGGCGCTGGGCGATCATCAGCGAGAGCATTTCGCGCAGGGCCAGGCCTTTGTCGGCCATGGTTTTCGCATCGGTGGCCGGGCTGTTCAGCTGTGCATTGGCCTGGTTGAAATCGCTGCCGTACCAGACCCGCAAACCTTCGGCCATGCCGTGTACTTCACCGTGCCCCGGCACAGCGGAAAGCGGCACGCTGTTGAGGTAGTCGCGGATAATGTTCTGCCGCGCGCCGAGGGTTTCCGGGCCGGGCTGATAGGCACGCACGCTGGCGGAAATCATCTGACGGATCTTCTCGGCGCCGGACACCGTCAGGCCATCGGGCGAGTGCCGGTACTTCTCCAGTTGCGTCGCCAGGGTGCTGCCGCCCGCCGATTGCCCCGGCAGGTGCAGCAGTTTCGCCACCTGCGACCACGCGGCCATGCCGAAGCGCGGCCAGTCCACCGCCGGGTTGGCCAACGGTTGCTTGGGGTCGAGCAGAAAGCGGTTTTCGATGAACAGCAGACTGCTGACCACCACCGGCGGAATCGCCGCAAAACTCGAATACAGCTGCTGCGGATACTTGTACTGATACAACGGCGCAGCGCGGCAATCGGTGATCGACAGCCCGGCCTGGATCTTTTCCGAATAGGGCACGAACAGGCCCTTGTCGGTGTAGCTCAACAGCGCGGGTGAAAATCGCGTCTGCTCGGTGATCACGTAATTGCGCTTGAGCAGGCGTGGCAGGAATTCATCGAGAGAGCTGTAGCCCAGACGCAGATCGAACGGCCCGTTGCCCGGATAGCGGATCGCTTCGCTGGGGCCGGGCTCCAGCTGATATTTGAGCGAGGCGGCGTACTGGCTCAGCTCCCGGGACTGGAAACGCGAGGTGCGCATCTCCTTGCTCGCGGCCAGACCCACCACGATGGCGATAATCAGCAGCAATAACCAGAACGCCTTCCAGCCATGCCGGCTGCGGCGTTTTTTGGGGGGGACAGGCGCTTCATCCACACGTTCAGTCGGAACCACGGCTTTACTCGAATCGGTTTGCCACAAAGCGCCCATAGTCGATTGATCCATTCACGCAGATTGATCGGACTTGACTGAAGCTTAGACGGTGGTTGGTGATGGGGAAAAAAAAGTGCGGGGTTTGGGTGGGAGCGGTTTCTGAAGAAAACTGCACCTGTGGCAAGGGAGCTTGCTCCCGCTGGACTGCGCAGCAGTCCCAATCCCTTTAGTCGCAATTTGTCTGAACCACCGCGTGCGCGAGTGTTACGACGGCTTCGCCGCCGAGCGGGAGCAAGCTCCCTCGCCACAGGGGGAGTGGGAGCTTTAGAGCCAGCAGGCATCCCAGAGTGGGTAGTCACCAATTTTTTCTACCAGGCCGGCCCGTAGCGGATTGGCGATGATGTATCGGGCGAAGGGTTTCAAGTCTTCTCCATCACGGATGGCTCGGTCGTGATAGCCGGTTTGCCAAAACGCGCCTTTTCGGTTCAGGACACGGTTAATCGACAATGTGCTGCGGGATTTCACCGCTTGCATCAGACGTTCAATATGTATTTCTTCCAGCTGGACCAACCAATGGAAGTGGTCAGGCATCACCACCCAGGCGATCGAGTCGACCCATCGCTGGTCATGAGCTCGCCGGAGTTCCGCTACCAACAAAAGCCCCACCTGCCAATCGCTGAATATTCTGCGTCGCTGATACACCACGGCGGTTATGAGATAAGCACGTCCTGACTCCGAACAACGCCCTCGGCGGAGCCGATGTGAATGTAGGGGTTTACGCATTCCGTTGCGTCCTTTGCGAGTTCAATCCCTATTCACGCTAGTCGCAGCATTCAAGAATTGGGTCTGCGATGGCTGTACGAAATTTCCGAAAATTTCCAGATGTCGCCTTCTCTGTGGCGAGGGAGCTTGCTCCCGCTGGGTTGCGTAGCAGCCCCAATCCCTCTAATCGCGATCTGTCTGAAACACCGCGTGCGCGGGTAATACGACGGCTGCGCCGCCGAGCGGGAGCAAGCTCCCTCGCCACAGGGGGTTAAACAGTCAAGTTCATCGAAACGGCTGTGCTAGAGCCGTCCCCCACGCAATACCACCAAAGCAGGGCCATGACGGTGCACCATCATCGTGCAATACTCGCCGGGATTTTTGTGGTGAATATTCCTACGCATATCAGGTAATATCTCTCCGTAAAGCGGCTTTTTGCCGAGACTTCTAGCTGAATGTTGTCACTTATAGAGTGAAAAGCCCTGTGACAAGCTTTCTATACTGCACGCCCCGCTGATCTTGCAGGCAGGGTCCTGCATGACGTGTCTGCCCACGAAGCAGGCGCGGTGTCGGGAAGCTGAGGCCTATCGGTCGAGGCTTCGACACACGGTGGTCATATCCAATAACAAGACGAGGTTGTATCCCTATGCCAGTCGGCAATCACCTGCCCCATGGCGAGACCGCTCACGGCGGCCCGCTTAAACGCGAACTCGGCGAACGGCATATTCGCCTGATGGCACTCGGTGCCTGTATCGGCGTCGGCCTGTTTCTCGGCTCGGCCAAGGCCATTGAAATGGCCGGCCCGGCGATCATGCTGTCGTACATTCTCGGCGGTCTGGCGATCCTGGTGATCATGCGCGCCCTCGGTGAAATGGCCGTACACAACCCGGTGGCCGGCTCGTTCAGCCGCTACGCCCAGGACTACCTCGGCCCGCTGGCGGGCTTTCTCACTGGCTGGAACTACTGGTTCCTGTGGCTGGTGACCTGCGTCGCGGAAATCACCGCCGTCGCCGTGTACATGGGCATCTGGTTCCCCGATGTACCGCGCTGGATCTGGGCCCTCGCGGCGCTGATCAGCATGGGCTCGATCAACCTCATCGCGGTAAAAGCCTTCGGTGAATTCGAGTTCTGGTTCGCCCTGATCAAGATCGTCACCATCATCGCCATGGTCATCGGCGGCGTCGGCATCATTGCTTTCGGTTTCGGCAACGACGGCGTGGCGCTGGGGATTTCCAACCTGTGGGCTCACGGCGGCTTCATGCCCAACGGCGTGACCGGTGTGCTGATGTCCCTGCAAATGGTCATGTTCGCCTACCTCGGTGTCGAAATGATCGGCCTCACCGCCGGTGAAGCGAAGAACCCGCAGAAGACCATTCCCGATGCGATCGGCTCGGTGTTCTGGCGCATTCTGCTGTTCTACGTCGGCGCGCTGTTCGTGATCCTGTCGATCTACCCGTGGAACGAAATCGGCACTCAGGGCAGCCCGTTCGTGATGACCTTCGAGCGTCTGGGCATCAAGACCGCCGCCGGCATCATCAACTTCGTGGTGATCACTGCGGCGCTGTCGTCGTGCAACGGCGGCATCTTCAGCACCGGGCGCATGCTCTACAGCCTGGCGCAGAACGGCCAGGCCCCGGCCGGTTTCGCCAAGACCTCCAACGGCGTGCCGCGTCGGGCATTGCTCTTGTCGATTTTCGCGCTGCTGATCGGCGTGCTGCTCAACTACCTGGTGCCGGAGAAAGTCTTCGTCTGGGTGACGTCGATTGCCACCTTCGGCGCGATCTGGACCTGGGTGATGATCCTGCTGGCGCAACTGAAATTCCGCAAAGGCCTGAGCGCCAGCGAACGTGCCGGCTTGAAATACAAGATGTGGTTGTACCCGGTCAGCTCGTACTTCGCGCTGGCGTTTCTGGTGCTGGTGGTCGGCCTGATGGCGTACTTCCCGGACACCCGCGTGGCGCTATATGTGGGGCCGGTGTTCCTGGTGCTGCTGACCGTGTTGTTCTACGTGTTCAAGCTGCAGCCGACCGGTGAAACGCAGGGTGCGGTGCGTTCGGTTTCGTAAGTCGACAGTACGGTAACAAACAAGCCCCGGCCCATTGGTCGGGGCTTTTTTCATGGGCGCTTCAGAAGCTGTAACCGCCGGTCTGAAAGCGCGATAAAAACCTCGAAGCAAGGCTCAAACCTGTATCACTTCGCCATTTCGCGCGGCATTGAAACGGGGCGCGCACATGAGAACGAGCGCATTTCTCCAACGAGAACTCAGTCACCGTCAGGTCGCGCTGTTCTTCCTGCTGGCTACCGCGTTGTACGTCCTGCCCCTGATCCTCGCCGACTTCCCCTACATCGACGACAACTGGCGCACGCTGGCCGCCGGCAATGCCTGGGCCGGGCAGGGGCGATTGTTTGCCGACTGGTTTTATCAAGCGCTGACGTTCACCGGCGCCGCGCCGAACATCTTTCCGTTGCCGCTGTTGCTCGCCGTCGTAGCGATGAGTCTGGCCCTGACGCGCCTGACCTTTCACTACTTTGCAGAACCGACGCTGGCCTGCTGTCTGGTGCCGTTGCCGCTCTGGTATAACCCGTTCTTGCTGCAGAACCTGTCCTATCAATACGACGGCCCGATCATGGCCCTGAGCATGGTCGCGGCGATCTACGCCATCACATTCGAAGGTTCATCGCGGGTGCGGCGCTGGCTGGTGCCGGCGGCGTTGCTGGCGCTGGCAATCGGTCTTTATCAGATCAGCTTCAATGTGTTTCTCGGGCTGTGTTGTGTCGAGTTGATCAGGGCTGTTCAGCGGCGAACTCAGTGGCCGGAGATTCTGCGGATGCTGGGCTGGAAACTCGCACAAGCGGGCCTGGGCATCCTGATCTACAGCGCCACGGCGTACCCATTCATGGAAACGTTGCGAAAAACGGATCTGTTGAACCTGGACGCCGATCCGCTGTTGCAAATCGGCATCAATTTCGCTCGGGTCCTGGAGAAAGTCGCGCTGCTGTTTCACGGTGGCTACCCGTGGGTTTTCGCTGCGCTGGTGTTGTGTGCGATCGCTGGCAGTGTGCGACTGGTTCAGTGCCGCCCGCACCGTTGGCCAGACTCGCTGCTGTGCTTGCTCACGCTGCCTGTCCTGGCTTTGCTGGTGCCGGGGATCACGCTGCTGTTCCGTGATTTCAATGAAGGCGCGCGCACCCTGATGGGGTTCGGCGTGTTGTTGCTGGGGTTGTTCTATCTGGCGCACGTTGCGTTGGCATCCGCGCACCGCCGCTTGCCCTTGCTGCTGATCATTGCGCTGCTGGCGACTCTCTCGCTGTCCTTCGCCTACGGCCGGGTACTGAATCTGCAGAAAACCTTCGCCAGCAGTGCGCTGTACAGCCTGAGCCATGACATCGCTGCCCATCGCGAGCTGCGTGAAGCCAAGCGGATCTATCTCTCGGTGAGCTACTCCGATCGCTGGCTGGCCAGTGCGACCGGTTCATTCAAGCGGCTGCCGGTGCTGCACTATCTACTCAACGTCGACTACTTCATGCTCGCGGAAAATCTGCCGTCAGCAGGCATTACCAACGTGGTCGCCGAACGCGAGCGGCGCAACGCCACCCGCGTCGGCTATCAGGGGTTTCCAGCGCTGGTGGACAGTCTGTATTACCGGATTTACCTGATTGGCGATTACGGTTTCATCGTCATGAAAGAGCCGCCGCCTCACCGCCTGCTCAGTTGGTGACGAGGCTCAGGCTGCCGCCACGTCCTGCGGCTCAAAACTGTCCGCTCGCGCCATCTGCCACATCCGCGAATAGAACTCGCCATTCACCTCACCCGTGAGCAATTCCCCCGGTTTCAGAAACACATGCAGCTGCGAGAACAGTTTGATCTCGGTCGCCGACATGCGGCGCACCAGGTGCTTGGCCGACAGTTGCGACGGATGCTCAAGACCGGCTGCCGCCAACATTTCCGCCAGCGCCTTGAGCGTGTTGCGGTGGAAGTTGTAGACGCGCTGGGCCTTGTCCGGGACGACGAGGGCGCGTTGGCGCAGAGCGTCCTGGGTGGCGACGCCGGTCGGGCATTTGTTGGTGTGGCAGCTTTGCGACTGGATACAGCCGATGGCGAACATGAAGCCGCGCGCGGAGTTGGCCCAGTCGGCGCCGATGGCCAGCACGCTGGCGATATCGAAGGCACTGACGATCTTGCCGCTGGCGCCGAGTTTGATCTTGTCGCGCAGATTCAGGCCGACCAGGGTGTTGTGCACAAACAGCAGACCCTCGCGCATCGGTACGCCGATGTGGTCGGTGAACTCCACGGGCGCGGCGCCGGTGCCACCTTCCTTGCCGTCGACCACGATGAAATCCGGCAGAATCCCGGTTTCCAGCATGGCCTTGGCGATGCCCATGAATTCCCACGGATGCCCGAGGCAGAACTTGAAGCCCACCGGTTTGCCGCCGGACAGTTCGCGCAGTTGCTGGATGAAGTGCATCATTTCGATCGGCGTGGAAAACGCGCTGTGGCGTGACGGCGAGATGCAGTCTTCGCCCATCATGATGCCGCGGGTGTCGGCGATTTCCTGGGTGACCTTGTGCTTGGGCAGGATCCCGCCGTGACCGGGTTTGGCGCCCTGGCTCATCTTGATTTCGATCATCCGCACCTGCGGATTCTGTGCCTGAGTGGCGAAGCGCTCCGGGTCGAAACGGCCGTCGCTGGTGCGGCAGCCGAAGTAGCCGCTGCCCAGTTCCCAGGTCAGGTCGCCGCCGTGTTCACGGTGATACGGGCTGATGCTGCCTTCGCCGGTGTCGTGGGCGAAGTTGCCGAGCTTGGCGCCCTGATTCAACGCGCGGATGGCGTTGGCGCTGAGCGAGCCGAAGCTCATCGCCGAGATGTTGAACACCGAGGCCGAATACGGCTGGGTGCACTGCGGGCCGCCGACGGTGACGCGGAAACCGCTCGGGTCGCTCAACGGCGCCGGGCGCATCGAGTGGCCGATGAATTCAAAGCCCGATTGATAGACGTCAATCAGCGTGCCGAAGGGTTTGTCGGCGCTTTCGTTCTTCGCCCGCGAATAGACCAGCGAGCGTTGAGCACGGGAGAAGGGCAGGGCGTCGCTGTCGGATTCCAGCAGGTACTGGCGGATCTCCGGGCGGATGCCTTCGACCAGATAGCGGATGTTGCCCAGGATCGGGTAGTTGCGGCGCACCGCGTGCGGGCTCTGCAGCAGGTCGAACAGACCAAGCAGGCTCAGTACGCCGGTGACGGCGGTGATCGGCCACAGCCAGTCGTGTTCGAAAAAGGGCAGGCTGGCGAGGGTGAAAATCACGCAGACGGCAAAGAAGGCGTAGCGGCTCAGGAGTGACAGGCTCATACGGTTTCCTTGGGTTCGGACTCAATGGTTACCCATGGCGCGCAGACTGGCTTGCTCTTGTGGCGAGGGAGCTTGCTCCCGCTGGGTTGCGCAGCAGCCCCAAACCCGGCCATCACGGTCTGTCTGCTGCATCGCGTGACCAGGTTTTGCGACTGCTGCGCAGTCGAGCGGGAGCAAGCTCCCTCGCCACAGGGGATTCCAAGCTTCAGATATCTCCTGCGTACCAAGGCTATTCAGGCGTTCTGCGCCTGGAGAAAAATCGAAAACAGCTCCGACTGGGATTTGATCCCCAGCTTGCTGTACATGTGTTTCTTATGGACTTTCACGGTTTCTACGGAGATTTCCAGCTTACGGGCGATTTCTTTACTGGAGCAACCGCTGAGCATCAAACGCCCGACATCCAGCTCCCGGGCGGTCAGTTGCGCACCCTTGAGTTGTTGCACCGAGGCTTCCAGTTGCACTCGCCAGTCGGCCGCAGCTGGCGCGGCAGCGAGGGCCACGGTCTGGTTGATCTCGTACGGCAGGCGCTGACGCAACAGGCCCAGCACCCACGGCTGGATCAAAGACAGCAAAGCGATCTGTTCGCCAGTGAAACGTTTTTCACTGCCCAGCGACAGGCACAACGTGCGCTCGCCTTCGAGTTGGCAATTGAACTGGATTTCGTCGGCGACCACATTCAGACGAAAGTATCGCTGGTAATACTCGGTCAGCTCGAAATGCTCCGGTGCCACCTCGGACAGGCGGTACAGCCCGGTGCGCGACTGCTCGCGGCAGGCGATGTAGAACGGGTCGAGCAGGTACAAGCCGCGCAGATAATCCTGAAACAGCGGGTCGGGACTGCCGTCCTCGCCGGGGCATTCGGCGAACACCTGCGGGTGCTGATCGGCACTGAACAGCAGCACCACCCAACTATCGAACGCCACGTACTGGTCGAGCAGACGCACCAGTTGCGCCCAGAAATTCGGCTTGTCCAGCGCGTCGATCAGTTGCCCGACGGCGCGGTGCCAGGTGATGTCATCAAACGAAACGGTCATGGATCTACCCCTATCGGGTTACCCCGGCCGCGTGATTCCCTGGCCGGTTGCTTGCTGCGCATACTGGCCCACAGACAGCCACCGGGCAATCTTTCAGCGCCCGGGCATGACCATAAGGACTCGCGATGAAAGTCGAACTCGCCCAGCTGGCGGGCCGTGACAAAGACACGGCGTACAACCTCGAACTTGCCCTCGCGGCGATTGCCGCATGCGCCGCCGACACGCAACTGATCGTGTTCCCGGAAACCCACCTGATGGGCTTCCCGAGCGCCGACACCGTGGCGCAGATCGCCGAGCCGCTGGATGGCCCGACCGTCCGCGCCGTGCTGGCCGCCGCCCGCGAGCGCAATATCGCCGTGGTGATCGGCATGGCCGAAAGCGACAACGGGCGCTTCTACAACACCACGCTGCTGATCACCCCGGAAGGCATCGCGCTGAAATATCGCAAAACCCACCTCTGGGCGTCGGATCGCGGCGTGTTCGAGCCCGGCGACCGCTATGCCACCTGCGAGTGGAACGGCGTGCGCGTCGGCCTGCTGATCTGCTACGACATCGAATTTCCCGAATCCGCCCGCGCACTGGCGCAACTGGGTGCCGAATTGCTGATCGTGACCAACGGCAACATGGACCCGTACGCCCCGACTCACCGTACCGCGATCATGGCCCGCGCCCAGGAAAACCAGGCGTTTGCGCTGATGGTCAACCGCGTCGAGGCCGGGGATGACGGTTTGATGTTTGCCGGCGGCAGTGCGCTGGTCGATCCGCTGGGGACGCTGCTGTTCGAAGCGGGGCGTGAGGAGGGGCAGTTCAGCGTCGAGCTGGATTTCGACCGGTTGGCGATTGCGCGCAAGGATTATCGCTACCTGGATGATCAGCGTTTGAAACTGCCGGGGGAGGTGGTGGAGCACGCTTCTGGATTGCGTGAGTTGCTGATTCCTGCGCGCTGATCGGGATGCTGTGTCGGTCGGGCTGACGCCTTCGCGAGCAAGCCCGCTCCCACAGGGGAACGCGGTCACTGCGCGAGCAAGCCCGCTCCCACAGGGGAACGCGGTCACTGTGGGAGCGGGCTTGCTCGCGAAGAGGCCAGTCCAGACAACACACCTGCTTGATCCAAAAAACAACAAAGCCACACCCGAAATATTCGCCGAACTCGGCTCTGCCATAAATCCAATAACATTCGGAGTAAGTCGCCCATGGCTCGTTTGCAACGCACCCTTTCATTAGGGTCGGTGGTGCTGTTCGGCATCGCCTACATGACGCCGATCATTGTCCTCGGCACTTTTGGCATTCTCGCGCAATCCACCGCCGGCATGGTCCCGGCCGCGTATCTGGCGGCACTGGTGGCGATGTTCTTCACCGCCATGAGCTACGGGCGCATGGCCGCCGCGTTCCCGGTCGCCGGTTCCGCTTACAGCTACGTGCGCAAGGCGATCAGCCCCAAGCTCGGCTTCATCGCCGGTTGGGCGGTGCTGCTCGATTACCTGTTTTTGCCGATGGCGATCTGGCTGATCGGCGCGGCGTACCTCGCTTCGGCCTTCCCGTCGATCCCGCAGTGGATCTGGGTACTGGCGTTCATCGGCATCACCAGCGCGATCAACATCATCGGTCTGAAACTGGCCAACGGCATCAACGCCTTGCTGATGCTGGTGCAATTTCTGGTGCTGATCGCTTTCGTCGCGTTGTGCGTGCACTACGTCGGCGGCGATGCGCGCACGCCGTTGTGGTCGATCAAACCGTTCTTCAATGGCGACATGCAGATGCCGCTGATCATGAGTGGCGCGGCCATCGCCTGTTATTCGTTCCTCGGTTTCGACGCGGTCAGCACGCTGACCGAAGAGACCCGCGACCCACGCCGCACCATTCCACGGGCGATCATGTTGATCACGCTGATTGGCGGGCTGATCTTCGTCGGGGTGTCGTACTTTGTGCAGATCGCCCACCCGTCATTCCAGTTCGACAGCGTCGACTCGGCGGCCTATGAAATTGCGCGCAACATCGGCGGCGATCTGTTCGTCTCGATCTTCCTCATCGGCCTGATCGTCGGCCAGTTCGCCTCGGGATTGTCGGCCCAGGCCAGCGGTTCGCGCCTGCTGTTTGCGATGGGCCGCGACGGCGTGTTGCCCAAGTCGTTTTTCGGCACCTTGCATGCGCGCTTCGGCACACCGGTCAACAGCATCCTGTTGTGTGCAGTGGTGGCGTTGCTGGCGCTGAAACTCGACGTGACTACGTCCACTTCGTTCATCAACTTCGGCGCGTTCCTGGCGTTCAGTCTGGTCAACCTGTCGGTGATCTTTCACTACTGGATCGGCGGCGAGAAAAAAGGCCCGCGTGAGCTGGTGCTGTTTCTGATCTTCCCGTTCATCGGGTTGGTGGCGGACTTGTGGCTGATGGTCAGCCTGGATCACCTGGCGGTGTATCTGGGCCTGAGCTGGCTGGCGATTGGCGTGGTGTATCTGGCGGTGCTCACGGGCGGCTTTCGTCGTCAGCCGCCGGAGATGGATTTTCAGGAAGCGACCTGAGACACCTCAGGCTGCGGGTCGGCTCTGGCGCATCGGTAACTCGATGCGAAAGGTTGTGCCCACGCCCGGTTCGCTGCGGACTGAAATGTCGCCACCGTGTTTTTTCACGATGCCGTAGGACAGGGACAGGCCAAGCCCGGTGCCCTGACCGACCGGTTTGGTGGTGAAAAACGGATCGAAGATTTTCTGCAGGATGTCCGGCGCGATCCCCGCGCCGGTATCCGCGACTTCCACCCAGGCCGTGTCCTGCTGCTGCCCGGTACGCAAAGTAATGGTGCCGCGCTCGGGCCCCATGGCCTGCGCCGCGTTGACCACCAGGTTCATGATCACCTGATTGATTTGTGAGGGCAGGCACTCGATGTCCGGCAGTGGCTGATATTCCTTGATCACATCGGCCTTGTACTTGAGTTCGCTGGCGACGATGTTCAGCGTCGAGTCGATGCCTTGTTGCAGATTGGCCCACTGCCATTGCTGATGGGTATCGACCCGGGAGAAATCCTTCAGATCCTTGACGATCTGTCCGACCCGGCCAATGCCTTCCTTGGATTCGCGGATCAACACCGGAATGTCTTCGAGCAGAAAATCCAGATCGGCGTCTTTGCGCAGTTGTTCAAGTCGGGCCACGGATTCGCTGTCCGGCGTGGGGCCCAGCGTCTGCCAGGCATCGAGTACGCTCAACAATTGGTTGAAGTAGCCGTCGAGGGTGCCGAGGTTGGAGGAGATGAAGCCGATCGGGTTATTGATTTCATGGGCCACGCCGGCCGCCATTTGCCCCAATGAAGCAAGCTTTTCCGACTGCACCAACTGACTTTCCAGTTGCTTGCGTTCATCTATTTCGCGCTGCAGTTCTTCGCTGGCCTGCTTGAACTGCGCGGTACGCTGGTCGACCAGATGTTCCAGATGATGCATCTGCAACGAGGCGCGTTCGGTCATCTGCCATTTGGTCAGCAGGGTGTTGGCCATCTGCTGCACTTCGATGTTGTCGAACGGCTTTTTCAGGATCAGCAATCGGTCATGCGCTTGCAGACGTTCGAGCAGTTCATCCCAGGAATAATCCGAGTAGGCGGTACACACCACCACCTGCAACTGCGGATCCTGCTGCCACAGGTGTTCGATGGTTTTCGCGCCGTCCCAGCCGTCGGGCATGCGCATGTCGACGAAGGCCAGCGCGTAAGGGCGTTGTTCCTGCAAGGCCTGCATCAGTTTGCCCAGACCTTCCTCGCCGCCGTAGGCCGAGTCCAGCTCGAACGGCGGACGTTCGGCGCGAACCTGAGCGCCAAACAGTGCTGCTTCCATCTCGTCCAGTTCCACTGACTGTGCTGCCGGTGGCGCGAGGATCTTGCGGAAGTCTTCATGAATCGACGGCATGTCGTCGATCAGCAGAATGCGGCGGTTCGACAGCTCGCTCATGCGTTCTCCGTGACGCTGATCAGGGGGATCTGCAAGGTGAACAGCGCGCCTTTGCCCGGTCCGTCGCTGTGCGCGGTGAGGTGCCCGTTCATCTCGATGGCCGCCAGCGCGCAGCTGTGCAGACCGAAGCCGTGACCTTCCTTGCGGGTGGTGAAACCGTGGGCAAAGATCCGCGTCATGTTTTCCGGCGCGATGCCTTCGCCGTCGTCCCTGACGCTGATTTCGAGGAAGTTGTCATCGACGATTCTTACCGCCAGGGTCATGGTGCGGGGGCGGTTGCTGAGGTCAGACATGGCGTATTTGGCATTGCTGATGAGGTTGATCAGGATCAGCAGCAAACGGTGTTTGTCGCCCATCACCTGCGGCACCTCGGCGTACTCCTTGACCACCGTGACGTGATGCCGGGTCAGGGCCCCGGCGTTCATGCGCAACGCATCTTCGAGCAGCTCGTTGATAAACAGCGGCTCGGTCATGCTGTTGGCGCCGGCGTAGGATTGCTGGGTGGCGACGATGTCCTTGATGTGATCGACGCTTTTGTTCATCTGGTTCAATTCGTCGATCATTTCCTGCTGTTCCTGGGCGATGGCTCCGACCAACTGGTTGAGATAACCGGGGAGCAATTTGCCCTTGGCGTCTTCGCTGAGAAAGGCGCCGAGGTCGTGCGGGTGCTCGTTGATCAGTTGCATCGCCTTGCCCAGGCCCTGGGTCTTGCTGCTGCGCAGCTTGCGCGCGATCAGATCGCTGGAAATGTTCACGCTGTTGAGCACGTTGCCGACGTTGTGCAGCACGTTGGTGGCGATTTCCGCCATGCCGGCCTGACGTGCAGCGTCGAGCAGCTCGCTTTGGGCGTTCTTGAGTTCCCGGGTGCGCTCCTCGACGCGTTGCTCCAGTGCATCGTTGGCGGTTTGCAGGGCCGTATTGACCCGATTGATCTCGGCGAAACTGCCGATCAGGCGGATGGCCAGCCACACCAGCGACAACATCAGCAGCACCGAGAACAGCAGCAGATAGAAGTGGTATTGGCGGTCGACCTGATCGACGCGCTGTTGATCGCGATCGAGCATGGTGGTGAGGGTGTCCAGGCGCTCGGCCACGGGAATGTTTTCGATGCTTTCGAGCAACTGATTGACCAGTGGCTGCTCGCGAGCGATCAGGCTGATGTGATTGCTCATGATCTTGATCGGGGCTTCAAACGCCGGCGGAAGGCGTTGGGCGTTGATCTTCAGTTTGTTCAGGCCGACCTCGATGTCGGCGGCCCTGTCGTCGGAGGTGACCTGGGCGAATTCCAAGGCGCTGAGCAGCAGGTCATAGGTGTCGGTGGTGATGTTCTGCAGCTGTAATTTATCCAGGTCCGCCAGGTTGGCGAGCTGCTCTTGGATGTCGTCTTCGGCGGTGGGCAAAAAGGCCAGGGAATTGCGCAGCAGCGCGTTGTGCGATTTGAACTGTTCGACCAGACGGGTTTTCTCCTGCATCGCCTGCAGAAAACCCTCGTGAGCTTCGTTCCATTGCGCCGAGTCGCTGCGACCATGACCGGATTCGATTGCGTCGAAGCGCGCCCACAGCCGGTTCATCTCGTTCATCGGTGACACCAACGGATCGTAGTTGTGGGTCAGTGCCACCCTGGCCTTGAGGATCTCGTTTTCCCATAGTGAGTTCTGCTGTTTGATCTGCCGGATCAGATCCCGCGACTCGGTGTACGTCATGGTCTGGCCGGAGCTGGACTTGAAGTACAGAAACAGCAGGATCGAGGCCAGTGCCAGGGCGACCAGGGTCAGCAACAGCAGGCTGCGTCGCCGCGAGATGTTGATCATGGTTTGTATTCCCGTTGGCCGGTCAGGGTTGTGAGAAACAGCATGATCAGCCGTTTGTCCTCTTCGCTGGGCATGCGCCCCAACTGATACTGGAACATCACATCCACGGCCCGTTCGAGGGTGGGCGCCGAGCCGTCGTGGAAATACGGTGCGGTGATCGCGACATTGCGCAGGCTCGGCACCTTGAACACCGCCCGGTCGGCTTCGTCGCCGGTCACGTTGAAACGACCCTGATCAGCCACGGTCGGGTTGCCGCGATCGGCAATGTAATCACCGAACACGCCGAATTTCTGGAACATGTTGCCTCCGATGTTCACCCCTTGGTGACAGGAGATACAGCCGTACTCCTTGAAGCGCTGATAACCGTATTTTTCGTCCAGCGTGAGGATGTCGGTATTGCCCAGCAGGTACTGATCGAAGCGCGAGTAGGGGGTCAGCAACGTGCGCTCGAAGCTGGCCAGCGCTTGCTGGATGTTGGCTCTGGTCAAGCCGTCCGGGTAGGTGGCAGCGAAGTCGCGGCGGTAATCGGCGTCGTTGGCGATCCGCTCGACGACCGTGCTCCAGTCGCTGCCCATTTCATGGGGGCTGGTGATGACGACATTGCTCTGTTCTTCCAGCGTCTCGACGCGGCCGTCCCAGAACTGGCGGAAATTGAGGCTGGCGTTGAACACGGTCGGTGTATTGACCGCCACCGGTTTGCCGTCGAACCCCAGCGAGAGCGCCCGGCTGTCGGCACCGTTCTTGTCCAGTTGGTGGCAACTGGCACAGGACAGTGTGTTGTTGATCGACAAGCGTGGCTCGTGGAATAACCGACGTCCCAGTTCCACGCGCCGGGCGTCCTGCTGTGGCACGGCGGGCAACGGTTTGAGCGGCTCGTCCAGCGGGGCGGCACTGGCCCCGGCGCAGAGTCCGCACAGCAGCAGCGCCATGGCGTGACGGAACAGGTTCATCGGCAATCGTCTCCTTGACTCAAGGCCGGTATCGAGGCGTTCATCGCGCCGTCCACGGTGGCGGGGCTGCGCTGGCCAGCCAGTGCGCAAAGTCGTCAGCCGGCAGTGCCTTGCTGAAAAAGTAGCCCTGACCTTCTTCGCAGTCGTGGGCCTTGAGGAACGCCAGTTGCTCGGCGGTTTCGATGCCTTCGGCAATGACGTTGAGCCCCAGACTCTTGCCCAGGCTGATGATGGCGCTGACCAGTGCCGCATCATTGCTGTCGTTGCACAGGCCGCGAATGAACGATTGGTCGATCTTCAGCACATCAATCGGAAACCGGCGCAGGTAACTCAGGCTGGAATAGCCGGTGCCGAAGTCATCGATGGCCAGGCGGGTGCCCAGCGCCTTCAAACGATTGAGCGCTGCCATCGTTGTTTCGACGTTCTGCATCAGCACACCTTCGGTGATCTCGATCTCCAGCCAGTCAGGGGCCAGGCCTGTCTGCTCAAGCACGCGTTCGACGCCCGCAACGAAGTCACGCTGGCGAAAATCGATGGGTGACATGTTCACCGACATGCGGATCGGCGGCAGACCGGCTGTTTGCCAGGCGCGGGTCTGGCGACAGGCTTCGCCCAGTACCCATTTGCTCAAGGGTACGATCAGTCCACTGTCCTCGGCCACCGGAATGAACTCCGCCGGGTAGATCCAGCCGTGTCCCGGTTTCTGCCAGCGTATCAGCGCTTCGGCGCCGACCACGATGCCGCTGCGCAGGTCGATTTTCGGCTGATAGTGCAGGACAAACTCGTGCTCGTGCAGAGCGCGGCGAATGCCCGACTCGATGCTGTGCTGCTCGCGGGCGTGCTGGTTCATGGCTTCGATGAAGAAGCCAACGCTGTCAGGGCCGTGCTCCTTGACGTTGCGCATCGCCGTCTCGGCTTTTTTGATCAGCTCGATGGCTTCGAGGCCGTCATCGGGGTAGACGCTGATGCCGACGCTGGCGGTGACGCTGACGTCATGCCCGGCTATCGTCTGCGGCAGACGAATGGCAGCCAGCAGTTTTTCCGCGACGCCGTGGGTTTGCTGGGGATGGTTGATGTCGCCGAGGATCACCACGAACTCGTCCGAGCCATAGCGAAACACCGAGTCGGAATCACGCACGCATGACAGCAGTTGGCGGGCGGTGCGTTTGAGCATTTCATCGCCCGCTGGATGGCCCAACGCGTTGTTGATGCGCTTGAAGCGATCCAGGCCGAGAAACATCACCACCAGTTGCTTGTCATGGCGCCGGCAGACAGCCATGGCCTGACTCAGGCGATCACCCAGCAGGGTGCTGTTGGGCAGCTCCGTGAGGCTGTCGTATTGCAACAGATGCGAGACCTTGAGCAATTCGTGAACCCGCGCCTCGATGGTCTGCTCAAGGCTGAGCATCTTCAGCGCCGCGTCCTGCGCCAGTTGCCATTTCCAGGTCAGGGCGTTGGCCATCTGGCGGATTTCCAGACTGTCGAACGGCTTTTTCAGGATCAGCAACTGGTCGCCGAATTCCAGCCGTTCGGCCATCGCCTCCCAGGTGTAATCGCTGTACGCCGTGCACAGGGCAACCTGCAGGTTCGGATCGACGCGCCACAGCTGCTCGATGGTTTCCAGGCCATCCCAGCCCGGTGGCATGCGCATGTCGATGAACGCCAGAGCATACGGGTTGCCGCTGGCCAGCGCGTGTTTGACCAGGGCCAGGGCTTCCTGGCCCTGATAGGCGGAATCGAGCTGGAAGGTCAGGTGCGGCGATTGACGGGTGCCGAACAGTGTCTGCTCCAACTGATGCAAGTCGACGTCGTCCTGCGCCTGCGGGGCCAGAATCTTGCGAAAGTCTTCATGAATCGCTGGCGTGTCATCGATGATCAGGATGCGCCGGTTGGTCTGGGGGAAGGCCGTTTTCATGCCTCATCCTCCTTGGGGGAGGGCGCCGCGCGGGGCACGTCCCGGAGCAACCGGCCCGCCTGTTCGGCGCTGACCGCTTCGCTGAAATACAACCCCTGTGCGCTGGGCAGCGGTGCTTCGGCATGGGGCACATCGGGTCGATTCAGGGGTGTCTGGCCTTCGGCGATGATGCCGATGTCCAGATCCCGGGCGAAATTGACGATCGCTCGCAGGGCGTTGGCTCCGGCCGCATCCTGGGACGCGCTGGCGATAAAGCTCTGGGCCAGTTTGAGGTGATTGACCCGGTAGGTTTTCAGGTAATCGAACGAGGAATATTCGGTGCCGAAATCATCGATGGCAATCGCCACGCCCAGCTCACGCAGGCGCGGCAATGCATCGTTGTGGGTCCACTTGGTCTGGGCCAGCGTGGCTTCGGTGACATCGAATCGCAGGTCCCAGGGGGCGAGTTCCCAGCGTGCGGTGGTGCGCAGAACGTCGTAGATCAGTTCGGGGCCACTTTTGAGCTGTGCCAGGGAAATCTTGATCGCCATCACTGGCGGGGCGACCCCGTCATTTCGCCACAGGTGCATCTGGTGGCAGGCGTGATTCAGTACCCAGCGTCCGAGCGGAATGATCGCGCCGGTTTTCTCCGCTATCGGTACGAAAGCGGAGGCCGGCAGCAGGCCGAGGCGCGGATGTTGCCAGAGGATTTGCGCCTCCATGCCCAGAATCCTGCCGCTGTGCAGGTCAATCTCCGGTGCGTAATGCAGCAACAGTTGATTGCCCTGAAGGGCGCTGGTCAATTCGTCGACCAGGGTCATGCGTTCGGCCACTTCCCGCGAGATGTCCTCGGAGTGGAAGTGATACTGGTTGCGCCCCATTTCCTTGGCGCGGTACAGCGCCATGTCGGCCTGCCCGAGCAGGCTGTCGGCGTCGAGGCTGAGCCCGCTGTAACTGCTGATGCCGATGCTCACCGAAATGTGCAGCGCATTGCCGGCCAGGTTGTAGGGCGCCAGCAGCGTATCGCGGATATTGGCCGCCATGGCGGCTGATTGGGTCGGATCGCTGACGTCCAGTTGCAGGATCGCGAATTCATCGCCGCCCAGGCGCGCCACCACGTCGCTTTCGCGCACGCCTGATTTGATGCGGCGGGCGACTTCCTGCAGCAGCAGATCGCCCACCGGGTGGCCCAAGGTGTCGTTGATCCGCTTGAAGTGGTCAAGATCCAGATAAAACACCGCAAACGGCGCGGCCCCCCGACGTGCGGCGGCGAAGGCCTGATGCAGGCGTTCGATCAGCGTGGCGCGATTGGCCAGGCCTGTCAGGCCATCGGAGCGGGCCAGCAACGCCAGTTTTTCCTCGGCCACGCGGCGTTCGGTGATATCGAGGATGATGCCTTCGACTTCCAGCAGACGGCCGTCATCATCGCGCACCGGGATGTAGCGGTTCTCCACCCAGCGCCAGGTGCCCTGGCCGGTGCGCATCCGGAACTCGATCGACGCGCCCGACGCATGCCGATCCAGCACCCGGGCCATGGCGGCATCGACGCTGGCCTGATCGTCCGGGTGAATCAGTTCCTGCGCCCAGTTGGGCGAGCGCAGCAGGTCAGCGGCGACATGGCCGTAGCGGGTGATGTTGTGGGAGATGTACATCAGGGCAAACGACGGATCGCCGCGCAGCCGGTACAGGATGGTCGGGCTGTTCTGCACAATCATGTTGGCGTCGGACAGCTCGCGGGTGCGCTCCTGAACCGCCTGTTCCAGTTGGTTCATTTTCAGCTCGGCGTCTTCGGTCATCTGCCATTTGACCGTGAGCGCGCTGGCCATCTGCCGGATCTCGATCGCGTCGAACGGCTTTTTCAGAATCAGCAAGCGGTCATTCAGTGCCAGACGCTGGTCGATGTCTTCCCAGGAATAGTCGGAATACGCCGTGCACAGCGCGACTTGCAGCTTGGGGTCGACTTGCCACAGCCGTTCGATGGTCTCCAGGCCATCCCAGCCTGGCGGCATGCGCATGTCGATGAACGCCATGGCGTAGGGGCGGTTTTCAGCCAGCGCGGCTTCGAGTTTTTCCAGCGCTTCGCGGCCCTGAAAGGCCGAGTCCAGCTCGAAATGCTGGGACGGTGTCGCGGACGGGGTGCCAAACAACAGATTCTCGGTTTCGCCCAGGCCGTCGTCAGCGGGGACGAGCGGGCAGAGAATCTTGGCGAAATCGCCATGAATCGACGGGCTGTCGTCGACGATAAGCACCCGACGATTGATCTGCGCTGTTGGCTGGTTCATGCCGCGCCGCCCATGAGGCCGCTGGCGGGTGTCATCCGGGGCATCCTTTTCCCTCGCAACTTGTCGGTTCGACCGATGGAGTATTGCGCCGTGTTCAGCATAGTCGTCCCAGCGCGACGCCGTGGCCTGTGAGCGAAGATTTGCGTGAATGCAGTCAAAAATCATCTAGCCTTGGACTCAGGCGCGGGCCAGTGAGGCGGTCGGTCGATGTGTCGTTAACCCTGTTTCTTGAGGCCAAGCCATGGAAGAGCAATCCGCCCCTTTGCCGGTACATCGACCCAAGGTGTTGCTGGTCGATGACGAGGAATCGATCCTCAACAGCCTGCGTCGTCTGCTGCGGGGACAACCCTATGACGTCCTGTTGGCGACCAGCGGTGCCCAGGCGCTGGAGATGCTGGAGCAACAGCCCGTGGATCTGGTGATGAGCGATGCGCGCATGCCGAACATGGATGGCGCCTCGTTACTGGCGCATGTCCGCCAACGCTATCCGGCGACCGTGCGCATCATGCTCACCGGTTATGCCGACCCGTCGGCAATCATCAAGGCGATCAACGACGGGCAGATTCACCGCTACATCAGCAAACCGTGGAATGACGAGGAGTTGCTGCTGATCCTGCGCCAGGCCCTCGAACATCAGCATTCCGAGCAGGAGCGCCAACGTCTGGAGCGCCTGACCCGGGTGCAGAACGACCAGCTCAAGTTGCTCAACAGCACGTTGGAAAAGCACGTCGCGGCGCGTACCGCCGAGTTGCAGCAGACCGCCGACATGCTCGATCTGGCCTACGAAGAACTCAAACACAGCTATGTCACCGGCACCGAAGTGTTCTCGCTGCTGGCCAATCTGCGTCTGCCGCCTGCCAAGCAGACCAACCGGCAGATCATCGAACTGGTGCGCAGCTACTGCAAACAGCATGGTCTGGACGAGGCCACCAGCCGCGACCTGACCATGGCCGCCGCGCTGTACAACATCGGCAAACTGAGCTGGACCGATGGCATGATGACCACGCCTTCGGATCTGCTGCGTCACACCGATCGCGAGCGTTATCGCAGCTACCCCAAGCAGAGCGAGTCGCTGTTGATGACGCTTGACCCGATGAAGGACGCGGCCCGTCTGATCCTGCATCACCAGGAGCGCTGGGACGGCAGCGGTTTTCCTGACCGGCTCAAGGGCGAGGCGATTCCGTTGGGGTCGCGGTTGCTGAAACTGGCGGTGGATTTCGTCGAGTTGCAACGCGGCCTGATCCTCGAACGGCATTTGAACAGCGACGAAGCGTTGCTCTATCTGCGGCAGTACGCCGGGCGTTTGTATGATCCCGAGCTGGTCGAAGATTTCATTCAGGTGTGCGCGGCATTTCTGGGCGACGTCACCCTGGCCGACCCGTCGGTCAAGGTGCTGACCACCCGGGACCTGGCGGCAGGGATGATTCTGGCGCGTAATCTCAATGCCGATAACGGCATGCTGCTGCTCAACGCCGGCAAGGTGCTCAGCGCGCTGCTGGTGGAAAAGCTGATTGCCTTCGAAGCCATGGAGGGCGGCAAATACAAGATATTCGTCAAGCTGCCCGAGGAGGATGAAACCGCGCTCAAGGCTCAGGGGGAGTGACCTGTGAGGTGACTGAATCAGCCCGGGCATGGGATCCTTGCGGTTTTTCCAGGCCGGTGGCTGACCCATGACCTCTGCATCCGTTGTCGCTCCAAAACTCATCCGTATCGCCGCTGCGCTATTGCTCAACGCCGAAGGCCAGACCCTGCTGGTGCGCAAGCGCGGCACCACGGCGTTCATGCAACCGGGCGGCAAGATCGAAGCGCATGAGTTGCCGGTGCACGCACTGGCCCGCGAGCTGGAAGAAGAGCTGGGCCTGCAAATCGACCCGGCGCAGGCCTGCTTCCTTGGCCAGTTCTCGGCGCCGGCAGCCAACGAGCCGGGATTCGTCGTGCAAGCGGAGATTTTTCAGCTGACCATCGACGCCGATGTGACGCCCGCGGCCGAAATCGAGGAAGTGATCTGGATCGATCCCGCCACTGATCCTGCTGTGGTTCTGGCGCCATTGACACGCGACCTGATCCTGCCGTTTTATCGCAGATCACTGACGGCGCTCGCCTGATCATTCACGCAAAGGACATTGCCATGATCCCGCTTCAAGACCTGCTGATCTTCGCCGCCGCCGCGCTGTTGATGGTACTGACGCCGGGGCCGAACATGATCTACCTGATCTCGCGTTCGATCTGTCAGGGACGCAAGGCCGGAGTCACCTCGTTGCTCGGTGTGGTCGCGGGATTTTTCGTGCACATGTTTGCCGCGGCCGCCGGTTTGACCGCAGTGTTTCTGGCGGTGCCGCTGGCTTATGAAGTGCTGAAGTGGGCCGGTGCGCTGTATCTGCTGTGGCTGGCCTGGCAAGCGGTCAGACCCGGCGCACGCTCGCCGTTCGAAGCGCAGCAACTGCCGGCGGATTCGTCGCGCAAACTGATCACCATGGGCTTTCTTACCAGCGCCCTGAACCCGAAAATCGCCGTGTTTTACCTCTCGGTGTTTCCGCAATTCATCAGCCCCGAACACGGTTCTGTGTTCACCCAGAGCATCATTCTTGGCCTGACCCAGATCAGCGTCAGTTTCAGCGTCAATCTGCTGATCGCGCTGTTCGCGGCGGGCATTGCGTCGTGGTTCGTGCGCAATCCGACATGGCTGGCGCTGCAGCGTTACTTCATGGGATTTGTACTCGCCGGTCTGGCGGTGCGTCTGATGCTTGAACAACGCAGGACGGCCTGAGCATGTGGATCGAACGCCTCGACGCCAGTCATGCCCTGGCTTACCGCGAGCTGATGCTCGAAGCCTACGACCGGCATCCGCAGGCGTTCACCTCCAGCGTGCGCGAGCGCGCGGTGATGCCGCTGAGCTGGTGGGAAGCGCGGCTGACCAGCAAGCTCGACGTGGTGCTCGGTGCGTTCGAGGAAGGCACACTGGCCGGCATCGTCGGCCTGGCTTTCGAGCCACGAGAGAAGGCCCGCCATAAGTCGACCTTGTTCGGCATGTACGTCTCAGCCGATTTTCGTCAGCACGGTCTGGGCCATGCATTGGTGCAGGCCGCCATCGCCGAAGCACACACCCATCCTGCACTGAAACTGATCCAACTGACCGTCACCGCTGGCAACGACGCCGCGTTCAAGCTGTACCAGCGCTGCGGCTTCATCCAGTTCGGACTGGAGCCGCTGGCGGTACGGGTCGGCGAAGACTACTTCGACAAGATTCACATGTGGCGACAACTCTGATTTCTCACTGAGCCCTTGTGGGAGCGGGCTTGCTCGCGAAGGCAATCGGTCAGTTGATATCCCTGTGACTGAGACACCGCATTCGCGAGCAAGCCCGCTCCCACAGGGTTGCTGGCATATGCAATTCAACGAACCGCGCTAACCCCATCCAGTGTCGAGAACGAGGTGTCCTTGGCGGTCAGCAGGAAATCGCGCATGTACGGCGCATCGAGCATGTCGGCGCGGATCGCCGCGTACAGCGTGGCAAACAGACCCTTCTCGCCCAGGCGCTTGGCCTTCACGTAGCCGCGCGAGCTGTATTCATGCAGTGCCCAGTGCGGCATGCCGCAGACGCCACGGCCGCTGGCGACCAGTTGCATCATCATCACCGACAGCTCCGAGGTGCGCACTTGCGCCGGTTCGATGTCGGCCGGTTCGAGGAAGCGGGTGAAGATGTCCAGCCGATCGCGCTCCACCGGATAGGTGATCAGCGTTTCAGTCAGCAGGTCTTCGGGAACGATGTACGGTTTGCTCGCCAGCGGGTGCTGGTTAGCGACTGCGAGCATCGCTTCGTAAGTGAACAGCGGCACGTAAGTGATGCCGGCGATGTCCAGCGGATCGGAGGTCACCACCAGGTCCAGATCGCCGCGGGCCAGTGCCGGCAAAGGGGCGAAGGCGAAGCCCGAGGCGAGGTCGAGTTCGACTTCCGGCCAGGCGTCGCGGAACTGGTCGATGGTCGGCATCAGCCACTGGAAACAGCTGTGGCATTCGATCGCCATGTGCAAACGCCCGGCGGTACCCCCGGCCAGACGACTGATGTCACGTTCGGCGGCGCGCAGCAGCGGCAGGGTCGCGTCAGCCAGTTGCAGCAGGCGCAAGCCGGCGCTGGTGAAACGCACCGGTTTGGTCTTGCGCACGAACAACGGCATGCCCAGGCGCTCCTCCAGTTCCTTGAACTGGTGCGACAGCGCCGATTGGGTCAGGTGCAGGCGGTCGGCGGCATCGACCAGACTGTCGGCCTCGCGCAGGGCGTGCAGGGTTTTCAGATGACGGATTTCAAGCACTGCTGGCCCCATGAAGAAAATTTGTGATCATGACGAAAACGGTGAGTTTGTCTCATGTTAACGGCGCTGTCGACCGCTCAAGCAGCAGCGGAGCACAGTCAGTGCCCCGCTGGTTTTGCGCTAGAGATCAGCGAAATGCCGGATCCCCAGCGGTTTGCCGATATCGCCACGCCAGATCGCCTCGACCTGCGCACCGCCGGCGGCCTGGGCCTGCTGCCATTGCAGGCCGAGATTGCGTTGCTCCGGCAATTTCAGATGGGCTTTGACGAAGTCGGCGAACGGCACCTTGTCCGAGGTGTAGTGAAAGTGCGCATACCACAACGTGCGCGGCGGCGTGCTGGTGAGGTCGCGCACCTGGTATTCCTGAAGGAAATCCTTGCGCCCGTCAGCGCGTTTGCCCAGCGCCCGCAGCGATCCTTCCTTGCGAATCTCTACCACCTGCTGTTGCAGCAAATAATCCAGATAGCCTTCGGTAGGCGTCTTGCTGCGCCGTGACTGATCAATGCGCAGCGTGCGGCCGGTACGCCGCAGTTCAGCGGCCGTGTCGTGCAGTTGTCGCACTACAGGTTCAGTCGGTGACAATCGCTCGATGACCTGCGCGCGGGTACTCAGCTCGGTCGCTTCGCTGACGAGCATGTGTTCCAGATCCACCGGCAGCATGTCCTGAGGGGCGTAGGCCTGAACCCGGTTGCTGTAGGCCGGAACCGCCGCGAGACGTTTTCGCGCCTCGGCCAGCAACGGCTGAACATCGGTCGGCAGTGGTGCAGCGGCTGGCGCGGGTTGGGCTTGCAGATGGTATTTACCGCTGGAGCGCTGTAGCCAGGTTTCGCGGAAACCGTCGATGCCTTCGACGGTGAAGCGTTTTTCCCGGGTGCCGGGGTCAATGCTTTCGGTACCGATCAGCAACTGGTTGTCCTCGGTTTCGAACAGTTGCCTGCCGCCCGGCTCTCTCGGTTTGATCGGCGGGCGCTGTTTGATCGAGTGCCGCGCGTGTGCTTCGACCTTGGTCAGGCCATCGAGGAATGGCCCGACCTGTTCCAGATCCAGATGCTGCGCATAACCCAGTGTCCAGGCGTTGAGCTGACGACGGAAGCCGGCATAGATCTGCAGGCAATCCTCGATCACTTGTTTGCGCTCGACCAGGCTGGCGCTGACCTCTGGCAGGTGATGCTGGGTCAGCAGTGCGCGCCCGACTTTGACCCGGGCGTCTTTGAGCTGGGTATGAAAATACACCCAGGACAGGTCGGTGACTGCGTCGTAACGAGTAATGATCTCCAGCAGATGCGCAGTCCTCAGGTAGTGGTGCGTGTTGTCGCCCAGGTTGCGGTTGAGCGCGGTCATGTCTTTCGCCATCTGGGTTTTCTGCGCGCGATTGCTGATGCGGTTGTTCCACAGGTTGGCCTGCTCGGTGATTGCGTGCAGTTGATCGAACTCCATGAGGAAATCCTTGCGCACCTGCTTGCGCCGGGCCATGAGCTTTATATGGGCCGCTGTATTGCCGAAAGGGGTGGCATCGGACTCGGCGACCAGTGCGTCGATCCGGTTCAGGTGTTCCAGCAAGCGGTCGCGGGCGACGGTGACGCGCTGCACGGCGCGGTCGACCACGATCCAGGCACAGCGGCTGCGGATGTCTTCGATCTGCAGACGCTTGCGGCCATGGCTCAAGGGCAACAGTTCGGCAAGGTTGTCGTATTGGGCGATCGCGAGGTCGATGTCATTCAGGCATGCTGCGTCGACTGCTGTGTGTAGTGGCTTGCGCTGGGCAACGTCGAGTTTCTGGTAGTTCTCCAGCAGCTGGTTGGAAGCGCGTGTCTGGGTATCAAGGCGCCGGGTATAGGCGTCGGCGGTGTTGGTCAGGGTCAATTGCCTGCGCAGTTGCCGATCGGTCCACCAGCGCGGTAACCACTGGCGAATTGGCGCGGGCCAGAGCGGGTCCATGCCGTCGGCCAGATGTCCGAGCACGGCGCCACCGCCTGCACCACCACCGTCCATAACGGTGCCGTACACCGCGTAATGGGTGTTCCACTGGCCGTTTTCGTCGAGGGCGATCGGTTGTTTGTAGCTGCGCATCCGTGAGCCATAAAGCCTCCAGCCACGCGGCGCATCGCTGAGCTGAACCCGATAGATGCGGCCCTGACGAATGATGAAGTCACCATCGGCGTGACGATAGACGTTGCGATAGACCCCATGGGTGGCCGGGTGCAGGCCGGCGAGGGAGATGTCGAATTCGTACTCGTAACCCTTGAAGCGCTCGAGCGACTGCCGTGCCCATTGCCAGGACGTCGACATCGCGGCGGATCTGCCCAATGCCGCGCGTTGCCGCTGGCGGCTGGCCAGACGAGCGGCTGCGGGTGCCGAGACAGTTCCGGGCAGAACATCCATTGCCGCGTCGATCAGCGACAGCAGCACCGCCTCCACCTCCGCCAGACCATGCCCGAGCTCGCCGCGCAAGAACGCCGCGACCGCCAGATTGGCACTGTTCCAGGCGTCATACAGGGCCACGGCCGCGCCCACGAACGGCAACATGCCGATGGCCATTTTCAGATAGTTGAACAACGCCCCGGACTTCAGTGCACAGCGTTCGAGATACAACGCATCGTTGGAACGTGAACTGCTGCGATGGGCCTCCAGCAACCGGCCCATGTGCACGTTCAGTAAATGAATGGCCAGTGATGTGGTCGCCGGCCACGCCATCCCGACGCCGATCAGCGCATCGAAATTGCGCAGTTGGGCCTGGTTGATCCGGCTGACATGGCTGGCAAACTCGCCGCTCACGGCGCGTCCGGCCAGGTAGCTGACCATTTTGCTGTCCACACAACGCTTGAACAGATCCACCCGCGCCTGTTCCAGCGTTTCGTATTGACGGAGGAAGATCGCGTCGGTGCTGTCGGGCTGGTACAGCAGCGTCAGGCCACTGGTCTGCTCGACAATGAACGTGACACCCGCGAGCGTGCTCGGTCCCTGATGCGCGGTGTCTTCTCCTCCGACCGTCAGGTGCACCGGCAGCAGCGCGATGCGTTGTCCATCCTCGGCATACGCCTGAGGTTTAGTCGCCTCGATGGCGACCTTCAGCACGGCATGGCCGGCACTGTCGATGTGCCGTTGCAGCAGGGCGAATTCACCTTGCAACCGGAGCATCAGCCGCCACGGTTCGCTCAGGCATTCACGGCGCCAGGCCTGCTGAAACGCCGGTTCTCCCGGCGCGCCGAAAAATGCCTGGCGAATCAGTTCTTCGTAACGTCCGGGCAGATCCAGCTCTGTTACCAGATTGCGCAAATAGGCCGGGGTGATCCCGGCTTCCAGGCGCTGTCGATCAGTGGGGTTCTCGGCGCGGATCCTGGCCCGCATGAAGGACAGGCGCCACTGCACCTCCTGATCGATGTTTTCCTGTGCCAGTTGTTCAAGGGTGAGTTCGCCGCGCTTGTCGCTCGCGGTCAGGATATTGCGTTGCGGTGTGCCAGGCGCGGCGCCTTCCATCACGGTTTTTTGCCAGAAGGTCGAGTCGGGCAGGTCGAGGCTCACGCTCGCGCTTTGTTTGAGCGCGAAGTCTGCGCGCAAGCGGGCGTCGATGCGTTGTTCGGCGAAGGCCTGACGCGGCGGTAATTCCCGTTCGAGCAACGCATGAGCGCGTTGCATGGCGCCGAGGTACTGGCTGATCAGCGTTTTGATCCGTGCACGTGGCGCGTCGTCCAGTTTTTCAAACCATGCCGGCAGGTTGCCGGCCAGCGCCGCGCTGCGATCTTGCGCCTGACGTTCGGTAAATGCCCGTTCACGGGCTTGCGTGACCGCTACGGTCAGGCGTGGCAGATATTGTTCGCGCAGCTTTTCCATCTCGGCCCGGCGTTGGTCGGCACGGCCGGGCAGCGGGTTGTCGCGCAGGATCTGCGCGGCCTGCTGTTCGCATTGATAGAGCTGTTGATCGAGGGACCAGGCCAGAGGGTCCCCCGTGAGCGGCGTCAGGTGCAGGGTCAGCCCGCCGTCGTTCGGCGAATGTTTGAACAGATCCTGTGCCAGCGCTGTACGTGAAGTAAAACGTTGCAGCCCGCCGAACTCGCCCGGCCAGTAAAGCAGCAGGCTGTCGCTCGAGTCAGGCTCCAGTGCGGCGGTCGTCGCTATGATCAGTACGCCATGCAGCTCCTCGACGGCGGTCATGTTCTGATCTGCCGCCGCCATCGATAGGCGGGCGATAACCCCGTCCGCTGTCGGCAGGTTGCGCCCCGGTGCGTCCAGCATTGCGATGACGCGCCGATGCTCCTCGACGGTCAGCTGATCCAGCGCCCTTTGCAGTTCGACCTCGGCGCGCAGCCCTGCGATACGGGCCTGAAGCAGGGCGTGGTAGTGCTGGTTGCTGGCCTGGCGCAGTTCGAGCATCGTCAGCGGATGGTGGCTGTCGAGCAGGGCGGATGCCGCGTCATGACTGGCTTGCTGCGCCTCGCTCAAAGCGTCGAATCGTTGCGCCAGTTGCTGACGTTGCGGGCTGTTCAGCTCGGCGTCGCCAAACAAGCGGTCGAGCGCACGTTGTTCAAGCGCCAGCGTCTGCCGGCGCGCGTCCAGGGGAATATCGGCAACCAGCAAACCGAAGGGCGCAACTTCATCGACGGTTTGCCCGGCGCTCTCCGGCAGGGTGGGCGCGACCGGGAAAAATTTGTCGAGCGCGGCCCAACTGGCACCGCTGCTTGCCGATGTGGACAGCAGTGGTTCAATTCCGCGTGTGAACGGATCGCTACCGAACTCGATGAAGCCCAGCGAGGTGATGCGTAACGGATCCGGCTGCTGGTCAATCAGCCAGCGTTCCAGCGCGGTCTGCTGTTCGAAACGGATCAACGGTTGCGAGTGCGTGGGCAGATAAAGCAGCAGCGTTTCCTCCAGCTTGATCAGCAACGTGCCGTACACACGCAGGCGGCTGTTATCGACGCGGTTGAGTACCGGTTGCGCGACCCGCAGGTCCGCCACGACCTTGTTCGAAGGGGGGAGGAGCTGCGACAGCCTCTGTCGTTGTGTGGCGTCGAGCCTGCCTTCGGCCCCCGCCCAATGAAGCGCGGCCTCGAAATGCCGGTGATAGAGGCTCAGGGCATGCTCGCGCCGCGACAGCGCAGTGCCGGGCGCGCGGACATCCCACCAGGCGCTTTCGGGTTGTTGGGGATGGTGGGCCAGGAGATCCAGCCATTGCTGGTGACAGTCGTTCAAACGAGCCGTCGCCAACAGGTAAAGCGTTTGATCGACGCATGGCTGTAATCGTTGATCAAGGCCGAAGTCGGCCGTTGCAGAGGGCAGTGCGTGGGACATGCGACAAGGCTCCAGAGGGCATGCAGACCGGGTAATCCCGGCCTTCATGCCTATTAAAGGCGCGCTCTCACAGGCCCTTGCGGTACATGGTTATCGCTGGGTAGTGGTTTTGTTTCAGAGGATGTACAGACCGCTCCGGCCTGATTCGTTGCCTTCATCGCGCTGGCGTAGAAGATCGTGTCGGACGTCGGAACGCTGTGCAGGATGACCGCTCGGCAATCTTCATCAAACTGTCACGCAACTGTGGCAGCGCGCTTGAACAAACTTCATCAGACTCGCGCTCTACTGGGGTTCTGCGTTTCGGTGTTTCTTCATGCGTTTATTTTTTCTGTTGGCCGCGCTGTTGTTCGGCCTGCCGTCGATGGCGGCTTCGCGTTGCGACATCAATGTACCGACTGAACGGGTCGATCTGGCACAGGTGAGCCTGGCGTACCAGAGCATCGGCCGTGCCTCGGATCCGGCGCTGTTGCTGGTCATGGGCCTGGGTGGTCAGTTGATCCACTGGCCGGACGAAGTGGTGGTTGCGCTGTGTCAGCAGGGCTTTCGGGTGATCCGCTACGACAACCGCGATGTCGGCCTGTCGACCTGGCGTCAGGCCCCGGTCGAGGCCAACCTGACCTTTGAAGTGCTGCGCTACAAACTCGGCTTGCCGGTGTCGGCGCCGTACTCGCTGACGGACATGGCCGACGATGCGCTGGGCTTGATGGACGCGTTGCACATCGACCAGTTTCACGTATTGGGCGCGAGCATGGGCGGGATGATCGCCCAGCATCTGGCGGCGATGGCACCGCAGCGGGTAGAGAGTCTGACGCTGATCATGACCAGTTCCGGCGCCGAAGGTTTGCCGGCGCCCAGTGCGGCGCTCGTGCAATTGCTGGCGCGGCGTGGTGCGCCGAATCGCGAGGTGGCGCTGGAACAGCAGGCCGATCTGCTGGCGGCGCTTGGCAGCCCCGCGGTCACCGATGACCGGCAAGCGTTGCTGCATCAGGCGGCGGTAGCCTACGACCGGGCGTTCAACCCTGAGGGCGTGAAGCGCCAGATCATGGCGATCCTTGCCGAGCCGAGCCGGGTGGCCTTGCTCAATCAACTGCGGGTGCCGACCCTGGTGGTGCACGGCACGGCCGATCCGCTGTTGCCGGTGATGCACGGCGTGCATCTGGCGGCGCACATTCGTGGCAGTCAGTTGAAGCTGATTCCGGGGCTGGCTCATCGCTTTCAGGAGGCGTTCAAGGCGCCGTTACTGGCGGCGGTTTTGCCGTATTTGCAAGAGCACCGTGAAGACACCTCGCACTGGGCGCAGATCGAGCCGGTGGCGAGCGGTAACCTGCTGTAGGCGAGGTTTTGGCGGTGTTGATTCGGGCCTCTTCGCGAGCAAGCCCGCTCCCACAAGGGGAACCGTATTCCGAATGTGGGAGCGGGCTTGCTCGCGAAGGGGCCATCACTGTCACTCAAAGAGTCGGCAGGTGTATCCGGGGCGAGCCGGCAGATCCTGAGTGAAGCCAATGCTGTGATCAGCTGTGCAGGCGCACCCAGACCGTGACCAGCACGGTCGCTGCGATCAGCCACGCGACCACCGCCACCGCCAGTGAAGCCTCCAGGCGCATGCGGTCAACCATCACGTACAGCGTCGCCAGATAGATGAAGTACGGAATGATCGACCACATGCCGAACACAATCGTCGCCTTCAGATCGTCGATCGAACGACCTTTGCCGACGATGTAGTGGGCGATCAGGGCGAAGGTCGGAAACAGCGGCACCAGTCCGGCGATGTAATAGTTTTTGGTCTTCGACAGCGCGGCGAGGATCACCACCACCGCCGCGCCGAGTGCCGCTTTGAGTATCAGATCCATCAGTGGCTCAACCCGTACTTTTTCACTTTGTCGAACAGCGTGGTCTTGGCCATGCCCAGTTCTTGACTGGCCTGGGTCAGGTTGCCGCCACTGCGTTGCAAGGCGTCATTGAGCAGGTTGCGCTCGAAGGCTTCCACCGCTTCGGCGAACGCCAGCCCCTGACCGCCGCTGCTGGCGCCGGACTTCTTGAACGCCGGCAGGCCGAGGGCAAAGCGCTCGGCGACGTTACGCAACTCACGCACGTTGCCCGGCCAGTCGTGGCTCATCAGGTTCGACAGGGTCTGGTTGTCCAGCTCGGGCAATACCCGGTCGAAACGCAGCGCCGACTGCTGGGTGAAGTGTTCGAACAGTTGCAGGATATCTTCACGGCGCTCGCGCAGCGGCGGCAGCTCCAGCGTCACCACGTTGAGGCGGTAGTACAAGTCGCTGCGAAACTCGCCGGCCTTGCTCGCTTCGTCGAGGTCGGATTTGGTTGCGGCAATCACCCGGCAATCCACCGCTACGCTCTGGTTCGAGCCGAGGCGTTCGAGGGTGCGTTCCTGCAACACCCGCAGCAATTTGATCTGCAGGGGCAGAGGCATGCTTTCCACTTCATCGAGGAACAGCGTGCCGCCGTCGGCGTGTTCGATCTTGCCGATGCGCCGTTTGCCGGCGCCGGTGAAGGCGTTGGCCTCGTGGCCGAAGATCTCGCTTTCGAAGAGGTTTTCCGGCAGGCCGCCGCAGTTCAGCGCGACGAACTGCTTGGCATGCCGACGACTGAAGTCGTGCAGGCAACGGGCGACCAGTTCCTTGCCGGTGCCGGTCTCGCCTTCGATCAATACGTTGGCCGAGGTGTCGGCGACGTTGGCGATCAGTTCGCGCAGGTTCTGCATGGCTGGCGAGCGCCCGATGATCCGGCCTTCAAGGGAATCGCGTTCGGCCAGTTGCCGACGCAGCGAAGACACTTCCCGAGCCAGGCTGCGTTGCTCCAGTGCGCGACGAGCGACGTCCACCAGACGCTCCGGCGAGAACGGTTTCTCCATGAAATCGTAGGCGCCTTTCTGCATCGCGCCGACCGCCATGGAGATATCGCCATGACCGGTGATCAGCACCACCGGCAGACTGCGGTCGCGCGCCTTGAGGCGGGTCAGCAGTTCCAGGCCATCGATGCCGGGCAGGCGAATGTCGCTGATGACGATCCCGGCAAAGTTGTCGCCGACCTGCTCCAGCGCTTCTTCGGCACTGCCGACGCCGATGCAGGGAATGTCTTCCAGGGTCAGCGCCTGCTGGCAGCCGAGCAGCACATGGGGGTCGTCTTCGACGATCAGCACACTAAGGTCGTGGTTCATATTGGCTCGGCAGGAGTAGGGCTTACCAACGGTAAACTGAGGACGAAGGTGGTGCCACCGCTGGCCGGGTGTTCGACACCCAGATGACCGCCGGTGGCGGCAGCGAGGCTGGCGGAGAGGGTCAGGCCGAGGCCCAGACCCTGTTCGCCGGGTTTGGTGGTGAAGAACGGCTCGAACAGATGCTTGCGTGCTTCGGCGTCGACACCGTGGCCGTTGTCGCGCACCCGCAGGCGATATTTGCCGTTGAACTCTTCGCCTTCCAGCCACAGCTGCGGTGAAGGTTGCGCCTGCATGGCGTCGAGGGCGTTGCCGATCAGGTTGACCAGAATCTGTTCGAGGCGGGTCTGGTCGATCTGCACCTGTACGTCGCTGAACTGCCGGTGCAGTTGCAGCGCCATGCCCTCGACCCGCGCGCCGAGCAGTTGCAGGGCCGCGTCCACCGCTTTGCCGAGACTGGCCTGGCCTTTGTCGTCACCACGGCGGGCGAACGAGCGCAGGCTGGCGGTGATCCGGCCCATGCGGTCGATCAGGTCGTTGATGGTCTTGAGGTTGGTGCTGGCGACGTCGAGCTGGCCGCGTTCCAGAAAGCGTATGGTGTTGCCGGACAGGGTGCGCATCGCCGCCAGCGGCTGGTTCAGTTCGTGGGCGATGCTGGTCGACATCTGGCCGATGGCCGCGAGTTTGCCGGCCTGCACCAGTTCGTCCTGAGCGCGACGCAGGGTCTCTTCGGCCTGGCGTCGCTCGCGGATCTGGCTCTTCAGCCGTTCGTTGCTGGCGCGCAGGTCGCCGGTGCGTTCGGTAATCCGACGCTCCAGTTGATTGTTGGCTTCCTGCAAGGCTTCGCGGGCGGCGAGGCGGGTGGCGATGACCTTGCGCCGCTCGTTCCAGGCGATCAGCAGGAACGCCACCAGGGCGAAGGCCACCGCCACCAGGATTCCCTGATTGATCGCTTCACGACGCAAGTCCTGCAACGGTGTGAGCAGGGTGAAATTCCATGGTGTGTCGCTCAGCGGCCGGGTCTGCGCCAGATAGCTGATGCTGTCGTCATCGGCGCTCAGTTCGCTGTTGGCCGGGAAGGTCAGTTTCTCCACTCCGTCGGCCAGGGTTTCGCGGGCCAGCGGTTGCAGTTCGTTGAGCGGGAACCAGTAGTACTGCAGGCTGCGGGCGAGCTTCTCTTTGGTTTCATCGCTCAGCGGCACCACCGATTTCAGGCGCCGCGCCGGATCGCTGGAAAGAATGATGATGCCGTTCTCGTCGCTGACGAAGGCTTCCAGGCGGGCGCGTTGCCAGCGCTCTTCCAGCGCTTCGAGGCGCACCTTGACCACGGCGACGCCGATGATCTTGCCGTGTTCTTCCAGACCGTGGGCGAGGTAATAACCGGGTTCGCCGCTGGTGCTGCCGATGCCGTAGAAACGTCCGGGCTCGCCGCGCACGGCGTTCTGGAAATAGGCGCGAAAGGACAGGTCTTCGCCGAGGTAACTGTCGACGTCGCGCCAGTTGCTGGTGGCCATGACGCGGCCGGTAGTGTCCATCACGTAGATAGCCCGACTGCGGCTGCGCCGGTTCAGGCCTTCAAGGTAAGCATTGACCGTTTGCCGGTGTTCCGGGGTCGGGTCGGCCAGCAGTTGCGGGACACTGGTTTCCAGTTCCAGCAGGCTGGGCAGGTAGGTGTATTTGCTGATCTCGCTTTCGACCGTGCGCGCGTGCAGTTCGAGCTGACGCTGGCCGTTCTCGCTGAGGCTGCGGATGCCGAAATGTTCACTGGTCCAGAAGCCGATGTAACCCAGTCCGATCATCAGGATGATGATCAGCGGCGGCAGGAACAGATGGCGAATCAGACGGGGCTTCACGGCAAGTGATGGCGGCGCTGCGCGATAGAGATTGGGGTCGCATTTCATCACAGTTGCCTTGGGTCAACCACCACACAAATCTCTGGATCATCATCGATCCAATGTGGGAGCGGTGTGTGGTTTTTTAGTGCTGCAGGATTTTCTCGAGGAAGTGCTGCGCGCGTTCGGAGCGGGCGCTGATGTCGCCGAAGAACTCCTCTTTAGGGCAGTCTTCGATGATCTTGCCGGCGTCCATGAAGATCACCCGGTCAGCCACTTTGCGCGCGAAGCCCATTTCGTGGGTCACGCACATCATGGTCATGCCTTCGTGGGCCAGTTGCACCATCACGTCGAGCACTTCGTTGACCATTTCCGGGTCGAGCGCCGAGGTCGGTTCGTCGAACAGCATGACGATCGGGTCCATGGCCAGTGCACGGGCAATCGCCACACGCTGCTGCTGACCGCCGGACAGTTGCCCCGGGTGCTTGTGCGCATGCGCCGACAAGCCGACGCGTTCCAGCAGTTGCAGACCTTTCTTGGTCGCCTCTTCCTTGCTGCGGCCCAGCACCTTGATCTGCGCGATGGTCAGGTTCTCGGTGATGGTCAGGTGCGGGAACAGCTCGAAGTGCTGGAACACCATACCGACGCGCGAACGCAGTTTCGGCAGGTTGGTCTTGGAGTCGGCAATCGAAGTGCCGTCGACGACGATGTCGCCTTTCTGGAACGGCTCCAGCGCGTTGACGCACTTGATCAGGGTCGACTTGCCCGAACCCGACGGACCGCAGACCACGATCACTTCGCCTTTCTTGACCTCGGTGCTGCAATCAGTCAGCACCTGGAAGTCGCCATACCACTTGTTGATGTTCTTGATGGAGATCATACGGCAAACCTTTTTTGCAGACGCTTGACCAGCAGCGAGGCGGAAAAGCTGATGATGAAGTAGACGACACCGGCAAAGATCAGGAACTCGTTGGAACGACCGATGATGTCGCCGCTGGAACGGGCGGAGTTGAGGAAGTCCACCAGGCCCACGGTGTAGACCAGCGAGGTGTCCTGGAACAGGATGATCGACTGTTGCAGCAGCAACGGGGTCATCTTGCGGAACGCCTGGGGCAGGATGATCAGCCGCATGGTCTGGCCATAGGTCATGCCCATCGCCTGGGCCGCGGCCATCTGGCCTTTGGGGATCGACTGCACGCCAGCCCGGACGATCTCACAGAAGTACGCGGCTTCGAACATCATGAAAGCCACGACGCAGGAGGTGAACGCGCCGATCGGGGTGTCTTCGCCGGTGATCCAGCGCAGCACGAACGGCACCGCCAGGTAGAACCAGGTGATCACCAGCAGCAGCGGGATCGAGCGGAAGTAGTTCACGTAGGCGCCGGCGACGCGCGACAGCAGTTTGCTCGACGACAGGCGCATCAGCGCGAGGATCGTCCCCAGCACGATACCGCCGATCACGCCCATGACCATCAGTTGCAAGGTCATGACCATGCCGTTCCACAGGCCCGGGATCGCAGGGATGATGCCGCTGAAATCGAAGTCCATTATTTACCCCCCACGGAGATCAGGCCGGGCACTGCGACTTTCTTCTCGACCATGCGCATCAGCAACATCAGGCTCATGTTCAGGGTGAAGTAGATCAGCGTGGCCAGGGTGAAGGCTTCAAACAGGTTGGCCGAGAACTCGGCGGTCTGCTTGGTTTGCGCCAGCAGTTCCATCAGGCCGATCAAGGACGCCACGGAGGAGTTCTTGAACACGTTGAGGAATTCCGAGGTCAGCGGTGGAATGATGATGCGGTAGGCCTGGGGCAGCAGCACGTTCCAATAGATCTGCGGCAGCTTGAAACCCATGGCGCGGGCGGCGGATTCCTGGCCGCGTGGCAGCGCCTGGATGCCGGTGCGCACTTGCTCGCAGACCCGCGCGGCGGTGAACAGACCCAGGCACACGACCACGCTCAGGTAGGCCGAGGTGGTCGGGTTCAGATCCTGCTTGTACCAGTCCTGCAGGTTTTGCGGCAGCAGATCGGGTACCAGGAAGTACCAGATGAACAGCTGCACCAGCAGCGGCACGTTGCGAAACAGTTCGACGTAGCAGGTCGCGATGCCCGATACGAGGCGGTTCGGCACCGTGCGCATGACCCCCAGAATGGAGCCCAGCAGCAAGGCGATGATCCATGCCACGATGGCGATGGCAATGGTCCAGCCCAGGCCGGCGATGTACCAGTCGAGATAAGTCTCGCTGCCTACGCCGGTGGACTTGAAGAACACGCCCCAGTCCCAGTTGTAATTCATTAGGGTCTCCCCTCGAAATCGATCGATGTACAAGCACCCGCTTGGGGAAGATCCTTTCCCGTCCGACGTTGAACGCCGGGCACACGCGATCGGCTCGAAAACCGCCAGGTCGAGTGTTCCACTGTAAAACCAGCAGGTAACAGACGCCTGAGGGAGGGTGGCTCCCTCAGGGGATAAGGTTAGTCAGGAATCAGATTTTTACGTCAGGCGCCGGCTTGTCGCTCGGGTTGGCGATCAGTTCCTTGACCTTGTCGCTCATCGGGAAGTTGAGGTTCAGGCCCTTTGGCGGAATCGCGGTTTCGAACCACTTCTTGTAGATCTCGTTGATCTTGCCGGATTTGTACAGGCCGACGATGGCGTCATCCACAGCCTTCTTGAAGGCCGGGTCGTCTTTGCGAACCATGCACGCGTAGGCTTCGAACGATTGCGGAGTACCGGTGATGACCCAGTCGTCCGGCTTCTTGGCCTTGGCTTCTTCGCCGGCCAGCAGGGCGTCGTCCATCATGAAGGCAACGGCACGGCCGCTTTCCAGCATGTTGAAGGATTCGCCGTGGTCCTTGGCGGAGATGATGTTCATGCCCATCTGCTTGTCGGCGTTCATCGCTTTGATGATGCGCTCGGACGTGGTGCCGGCGGTGGTCACGACGTTTTTGCCTTTGAGGTCGGCAAAGTCTTTGTAGGACGGGTTGCCATCCTTGTCTTTCTTGACCAGCAGGCGGGTGCCGATTTCGAAGATGTTGACGGTGAAGTCGACTTGCTGGGCGCGTTCGGCGTTATTGGTGGTGGAACCGCACTCGATATCCGCGGTGCCGTTCTGGATCAGCGGGATACGGGTTTGCGAGGTCACCAGGTTGTATTTGACCTGCAGGTCTGGCTTGTTCAGGTCTTTTTTCAGGGCTTCAACGATGGCCACTTGAATGTCGTGGGAGTAGCCCACTGGCTTGCCGGAAGCATCCGCAATGTAGGAAAACGGGATGGAGCTGTCGCGGTGAGCGAGGGTGATGGTGCCGGAATCGTTGATTTTCTTCAGGGTGCCGGTGAGTTCGGCGGCGAAAACTGGCGTGCTGATCAGAGCGGCCGCAATGGCTGCGCCCAGGATATGGGGAACGATGCGCATCAAATTTTCCTCGAATTGTTTTTTTTATGGAGCCAGTTCGTCGGCCCTTTTGTGCTTCGAATGCCTGACGGCTCCTGAAGTGTTGGCACGGCAGGCATTCGTCGAGAGAGTGTAGAGCATGAGTCGTGCCAGAGCAGTCGATAGTGGCTAATGGCTTGATTTATAAGGTGATTAAAGTTTTGTGTCGGTGTTTTTCGATGAAACTGATCCGGTTATCCGAATCGACCGGGAGGTCGCGTTCGGAAATCCGAACGCTCTTTTAATCGCTGCCCTCACATTGATGATCGTTCGAGCCCACATTCCCTCGCCACAGGGTTAGTGGCAGGCAAAGTAAGTCACGCAGCAAAAAGCCCCTGAATCTCTCAATTCAGGGGCTTTCGTTTAAGCGATGTTCAAATCACGCCGCTTCAGTCTTGCGGTTCTGCTCGACCTTGCCCAGGTAGGCCGCCAGTTTCTCTTGCTCGGCCGGGGTAGTGAACAGGCCCAGTTTGCTGCGGCGCCACAGGATGTCGTGGGCGGTGGTGGCCCATTCTTCGCTGCACAGGTAATCGACTTCACGGGTGTAGAGCCCGCCACCAATGTGTTCGCCCATGTCGGCGAGGGTTTCCACGCCTTCGAGCATGCGCCAGGTGCGGCTGCCGTAGGTGGTGGCCCAGCGGCGGGCGATCTCGGTCGGGACGAAGTCGAACTTGTCGCGGATCTGCGCGCTCAAGGCTTGCGGGGTGGTCATGTCTTCGCCGCCGGGCAGGGTCGCGGTGGCGGTCCAGCTCGGGCGCATCTGGGTGAAGTACGGCATCAACTGGGCCATCGCTGACTCGGCGAGTTTGCGGTAGGTGGTCAGTTTGCCGCCGAACACCGACAGCAGCGGTGCTTCTTCGCCACCGCCAGACAATGCCAGGGTGTAATCGCGGGTCACGGCGGACGGGTTGTCGGATTCGTCGTTGCACAGTGGACGCACGCCCGAGTAGCTGTGCTGGATGTCGTCGCGGCTGATCTGCTGCTTGAAGTGCGCGTTGACCACTTTCAGCAGGTAATCGGTTTCGCCGTCGGTGATTGCCACTTTCGCCGGATCGCCGGTGTATTCACGGTCGGTGGTGCCGATCAGGGTGAAGTGGTTCAGGTATGGAATGGTGAAGACGATGCGCTGATCTTCGTTTTGCAGGATGTGCGCGTGATCGCCTTCGTACAGCTTCGGCACGATGATGTGGCTGCCCTGAATCAGGCGGATGCCGTACGGCGATTCCATTTTCAGGTCGTCACGAATGAACTTGGCGACCCACGGGCCGGCGGCGTTCACCAAGGCTTTGGCAGTGATCGAAAACAGGCTGCCGTCGGCGCGTTCCAGATTCAGGTGCCACAGGCCCTTGGCGCGGCGGGCGCTGACGCAACGGGTCTGGGTGTGTACGTGGGCACCTTTTTCCCGGGCGGCCATGGCGTTCAGAACGACGAGGCGGGCGTCATCGACCCAGCAATCGGAATATTCGAAGCCCTTGGTGATTTCGATTTTCAGTGCGCTGTCGGCACCGAACTTCAGGCTTTTCGAACCTGGCAGTTTTTCGCGCTTGCCGAGGTTGTCATAAAGGAACAGGCCGGCGCGGATCATCCAGGCTGGACGCAGGTGCGGACGGTGCGGCAGCACAAAGCGCATCGGCTTGACGATGTGCGGCGCCTTGGCCAGCAGCACTTCGCGCTCGGCCAGCGCTTCACGCACCAGACGGAATTCGTAATGTTCGAGGTAGCGCAGGCCACCGTGGATCAGCTTGCTGCTGGCCGACGAGGTGTGGCTGGCCAGGTCATCCTTTTCGCAAAGGAACACCGAGAGACCGCGACCGGCGGCATCCGCTGCGATCCCCACGCCATTGATCCCGCCGCCAATCACGGCAACGTCGTAGATCTCGGAGATAGGGGGCGTACGCAAGGTAGATGTGGACATCGGCTGGCCTCGGGCTCTTTTGATTTTCTGTCTTGGAAATCGAACATAAATGTTCATTTGCGAAAATGGTAGCCCATAAAGACGCGCGCAGCCAGTCGCGTTCGATTGAAAAAACTCATCGAAGGGCGGCTAAAAGAAAATTTTCGAACATTATTGAGTCGAGGGATGCTTTTTGTGGCGAGGGGATTCATCCCCGATGGGCCGCATAGCGGCCCCTCAATCAACTACCGTGGGGTATCAGGCACACCGCATTGGATGGTTTTGGGACTGCTTCGCAGCCCATCGGGGATAAATCCCCTCGCCACATGGGAATGTTGAGGGTTTAAACGACTTCCAGACGAATCTTGTGCTGGCTCAGCAGTTGCGCCAGTGCCGGCACCGGCTGCTGATCGGTCACCAGGCAGTCGATCAGGCTGATCGGACCCAATCGAATCATCGCATTGCGCCCGAACTTGCTCGAGTCCGCCGCCAGAATCACCTGCCGCGCATTGGCAATGATCGCCTGCGACACGCGCACTTCCTGATAATCGAAGTCGAGCAGGCTGCCGTCTTCGTCGATGCCGCTGATACCCACCAGCGCGAAATCGACCTTGAACTGGTTGATGAAGTCCACGCTCGCCTGACCCACCACACCGCCGTCACGGCGCACGTTGCCGCCAGTCAGTAGCACATCGAAATCATCCTTGGCGCTGAGCATCGAGGCGACGTGCAGGTTGTTGGTGATGATCTTCAAATGGTTGTGATTGAGCAGGGCGCGGGCAATCGATTCGGTGGTGGTGCCGATGTTGATGAACAGCGAGGCATGATCGGGGATCTGCGCGGCGATGGCTTCGCCGATGCGTTGTTTTTCGTCGCGCATCTGGTCGGCGCGCATCGCATAAGCGGTGTTTTCGACGCTGGAATCATAGGCCGCGCCGCCATGGTAGCGACGCAACAGATTGGCTTCCGCGAGCTGATTGATGTCGCGGCGGATGGTTTGCGGGGTAACAACGAACAGCGTGGCCATTTCCTCGATGCTCACATAGCCGCGTTCGCGAACCAGCTCGAGGATTTGCTGCTGACGGGGAGGCAGATTCATGGGGCTTCCTTTGGGCTGCCGTGCAAAATTTGCCCATGATGACGCAGGAATCTCCTCCCGACCAGTTTCCAAACAACGTGAAAGCTACTGCGCTCGGCAATCCTGCGTTAAAAACAGGCTCGGACTGCTCATTTACAAACCCGTAAACTCCGCGTCCTCGCCTGTTTTTGCCTTGTCTTGCCTTCGCTCGCTACGCTTTCACGCTGTTTGGACAGCTTAAGTCAGTCTTCAGACTGGCTTATTCAGCGTCTTCACGCGCCCAGTCACGGGTGCGGCTGACGGCTTTTTTCCAGCCTTTGTACAGCTTCTCTTTCTCGGCTTCGTCCAGGCTCGGTTCGAACTCACGCTCGATCACGGCCTTGCCGCGCAGTTCGTCGAGGCTGCCCCAGAAACCGCACGCCAGACCGGCCAGATACGCCGCCCCGAGTGCAGTGGTTTCGCGCATTTGCGGACGCTCGACCTGGGTGCCGAGGATGTCGGCCTGGAACTGCATGAGGAAGTTGTTCGCGACCGCGCCGCCGTCCACGCGCAGGGCCTTGAGGCGTTCGCCGGAGTCCTGTTGCATGGCGTCGAGTACGTCGCGGGTCTGGTAGGCGATCGATTCCAGCGCAGCGCGGATGATGTGATCCACGCGCACGCCGCGCGTCAGACCGAACAGTGCACCGCGGGCATACGGGTCCCAGTACGGAGCGCCCAGACCGGTGAAGGCCGGTACCAGGTACACGCCGTTGCTGTCCTTCACTTTATTGGCGAAGTATTCGGTGTCGTGAGCGTCGTTGACGATCTTCAGTTCATCGCGCAACCACTGCACGGTCGAACCGCCGTTGAACACCGCGCCTTCCAAAGCGTAAGCCACTTCGCCACGCGGGCCGCAAGCGATGGTGGTGAGCATGCCGTGTTGCGATTTCACCGCTTTGTCGCCGGTGTTCATCAGCAGGAAGCAGCCGGTGCCGTAGGTGTTTTTCGCCTGGCCCGGCTCGACGCACATCTGGCCGAACAGTGCCGCTTGCTGGTCACCGGCGATACCGCCGATGGCGATGCCGCTCTTGGTGCGACCATAGATTTCCGAAGAGGCTTTGACTTCCGGGAGCATTTCGCGCGGGATGTCGAGGATTTCCAGCATCTTCGAATCCCACTCCAGCGAATGGATGTTGAAGAGCATGGTGCGCGAGGCGTTGGTGTAGTCGGTGACGTGTACCTTGCCGCCGGTGAATTTCCAGATCAGCCAGCTATCGACGGTGCCGAACAGCAGTTCGCCATTGCGCGCACGCTCGCGGCTGCCTTCGACGTTGTCGAGGATCCACTTCAGCTTGGTGCCGGAGAAGTACGGGTCGGTAACCAGACCGGTGTTGTCGCGGATGTACTCTTCGTGGCCATCGCGCTTGAGCTGCTGGCAGATCTCGGTGCTGCGGCGGCACTGCCAGACGATGGCGTTGTACACCGGACGACCGGTGGTCTTGTCCCAGACCACGGTGGTTTCACGCTGGTTGGTGATACCGATGGCGGCGACCTGATCGTGATGCAGACCGGCCTGGGCCAGTGCTTCAACCATCACCGCGCTCTGGGTCGCAAAGATTTCCATTGGATCGTGCTCGACCCAACCGGCTTGCGGGTAGTGCTGGGCGAATTCGCGCTGGGCGGTGCAGACCACGTTCGCATCGCGGTCGAAAATGATCGCGCGGGAGCTGGTCGTACCCTGATCGAGGGCAATGATGTAGTTCTTATTCTGAATGTCGGTCATGTCGATTGCCTTGGACTAAATAAGGGAGAGTGGGCCGGGGCGCGGGTTCGAAATGGGCAGGAGCCCGCGCCGACTGTTTCAAGAAGTTCTTGGTTTGCCGTCAATGGCCGGTTCTGCATCCTTTGTAGCAGGTGTGGCGCCGGTCAGGTGACGGGCGATGAGCCCGCGATACCCGGCAGCGCCGAGGCAGGCACCGACAATCGGTGCAAAAATCGGAATCAGGAAGTACGGAATATCGCGGCCGCCAGTGAAGGAAATTTCACCCCAGCCGGCGAAGAAAGTCATCAGTTTCGGACCGAAGTCACGCGCCGGGTTCATCGCAAAACCGGTCAGCGGGCCCATCGAGCTGCCGATTACGGCAATCAGCAAACCGATCAGCAGCGGAGCCATCGGGCCTTTCGGCAGACCGTTGTTGTCATCGGTCAGGGCCATGATCACGCCCATCAGGATCGCGGTGATGATCATCTCGACCAGGAATGCCTGAGCGGTGGACAGTACCGGATTGGGGAAGGTCGAGAACACCGAGGCCAACTCAAGGCTGGCAGCGGTGCCACGCACCATGTGGTGAGTTTGTTCGTAATCGAAGAATAGATTGCTGTACAGCGTGTACACCAACAGCGCACCGCAAAACGCGCCGGCGATCTGCGACAGGATATAGAACGGCAGTTTGCGCTTTTCGAAGTCGGCGAAAATGCTCAGGGCAATGCTCACGGCGGGGTTCAGGTGCGCGCCGGAAACCCCGGCGGTCAAGTAGATCGCCATGCTCACGCCGACGCCCCAGATGATGCTGATTTCCCACAGACCGAAGCTGGCGCCCGCGACTTTGAGCGCGGCGACGCAGCCAGTGCCGAAAAAGATCAGAAGTGCAGTCCCCAGAAACTCGGCCAGGCATTGGCCGGAAAGCGATGGTTGCTGTAAAGCAGTTGTCATTGAAAACCTCGATTTTTGTTGTTGTCTGGCGCGCTTGCCGTCAGGGCAAGGCGCGATTTTCCCCGGGGCAGGATCCCCATCCTGTTCCCGGTTTACTGCTGGGTGCTGCGGTGATGATAATTCTTACATTATTCAGATTCGAAAAAATATAGACAAGAAACAAACCTGTCAAAGGTCGAAAGTGAACCATCGGTCACAATTAAACTATCAGCCTGCTGAATGATCCTGCGGAGGACGGGGGCGATAGCCCGGTGATTCACCTGCAACGCCCGGAAAACGGGGCCTGCGCTAGAGCCTTTTGCGAGGTGATGGCCTAGAATCCGGCGCAGGATTTTTCTGTTGATGCCGAGCCTGGAGCTGCCATGACCCCTGCGTTGGACTTGTTGAAAAAAGTTCGTGCCGAACATCGCGTGCACAGTTACGAACATGACCCCAAGGCCGCGTCCTATGGGCTGGAGGCCGCCGAGAAACTGGCGCTGGAGCCGGCGCAGGTGTTCAAGACGCTGCTCGCTGCCAGCGAAAAAGGTGAATTGCTGGTGGCGGTGGTGCCGGTCGTCGGAAGTCTTGATCTCAAAGGTCTGGCACACGCGGCGGGCGTCAAGAAAGTCGAAATGGCTGACCCGGCTGCGGCGCAGCGTTCCACCGGTTACCTGTTGGGCGGCATCAGTCCGCTGGGGCAGAAGAAGCGTCTGCGCACCTTCATCGATAACTCGGCCCAAGGCTTTGCGACTATTTATGTCAGTGCTGGCCGACGTGGTCTGGAAGTCGAATTGGCGCCGGCGGTTCTGGCTGAACACACCCAGGCCAAATTTGCCGACATCGGTCGTGCATGAACTTGCGTTCTGTATGAAGAAAATTGCCCGGTTCTGTCACTGGCGCTGAGCGCAGCGTGGCTGCATGCTCTGCCGATTCACTCAGGGAGAAGGTTATGCAGCTCGAATTTCATCAGGTTGATGCGTTCAGTGATCGGCCGTTCAGTGGCAACCCGGCGATGGTGTATCGGCTCGATGCATGGCTCGCGGACGATTTGATGCAGAAGATCGCCGCCGAACACAATCTGGCAGAAACCGCGTTCGTGGTGCGCGAAGGCGCGGCGTGGCACATCCGCTGGTTCACCCCGACCACCGAGGTGCCGCTGTGCGGGCATGCCACACTGGCCAGCGCCTATGTGTTGTTCGAGGTCTACAAGGAAAATGCCGAGCGGCTGGACTTCATCTGCAAGTCCGGGCCGCTTAGCGTCAGCCGCGAGGGCGATCGCCTGTGGCTGGACTTCCCGTCGATTGTGCCGTCAGAAATTGGCGTGACGCTGGATGTCGAGCGCGCGCTGGGCGTCGAGGCGGTGGATGTGCTCGGTTCCAATGAATTGTTTGTGGTGCTGGAGTCGGAGCAGGCAGTGCTCGACTGCACGCCGGACATGATTGCACTGGCAAAACTGCCGTGGCTCGGCGCCATCGTGACCGCGCGCGGCAATCAGCACGATTTCGTCTCGCGCTACTTCGCCCCGGCGATCGGCATCAATGAAGATCCGGTCACTGGATCGACGCATTGCAGCCTGATTCCGTATTGGTCGAAACGTTTGGGCAAATCCAGTTTGACCGCGTGCCAGCGTTCGGCGCGGGGCGGGGAGTTGTTCTGTCGGCTGGAGGGGGAGCGGGTGAAGATCGGCGGGAATGCGACACTGGTGGCCAGCGGCACGCTGATCCTGGGTTGAACCCAAAACCAACTGTGGGAGCGGGCTTGCTCGCGAATGCGGGGTGTCAGTCAACGATGATGGTGGCTGATATACCGCATTCGCGAGCAAGCC
>NZ_JAJSLU010000005.1:76824-103766 GCF_023063025.1 Pseudomonas sp. YL2 | reverse complement strand
TCGAAACGTTTGGGCAAATCCAGTTTGACCGCGTGCCAGCGTTCGGCGCGGGGCGGGGAGTTGTTCGCGAATGCGGGGTGTCAGTCAACGATGATGGTGGCTGATATACCGCATTCGCGAGCAAGCCCGCTCCCACAGTTTTGATCCGGGGCGGATCAGAGGGCGGTGCTGTAGCGGCGGACGCCGTTTTCCGCAGCCGGGATTTGCGCGGCAGTGCTGCCCGATGCCTGGAACAACACCAGATGTTCAGCCGCTACGCGAATCCCCACCTCCGCCCCCACCTGATGGTCGGCATGGCTCGGAAAAATCGATTCCAGTTGCGCACCGGTCGGCAGTTGCAGGCGATACAGGGTCGAGGCACCCAGGAACGTCTTGCCGACGATCCGCGCTTTCAACCCGCTGTCCGGCGCATAAACGATGTCATCCGGACGCAGCAATACATCCACCGCACCGCCCACCGGCCAGGTGTAGGCGCGGTTGCCGCGCAGTTCGCCGAGTTCGGTCTGCACCGATTCCGGGCTGCCGAGCTGGCCGCGGATGAAATAACCCTGACCGATGAAGCTGGCGACAAACGGCGTCGCCGGCTCGTGGTAGAGGTTGTAGGGCGTGTCCCACTGCTCCAGACGACCTTCCTTGAACACGCCAACGTGATCGCTGACGGCGAAGGCTTCTTCCTGATCGTGAGTCACCAGAATCGCACTGGTGCCACGGGCCTTGAGGATGTCGCGCACTTCGTGGCTGAGTTTGCGCCGCAGTTCGCCATCGAGGTTGGAGAATGGCTCGTCGAGCAGCAGCAATTGCGGCTCCGGCGCCAGTGCCCGGGCTAGGGCGACACGCTGTTGCTGGCCACCCGATAACTCGTGGGGAAAGCGCTTGCCTAGATTCTTCAGATTGACCAGTTCCAGCAGCTCCTCGGTGACGCGCTCCTTGTTCGGGTGCTTGCGGATACCGAAGGCGATGTTGTCTGCAACACTCAGGTGCGGGAACAGCGCGTAATCCTGAAACACCATGCCGATCCGGCGTTTCTCCGGCGCCAGGGTGAAACCGGCGCTGGAAATGGTTTCGCCTCCCAGGGTGATTTCACCTTCGTGCACCGGTTCAAAACCGGCAATCGCGCGTAGGGTGGTGGTCTTGCCGCAGCCGGACGAGCCGAGCAGGCAGCCGATGTCACCGGCGTTGAGGTGCAGATTGAGGTTCTGCACCACGCGTTGATCTTGATAGCCGCAAGCGAGGTTGCGCAGGTTCAGCAGTAATTCATGGCTCATGCGTGGTGATATGCCGGTTCGACGAGGAACTCGAGCAGGGCCTTCTGTGCGTGGAGACGGTTTTCTGCCTGATCCCAGGCGACGGAACGCGGGTCATCAAGCAGGTCGAGGCTGATTTCTTCACCGCGGTGCGCCGGCAGGCAGTGCATGAACAGCACATCTTCGGCCGCCAGATCGAGCAGGGCGCGGTTCACCTGAAACGGAGCGAACAACTTCAGGCGCTTGGCAGTTTCCTCTTCCTGACCCATCGAAGTCCAGACATCGGTGCTCACCAGATGCGCACCGCGCACGGCGTCTTGCGGATCACGGACGATGGTCACGCGATCGCCGGCGCGGGCGACAAATTCAGGATTAGGCTCGTAGCCCTGCGGGCAGGCAACGCGCAACTGGAAGTCGAACTGGATCGCCGCTTCTATATAGCTGTTGCACATGTTGTTGCCGTCGCCGATCCAGGCCACGGTCTTGCCCTGGATCGAGCCGCGGTGCTCGAGGAAGGTCTGCATGTCGGCCAGCAACTGGCACGGGTGCAGGTCATCGGACAGGCCGTTGATCACCGGCACGCGCGAGTTGGCGGCGAATTCGGTCAGGGTGCTGTGGGCAAAGGTACGGATCATCACCGCGTCGAGCATGCTCGACATGACGATGGCGCAGTCGCCGATCGGCTCGCCACGGCCCAGCTGGGTGTCACGCGGCGACAGGAAGATCGCCTGGCCGCCGAGCTGGATCATGCCGGCCTCGAAGGAGATCCGGGTACGGGTCGAGGATTTCTCGAAGATCATCCCCAGGACGCGGTTTTTCAGGGGCTCGAACAGTACGCCGCGGTTACGCAGGTCCTTGAGCTCAACGCCTCGACGGATCACGCTGACCAGCTCTTCGGGCGTGCAATCCATCAGGGAGAGAAAGTGCCTTGCGCTCATCATTGACTACCTTTTTGCTACAGACCGCAGATGCTCAAAGCCTTGTTTAACGGAACAACGGGCGAGACCTGCGGCGTAAGCCGCACGGGGCGACGAAATAGGGGAAGGCGCGATATTGACACTAAATGTCGCGTTACGCCAATAGGCTACGGTTTTTGCGGGATTCGGAGAGCGCACGGGATGTTGCAGTACGCATTTGAAGCCGGGTTCAGGACAGCAGCGAGCCTCTTTGTACACCGGCCTCGCGGGGCTTGGCAATGCGGCGTGGCGGGGATCACGTCGACCAGGTCGGTTTACGACCGTGGCGCCATGCCATCACTTGGTCGGATGCTCAGACTGAAACATTTGCTAAAGCAAAGTGCTGGGTTATAAATAAGTTTCGAGCGACGCAGGAAGCCTCCGCATGGAATCGAAAGAAAAACTGTTAATGGAACTGCTGGGCCACACAGCTCGCTCACTGACCCATCTCACCGCGTCGGTCACTTCGATGTCTTTCGAGCTGCTGCGCAGCGAGGACGAAGTGGTCAAGACCGCCGGCCGCCACATGATCGATCGCATGGCGACCATCAGTGCCGGGCTCGACGAGCACTGGCGGTTGATCGGCGAACTCACCGGCGTGCACGTCGCCCACGAGCAGATCGAAACCATTCAGGAAATTCAGTTGGCCGCGCCGCCGCAGCTGCCGTCGAACTGAACATGGCGGTGTATCGGCTCGCCTGATAACCGTCGATTCACAAGACGAACGTCGCTGGCGCAGGATCTGCGCCGGGGCCATAGTTTTGTTCCCGCGGGCCTGATTGCCTGCCCAGAACAAGACAGAGACTGGCCATGACCAAGACTCTCCATCACCGTGCCTGCCACCTGTGCGAAGCCATCTGCGGCCTGACCATCGAGACCACCGAAACCGATGGCAACGTCGCGATCACCTCGATCAAGGGGGACGCGCTCGACACGTTCAGTCGTGGGCACATCTGCCCCAAGGCCGTGGCCCTGCAAGACATCCAGAATGATCCCGACCGCCTGCGCCAGCCGATGCGCCGGGTCGGCAGCGAATGGCTGCCGATCGAGTGGGACGAAGCCTTCGCACTGGTGGCCGAGCGTCTGGCGGCGATTCAGCAGCGTCACGGGCAGAATGCGGTGGCGGTCTACCAGGGCAACCCGAGCGTGCACAACTATGGGCTGATGACTCACAGCAACTACTTTCTCGGCCTGCTGAAGACGCGCAATCGCTTCTCGGCGACTTCGGTCGATCAGTTGCCGCATCACCTGAGCAGTTACCTGATGTACGGCCACGGCTTGCTGTTGCCGATCCCGGACATTGATCACACCGATTTCATGCTGATCCTGGGCGGTAATCCGCTGGCATCGAACGGCAGCATCATGACCGTGCCCGATGTCGAGAAACGCCTGAAGGCGATTCAGGCCCGCGGCGGCAAAGTGGTGGTGGTCGATCCACGGCGCAGCGAAACGGCAGCTATCGCCGATCAGCACTTGTTTGTGCGGCCGGGTGGCGACGCGGCGCTGTTGTTTGGCTTACTCAATACGCTTTTCAGCGAAGGCCTGACCCGTGACTGTCACTTGCCGGTTGATGGCCTTGATGAAGTGCGCGCAGCCGTCGCCACGTTCACTGCCGAAGCCATGAGCCCGCTGTGCGCCGTTCCCGCTGAACAGATCCGCCAACTGGCCCGGGACTTCGCCGCTGCACCAAGCGCTGTTTGCTACGGCCGGATGGGCGTTTCCACTCAGGCCTTCGGCACGCTATGCCATTGGGTCGTGCAGTTGATCAATCTGGTGACTGGCAATCTCGATCGCGTCGGCGGTGCCTTGTGCACAGAGCCAGCGGTGGATCTGGTGGCATCGACCTCGGGCGGGCATTTCAACAAATGGCAAAGCCGGGTCTCCGGGCGACCCGAGTACGGCGGCGAGCTGCCGGTGTCGGCGCTGGCTGAAGAGATGCTCACCGAAGGCGAAGGGCAGATTCGTGCGCTGATCACCGTGGCCGGCAATCCGGTGTTGTCGACACCGAACGGCCGGCAACTGGAGCAGGCGCTCGATGGTCTGGAGTTCATGCTCAGCATCGACCTGTACATTAACGAAACCACGCGCTACGCCGATCTGATTCTGCCGTCGACCTCGGCGCTGGAGAACGATCATTACGACACTACTTTCAATCTGTTCGCGGTACGCAACGTCACCCGCTTCAACCGCGCGATTCTCGCCAAGCCCGACGGCGCATTACACGACTGGGAGATCTTTGTCGGCCTGGCCAAGGCCTTTGCCGAGAAGACCGGCAAGGAACTGAAACCGACGATACCGCCGGCGAAGATGATCGACATGGGGCTGCGCATGGGCCTGTATGGCGATGCGTCCGAGCAAAAGCTGTCATTGGCGACATTGTTCGATCATCCGCACGGGATTGATCTTGGGGCGTTGAAGCCTAATCTGGCTGCACGCCTCAAGACGCCGAATCAACGGGTGCAGGCTGCGCCGCCGGAAATTCTCGCCGATCTCGCACGCTTTGCGGCCTTGCAGGCGCCGGCGGCCGATGAGCTGCTGATGATCGGCCGGCGCCATGTGCGCAGCAACAATTCGTGGATGCATAACTACCATCGTCTGGTGAAGGGCAAGCCACGGCATCAATTGCTGATGCACCCGGATGACCTCGCCAGCCGTGGGCTCAACGATGGTCAGTTAGTTCGCGTCAGCTCGCGGGTAGGGCAGATCGAGGTCGAGGTGCTCGGCAGTCTGGACATGATGAAGGGCGTGGTCAGCCTGCCGCACGGTTGGGGACATGCTCGGCCGGGCGTGCAAATGGCAATCGCCAGTGGGCAGCCGGGATCGAGTGCCAACGACCTGACCGATGAATGCCAGCTCGACGAGTTGTCGGGTAACGCCGCGCTCAATGGCGTGCCGGTGACGGTGGCAGCGGCCTGAACGAGACCGTCGGGGAGACCGAGCATGGCGCTCGGGATTCCGTTACAATGCGTCACCGTGCCGACCCATGAGTCGGAAAGTTCAGCCGAGGTGCTCCATGGATATCATCGAAACGATTAAAGAGCAGATTGCCAACAACACCATTCTGCTTTACATGAAAGGCTCGCCGAATGCCCCGCAGTGTGGCTTCTCCGCGAAAGCTGCGCAGGCTGTAATGGGCTGTGGCGAGAAGTTCGCCTACGTCGACATCCTGCAGAACCCGGAAATCCGCGCCAACCTGCCAAAGTACGCCAACTGGCCGACTTTCCCGCAACTGTGGGTCGGCGGTGAGCTGGTCGGCGGTAGCGACATCATGGCTGAAATGTTCGCCAACGGTGAGCTGCAGACTCTGGTCAAGGAAGCATCGGCCAAGGCTGCTGCGGCCAAGTCCGAAGCCTGATCCGGTTTTTGTGGGAGCGAGCAAGCTCGCTCCCACAGGGATCTGCATCTGATCCGGGATTTGCCAATAAAAAGCCCCGCACCTCGAAAGAGGGCGGGGCTTTTTAGTGTCGCGAATTCAGCGGGCGCTTATTTACTCTTCGCCCATCTGCGATTGCAGATAGTTCTCAAGACCGACTTTATCGATCAGGCCCAGTTGGGTTTCCAGCCAGTCGATATGCTCTTCTTCGGATTCGAGAATGTCTTCGAGCAGTTCACGGCTGCCAAAGTCGCCAACCGATTCGCAATGGGCGATGGCGGCTTTCAGATCGGCGTGGCCGGTCTTCTCGATACGCAGGTCACATTCCAGCATCTCCTGGGTGTGCTCGCCGATGTGCAGCTTGCCCAGATCCTGCACGTTCGGCAGGCCTTCGAGGAACAGAATGCGCTTGATCAGCTTGTCCGCGTGCTTCATCTCGTCGATGGATTCGTGGTACTCGTGCTTGCCCAGCTTGTTCAGGCCCCAATCTTCATACATGCGCGCATGCAGGAAGTACTGATTGATCGCGACCAGTTCATTGGCAAGGATCTTGTTGAGATGCTGGATGACTGTAATGTCGCCTTTCATGATGGGAGTCCTGCCCTGTATTAGCTGTATATAAGGCGGAGTTTGAGCTTGGTAGTTATAAGTGTCAAACCTAAGTTATTGAATAATAAATGAAATTAAATCTGAATAAGAATGTTTGTGTTCCGCGTCTAGCGTCTAACCGATTGATTTGCTGGCATAAAAAAACCGGACATTAGTCCGGTTCTTCGAAATGGGGGTAATTACGCAGCAGTAAATTCTGCCGGATAGGGGATCGCGGCTTGAGCGGTTTGCAGCTTGGTCAGGGTTTCACGCACCACTTCCTTGGCAAGGCACGCACATTTGCCGCATTGGCTGGCGACGCCGGTGGCCTGGCGGACTTCTTTGTAGCTGCAGCAACCTTCATAGATCGCTTCGCGGATTTGTCCGTCGGTGACGCCAGTGCAGAGACAAACATACATAAGTGAGAACCGTCGCTGGTTGTGACTCAATTGCGATGGATCTTAATGTTAACGAGAATGATTGTCAAAGTGCTTTCTGAATGGTTTTTGATCGAAAGGCTGGTCACTGACGAACGGTGGTTAATGGCGAATTGCCTGGCCCCGAAAATGCTGGTCCGTTATCCGCCTTGGGCAAAAAACCGTTAAGGACAGGCGAAAAACGCAGTGTATGATGGTCGGCCCTTGCGAAGAGGGTTCGTGTCACAGGGCTGTCGCCTCAGGGTGGCAGGCTGGCCCGGGCCCTGAACTTCAAGTTATTCACCAGGAGATATCCATGAGCGTACTCGTAGGCAAACAAGCCCCAGACTTCACCGTCCCGGCCGTACTCGGCAATGGCGAGATCGTTGACAGCTTCACCCTGTCCTCGGCCATCAAAGGCAAATACGGCCTGGTGTTCTTCTACCCACTGGACTTCACCTTCGTCTGCCCGTCCGAGCTGATCGCTCTGGACAACCGCATGGCCGACTTCAAGGCGCGCAACGTGGAAGTGGTTGCCGTGTCGATCGACTCGCACTTCACCCACAACGCCTGGCGCAACACTCCGGTCAACAATGGCGGCATCGGCCAGGTGAAATACACCATGGCTGCCGACATGAAGCACGAAATCGCCAAGGCCTACGACGTTGAGTCCGAGGGCGGCGTGGCTTTCCGTGGCGCGTTCCTGATCGACGACAAGGGCGTTGTCCGCTCGCAGATCATCAACGACCTGCCGCTGGGCCGTAACATGGAAGAGCTGATCCGTCTGGTCGACGCTCTGCAATTCCACGAAGAGCACGGCGAAGTCTGCCCTGCCAACTGGAAAAAAGGCGACAAAGGCATGAACGCTTCGCCAGAAGGCGTTGCGGCTTACCTGACCGAGAACGCTGCTGCCCTGTAAGGCGCAACGTCGCGGTACAAAAAACCGGCCCATGTGGCCGGTTTTTTATGCGCGGGAAATACCCGACGAGGATCAGTCGTCGAAGTCTTCCCAGCCGCCCATCTGTTTCCAGCGGTTGACGATGCCGCAGAACAGCTCGGCAGTCTTCTCGGTGTCGTAACGCGCCGAATGCGCTTCACGGCCGTCGAAGTCGATGTCCGCTGCCTGACAGGCCTTGGCCAGCACGGTTTGACCGTAAGCCAGACCGGCCAGTGTCGCGGTGTCGAAGCTGGAGAACGGGTGGAACGGATTGCGCTTCATGTCCAGACGCGCAACCGCAGCATTCAGGAAGCCCAGGTCGAAGCTGCTGTTGTGGCCGACCAGAATCGCGCGCTTGCAGCCGTTGGCCTTCAGCGCCTTGCGGATGCCACGGAAGATGTCGGTCAGCGCAGTTTCTTCGCTGACCGCCATGCGCAGCGGGTGATCGAGTTTGATCCCGGTGAACTCCAGCGCTGCCGCTTCGATGTTGGCGCCTTCGAAAGGTTCGACGCGGAAGAAGTAGGTGTGGTCCGGGTAAACGAAACCCTTTTCGTCCATGGCGATGGTGGTCGCGGCAATCTCCAGCAGAGCGTCGGTGGCCGAGTTGAAGCCACCGGTCTCTACGTCGACGACTACCGGCAGGTAACCGCGAAAACGTGCTGCCATTGGGTGACGGGAACCGCCGCCGCCACCTTGACCGTCCAGTTCGTCGTCGAAATGGTCTTCACTCACGCGTGTTCCTCCAGCAGGCGCCAGCGCAGTTTTTCACCGGCGCGCAGCGGGATAACGTTCAGCTCGCCAAACGGCAGGCTGGTCGGGGCGGTCCATTCTTCGCGAACCAGGGTGATGCGATCGGTGTTGACCGGCAGGCCGTAGAAGCGCGGACCGTTGAGGCTGGCGAACGCTTCGAGCTTGTCCAGCGCGTTGCGCTGTTCGAAGGCTTCGGCATACAGCTCGATGGCGGCGTACGCGGTGTAGCAGCCGGCGCAGCCGCAGGCGGCTTCCTTGGCGTGCTGGGCGTGCGGCGCCGAGTCGGTACCGAGGAAGAACTTCGCGCTGCCGCTGGTGGCGGCGTCGAGCAGGGCTTCCTGATGGGTATTACGCTTGAGGATCGGCAGGCAATAGAAGTGCGGCCGGATCCCGCCCACCAGCATGTGGTTGCGGTTGTACAGCAGGTGATGCGCGGTGATGGTGGCGCCGACGTTGGCCGAAGCCTCGTTGACGAACTGCACCGCGTCGCCGGTGGTGATGTGTTCGAACACCACTTTGAGCGTCGGGAAACGCTCGACCACACGGCGCATGTGCTCATCGATGAAAATCTTTTCGCGGTCGAAGACGTCGACATCGCCACGGGTGACCTCGCCGTGGATCAGCAGCGGCATGCCGACTTCAGCCATGGCTTCCAGCGCCGGGAAGATCTTGTCGATGCTGGTCACGCCGGAATCGGAGTTGGTGGTGGCGCCGGCCGGGTACAGTTTGGCGGCGTGCACGAAACCGCTGGCCTTGGCCTCACGAATTTCTTCGGGCTGGGTGCGGTCGGTGAGGTACAGCACCATCAGCGGTTCGAAACGACTGCCGGCCGGGCGGGCAGCGAGAATCCGCTGGCGATAGCCATCGGCTTCAGCGGCGTTGCGCACCGGTGGTACCAGGTTGGGCATGATGATGGCGCGGCCAAAGGTGCGCGCAACATCGGCAACGGTATTGGTCAACACGGCACCATCGCGTAGATGAATGTGCCAGTCGTCGGGACGCAGCAGGGTCAGGCGGTCGGACATGAGGGGATTCCAGGCGGGTCAAACTGAGGGGAATGCTACCGGAAAAGACTCTTGCAGGCACCCGCTATCAAGTTTTGCAGGAACCTTCCGATATCCCGTAGGTATGCCGTAAACATAGTGTGAATCGGTCTTTGTGTTACAGAAGCCAATGGAGCCTCCCGTGCGCCAGCGATATTTAGCCTTGCTCAGTGTGTTTGCCAGCCTCCCCGCGATGGCGCTGACCTACCAGACGCGTCTGGAGAACATTGAGTGGACGGTCGAGGGCGACAAGTTCGAGTGCCGCCTGACCCAGCCGATCACCGATTTCGGCTCGGGCCAGTTCGTGCGCAAAGCCGGCGAGCAGGCGATATTCCGCCTCAATGCCTACAACGCCATGCTCGGCGGCGGTTCGGCGACGTTGCTTGCCGCGGCGGCGCCATGGCAGCCGGGGCGCAACGACATCAATCTGGGCAGCGTCAGGATCGGCACCGGCAACGTGCTGTTCAACAGCTCACAATCCCAGGCCGGCGGGCTGATCAGCGGTTTGCTGGACGGTCGCAGTCCGGTGGTGCGCCGTGCGTCCGGCGATGGCCGGGTTTCGGAAGTGCGTCTGCTGCCGGTGAAGTTCAGCAAAGCGTTCAATGATTACCAGACGTGTGTGGCGAAGTTGCTGCCGCAGAATTTCGATCAGGTGAAGCAATCGCAGATCGGCTTCCCCGGCGAAGGCACCGATCTGGATGCCGCCGCCAAAGCCAAGCTGCAGGTGATGCTCGAGTTCATGAAGGCCGATCCGACGGTCAATCACATCGAACTGGATGGCTATTCCGACAACAGCGGCAACCGTCTGACCAACCGTGAGCTGTCGCGTCGTCGCGCGCTGGCGGTGGTCGACTTTTTCAAGGCCAACGGCATCGCCGAATCGCAGATCACCGTGCGTTTCCACGGCGAGCAATACCCGCTGGTGCCGAACAACAATGCGGCCAACCGGGCGAAGAATCGTCGGGTCAGCGTGAAGCTCGCGCGAGTCGCGCCGACTACCGCGCCAGCACCGCAAGCCAGTACGCCTGCCAACGCCGCGGCGACTTCCTGACCCGCTGGTCATCGTCGCGCTGTCGACAGATTCTGTCGCTTTGTCGTCTTAAGCTGTCGCGCCTCTGTAAATTATCGGATTTGAGCGGTAGACTCCTCGGCTTTCCGTAGAACCCCGTGGAGTGATGGCATGGCGGACGTAAACAAGGTCGTTCTGGCGTATTCCGGCGGCCTGGACACTTCGGTGATCCTCAAGTGGCTGCAGGATACTTATAACTGTGAAGTGGTGACCTTCACTGCTGACCTGGGTCAGGGCGAAGAGGTCGAGCCGGCTCGCGCCAAGGCTCAGGCCATGGGCGTCAAAGAAATCTACATCGATGACCTGCGCGAAGAATTCGTGCGTGATTTCGTGTTCCCGATGTTCCGCGCCAACACCGTTTACGAAGGCGAGTACCTGCTGGGTACTTCCATCGCACGTCCGCTGATCGCCAAACGCCTGATCGAAATCGCCAACGAAACCGGCGCCGATGCCATTTCCCATGGTGCCACCGGCAAGGGCAACGACCAGGTGCGTTTCGAACTGGGTGCCTACGCACTCAAGCCTGGCGTTAAAGTGATTGCCCCTTGGCGCGAGTGGGACCTGCTGTCCCGCGAGAAGCTGATGGACTACGCCGAGAAGCACGCGATCCCGATCGAGCGTCATGGCAAGAAGAAGTCCCCGTACTCGATGGACGCCAACCTGCTGCACATCTCCTATGAAGGCGGCGTGCTGGAAGACACCTGGACCGAGCACGAAGAAGACATGTGGCGCTGGACCGTCTCCCCGGAGAAGGCTCCCGACACCCCGCAATACCTGGAACTGACCTACCGCAACGGCGACATCGTCGCGCTGGACGGCGTCGAAATGACTCCGGCCACCGTACTGGCAACGCTGAACAAGATCGGTGGCGCTCACGGTATCGGTCGTCTCGACATCGTTGAAAACCGTTACGTGGGCATGAAGTCCCGTGGCTGCTACGAAACCCCGGGCGGCACCATCATGCTGCGCGCGCACCGCGCCATCGAATCGATCACTCTGGATCGCGAAGTCGCTCACCTCAAAGACGAGCTGATGCCGAAATACGCCAGCCTGATCTACACCGGTTACTGGTGGAGCCCGGAGCGTCTGATGCTGCAACAGATGATCGACGCTTCCCAGGTCAACGTGAACGGTGTGGTTCGCCTGAAACTGTACAAGGGCAACGTGATCGTTACCGGCCGCAAGTCCGACGATTCGCTGTTCGACGCTAATATCGCGACCTTCGAAGAAGACGGTGGCGCCTACAACCAGGCCGACGCGGCGGGCTTCATCAAGCTCAACGCGCTGCGCATGCGCATTGCTGCCAACAAGGGCCGCAAGCTGTTCTAAGCCTTGCAGGGCTGTAAAAATGGCGGCTTGTCTCAATGACAATGCCGCCATTTTCTTTTCTGTGTTTGTCTGACGTTAATCCAGAGCTTTGGTCATTGCCGCCAACTCCAGCATTTTCTTGAATGTCCACTTCAGGCATCTACTCTACGCTCATGCTCCTCTCAAAACCGTGGTGGTTTGTGTGCTTACGTTGTAAGCAACGAGAAGTTTGGCGCCTCCGCTTTTTTTCGACTGTTTGATAAGGGTCGGGATAATTTGCTTGAGCAAAACGTCGCACGCAGAGTCGGTCAAAAATATCACTGCCTTGGCTGAGTGTTTGCCAAGATGCGGAAAGTGTTCTGCCAGCGCATTGAACGCCTGTGCGCTACTCAACCGACGTACGTCTATGGCGCACAATGTGCCGATGGATTTAGGCAGCTGAATGTTGTGCTCAATCCACGGTCGCTCCGGGCAGGATTCTTCAGCGCTGCAAGGAGGGAGTTGCCTGAGGTCAACGCTATGTACGGACAACGTCCACTCCAATCCGTTGGCAGCTGATACTTCACCTGCTACCACAAACGCTCTTGCTGGAGGCGAACAGGAGTGGAGCTCGGGCTGTTTCAACTCCTCGAAACTTTTTAGAAAACTGTCGTCCTTATCGAAGTCCGAGGGCGCATAGAGCGAACGGTAGTTGAAGTTCAGCGTTAAAAAGAATAGCAATAGCAAGTAAAACGGAAAACTGATCAGGAACCAGATGTAGACTTCTCTTTCGGCGTTATCAAGAAAGGGTAAGGAAATGGCAGCCGACGATTCGGAAATAAATGCAAATATCGCAATTACAGTCATGGGGTTGGTTATTTTTCTTCTGATTTTTATCATGGAAGGTGCTCATTAATTGTGTTTTTCCAATACGTATGTTGAGTTGTTTTGTATGGGGTGTTGCAACTTTCTGGTCGAGATAATTTTTATATTAAATGATAACGCTTGGATAGAAGTATCTTGTTTCAGATGTTGATTTATCAAAGTGTTTTTGATTGGGTTCACGTTGTTTTTTTCAACTTATAAGCTGCCGGGGCCGGCGCTGTGTAGCGATGTGCAGTCAATGGATTATCGCGTTTTTTCAGCCGCTCGCTGAGCCGTCTGCCTCGAAAGTAGAGTTCGCGTGGCTTTCAGGACGTCATGTTTTTTGCGTCGATGTGAAGGCCAGAAGATAGGTCATCCCATTTGAAAATCGCCTGTATGGGTTTTTTTGTAGGAATAATCTTTATTTGCTGTAGGGAATGTCTTTTGCTGGGATTGCAATGAAACTCTCTTGTGCCATGTCAGAAGTGACTGGGCTATTGTGCGTGCTCTAAAAATTCGAACAGCGAAACTGGACTTGCCCATGAATAAAGTGCTGATCGTGGATGATCATCCCGTCATTCGTCTTGCTGTGCGTATGCTGATGGAGCGTCATGGCTACGAAGTCATTGCAGAAACGGATAATGGTGTGGATGCTTTGCAACTTGCGCGTGAACAGATGCCGGATATCGTTATTCTGGATATTGGAATACCGAAACTCGATGGTCTTGAAGTTATTGCGCGTCTGAACTCGACACCCATGCCGTTGAAAGTACTGGTGTTGACCTCCCAGGCACCGGGTCATTTTTCAATGCGCTGCATGCAATCAGGTGCTGCGGGTTATGTATGTAAGCAACAGGATTTGACTGAGTTGCTCAGTGCGATCAAAGCGGTACTGTCCGGCTACAGCTATTTTCCAAATCAGGCCCTGCACACCGTGCGTACCAGTCTTGGTAATGCCAGTGAGGCCGATATGGTGGATCGCCTCTCCGGGCGGGAAATGATGGTGTTGCAGCAATTGGCGCGTGGCAAGACCAACAAGGAAATCGCCGACGGCATGTTTCTCAGCAACAAGACGGTCAGCACTTACAAGACCCGTCTGTTATTGAAGCTCAATGCCCGCTCGCTGGTGGACCTGATTGAATTGGCACAACGCAACGGACTGGTCTGATGATCAGGAATACCGACGGGGCATGGGCCGCTCAGTGTCGGATTCAGCAGAAAGTAAAAAGCCTCCGGTTTGGGAGGCTTTCAAGTGTCAGAGATCAAAATCGTAATCGGCCAACTGCTTTTGCAGTCGGCGCTCCTCAAGCAGGTTATCGATGGTGCGACGTTTACTCAGATTGGTCTTGGCGACCTCGACCACCGGTTCGGCGTCGTCGGTATCCACAACGGTAAAATCTTCATCTACGTCCAGTTGTTCTTTGCTGTCAGTCATAAGGTGAACTCCAGGCTAAGACTGCCTTTGGCGCCCCTTATATCGATATTCCTGCTGCGGGTAAAAAAGATTTTTTCAATCGAAGAATCAATTATTCCAATAGCCAATCAATCGTCCGAGGTTTTGTGTTTGTACTCACACAAATCTTCGATGCGGCAGCTGCCACAGCGTGGCTTGCGCGCCAGGCACACATAGCGACCGTGCAGAATCAGCCAGTGGTGGGAGTCCAGCAGGTAGTCTTTTGGCACAAACTTCATCAGCTTCTTTTCCACTTCAACCACATTTTTACCCGGGGCAATGCCGGTGCGGTTGCTCACGCGAAAAATGTGCGTGTCGACCGCCATGGTCAGTTGGCGAAAAGCGGTATTGAGGACCACGTTGGCCGTCTTGCGACCGACGCCGGGCAGCGCTTCCAGTTCTTCACGCGTCTGCGGGACTTCGCCATTGTGCAACTCGACCAGCATGCGACAGGTCTCGATCACGTTTTTCGCTTTGCTGTTATAGAGGCCGATGGTCTTGATGTATTCGGACAGCCCTTCGACGCCCAGCGCGTGGATCGCCGCCGGGGTATTGGCCACCGGGAACAGTTTGGCCGTGGCCTTGTTGACGCCGACGTCGGTTGACTGCGCCGAAAGAATGACCGCGATCAACAACTCGAACGGTGAGGAATAGGCCAGCTCGGTCTTCGGCTCGGGATTGTCTTCATGAAGTCTGCGGAAAATTTCCAGACGTTTGGCGGCATTCATGGGTGATGTGTTTCCTTGGGGAGAGCGTTCGAGCGGGTCCAGGCCTGGCGGGCGGCGAGCAGTAGCCCCAGCACGATGAAGGCGCCGGGAACCAGGGAGAGCAAGTGCAGCCCTTCGTTGAACAGAATCAGGCCTTGCCAGTGTTCCGACAGGCCACGGCCGATGTGGCCCTGACCGAACAGTTCACGCAGTGCCGCCAGCGCCAGTAGCAGCCCGCTCGACAGGCCAAAAAACTTAAGGCGCTGGGCAAACGCCTGACGAAAGAATCCATTGTATTCCAGCACCACACACTGCAAGGCGATCAGCCCGGCATAGATTCCGACTGACTGTTGCCACTGCAACGCCCAGCGCTGCGCGAGGATATTGGCGCAACTGGTCAGGGTGGCGGCCAGCAGCAGACTGGCCAGCATCAGGTTGTTGCCAGACAACCGCGAGCGCAGCGGGCCGATGCATGCGCCGTAAATTACCACCACAACGCTCGACATCAACAGCATGCCCAGCGCGCCAGCCAATGTCGCGCTGGTGCCAAGCAGCAGCATCAGCATCAACGTGTTTGTCAGATTCGTTGGCCGGATCATGATCCGCTCCCCAGCAAGGTTGCGCGGTGCTCATCAAAGTAACGCAGGGCGTCATGAATGGCATTGACGGTAGCCCGGGAAGTGACGGTTGCCCCGGCCAGTTGATCGAACTGTCCCTGATCTTTTTTCAGAGCCCAGCCTGCGTCGTCAGGTGAGTTGCGCGACTTGCCGGTAAATGTCGCCAGCCAGTGGTTCGGCCAGTCGCCGATGAGTCCGCCGAGCGCCGGGGTTTCGTTGTGCCGCAGGGTTTTTACCCCCAGCAGTTTTCCGTTGGCATCGATGGCGATCAGCAGTTCGATAGCGCCGGCATAGCCCTCGGTCTGGGTGCGCAACAACACTGCCACTGGCTGACCGGATTTGCTTGCGCGGTAACCTGTCAGCAGCGTGCTGTGGCTCAATGTTGTATCAGTCAGCGCCAGCGGCTGCTCCAGCGGCTGATTGTCGTAGGCATCGGGCGCGATCAGATCCAGCAATTTGCGGCTGTCGAGCAGGCGTTGCTCGCTGGCAATCTGCGGCGCACTGGCGCGCTGCACCACATAAGTCAGGCCGAGACCGGCACCGGCCAGCAGCACAAGCGCCACGAAAGCAGCTGCGCGGCTCATGATTGCACCTGCGTCTGGCGGGCAGCGGCAAAACGTTCCAGAGCCGGTACACACAGATTCATCAGCAACACGGCAAACGCGACACCGTCCGGGTAGCCGCCCCAGGTGCGGATCAGGTAGGTCAGCAAGCCGACACCCACGCCGAACAGCAGTCGGGCCAGCGAACTTTTGGCGCCGGATACCGGTTCGGTAATGATGAAAAAGGCACCGAGCATGGTCGCGCCGCTCAGCAGATGAAACAGCGGCGAGCCGTGGGAATCCGAACCCGAACCGTTCCAGCAGAGCAGGCTGACGACAAACAGGCTGGTCAGCATGCCAACTGGCGCTTGCCAGGCAATCACCCGGCGCTGCAATAAAAACAGTCCACCGGCGAGAAACGCCAGATTGATCCACTCCACGCCGCGTCCACCGAAACGGCCGAATGCCGGGTTGGCAGCGAACAATTCATCCATGGTCAGACTTTTGTTGATGCGCAGGCTGTCCAGCGCGGTGGCTTGAACCCAGGCATCCGGAGCCTGGCCCAGATTCAGGACCTGTGCAAAAGCGGCCTGCAGACTCATGCCATGCGCCGGCCAGTGGGTCATTGGCTCCGGGAACAGCAGCATCGCCAGGGCGAAACCGAGCATGGCCGGATTGAACGGATTCTTGCCGATGCCACCGTATAAATGTTTGCCGAACAGCAGGCCCGAAGCCACCGCCGTAACTGTCAGCCACCATGGGCAATAAGGTGGCATGGCGGCGGCCAGCAGTGTCGCGCTGACCAGTGCGCTGCCATCGCTGAACGTTGGTTGCAGTGGTTGTCGGCGCAGGCGGGCGACGCCAGCCTCGATCAGCAGCGCGGTGCTCGCCGCCAGGATCAGGTTGATCAACACGCCCCAGCCGTAAAACCAGAACAACGCCAACAGCCCCGGCAGCGTGGCCAGTAGCACCCGCATCATCGCCTGTTGCAGGCGATCATCCGGTGCTTCACGGGGCGACATGATCTTGCACCTGACGCTCGGCGGCCTGCAGGCGGGCGCGGGCCTTGTCGAGGATGTTGTTCGGCGTGTCGGCGCGGCGTTCGAGTTTGCTCAGGTCGGCGCGGGCGTAGGCCAGTTCGGTTTTCAACTGGCGAAGCTGGTTGTCGAGCGGGCGCTTTTCCACCCGCACCAGGTCAGGCGCAGGCTGCTCGCTCGCCGTCTCGGCGGCGTGAAGGGCTTGCTCGGCATCACGCAGTGCCTGTTCCAGCGTGGCAATTTGCTCGGCTGGCGCTTCGGCGGTCTGGGCCTTTTTCAATTCGGCGCGCCGCATGGCCAGCTGGATTTTCGCCCGTTTCAGGTCGGCGTCTTTCGCCGGAACCGGGGCCGCAGCGGCTGGAGCGGTGGCGGCGCTGCTTTCGAGTTTCGCCAACACCTGTTCGGCGGCTTCAAACTGCTGTTGCAACACGATCAGTTGCGATTGCTGTTCGAAGGTCGGTGGATGGCCGAAGGCTTTTAGCGATTTGTGCAATTGCGCGCGACTCATGGCGACATCGATTTTGGCTTTCTTCAATGCCGCGTCGGCGGTTGCGGCTTTCTGCGCGCGCACCCGTTCCAGAGCCGCCTGCACCGGATCGAGAGTAACCACCGCCGGTTGCGCTGCACGCTGCGCCCGGGCTTCGCGTTCAGCCTGTTTCCGCTGTTCTTCGCGCTGCAGGCGGGCATTGCGGCGTTCAAAACGCTGGCGCGCATGATCGCGTTTGGCCGCGCGTGCGCGCAGTTCTTCAAGGCTGGAAGCCAGGCCACCGACCACCGGCAAGGTGCCGAGCGGCAGTGGATGCATCTCGATGCAGTCTACCGGGCACGGCGCCACGCACAGGTCGCAACCGGTGCATTCGTCAATCAGTACGGTGTGCATCAGTTTCGCCGCGCCGACGATGGCGTCGATCGGGCAGGCCTGGATGCACTTGGTGCAGCCGATGCACTCGGCCTCGCGGATGTACGCCACTTGTGGCGGTGCCGAGCCACGGCTGACGTCCAGTTCCAGCACCGGCACGTTCAACAGTTCAGCCAGGGCGGCGACGGTTTCGTCACCGCCGGGCGGGCACTTGTTGATCGGTTCGCCATCGACGATGCCTTGCGCATAGGGCTTGCACCCGGGGTGGCCGCATTTGCCGCATTGGGTCTGCGGCAGGAGGGCATCGATGAGTTGAATCAGACTCATGTTTTGATCAGTCCACTGAATCCGAGAAAAATCACTGCGATCAGTCCGGCGCCGATCAGGTCGATCGGCAAGCCGCGAAAGGGCAGGGGTATGTCGTTGTCCGCCGTGCGTTCACGCAAGTCGCTGAACAGGCTCAGCACCAGCCAGAAACCCAGCCCGGCGCCGATGCTCAGCGCTGTTGCTTGCAGCAGGCCGCGATCATTTTGCGCGTTGATCAAGGCCAGCCCCAGTACGCCGGCATTACCCAGCAATAGCGGCCACAGTCCGTCGAACGGCCAGTCTGGCAGCGCACGAGCCAACAGCTTCAGCAGCGGCGCGATCAGCAGCACGCTGAGCGGCAAGAATACAAACAGCTGCAGTGCCTGCAGTTGCAGCGGCACCAGCAGCCAGTGCCAGAGCACGTACCCGATGAAGCCGACGCTCAGCATCAGGCACGCCGTCGCCAACCCCAGCGCATGCACTTGGCGCCGACTGCCGGCCAGCAGCGGATCGACACCCAGCGGCCAGTGCAACACGAAGTTGTTGAGCAGGGCGGCACTGATCAGCGTAAGCGCAAGTTCGGTCATGGTTCTGCCGGCAGCAACGGGCGGGTGTCACTTAAGGTTAGGCATTATCCGGCACCCGCGATGGGTGGGTCAGATATGAAAAATCCCACAGGCCTGCAGAACATGCCTGTGGGATCGTTTCAGCGCTGGGTCTTACTTGATGCGTTGACCCGGCTTGGCGCCGCTGTCCGGGCTCAGCAGGTAGATTTCTTCACCACCAGGGCCGGCGGCCATCACCATGCCTTCGGAGATGCCGAACTTCATTTTCCGCGGCTTGAGGTTGGCGATCATCATGGTCAGGCGACCGTCGAGTTTCGACGGGTCCGGGTAAGCGCTCTTGATCCCGGAGAACACGTTGCGCTGCTCGTCACCGATGTCCAGCGTCAGGCGCAGCAGCTTGTCGGCACCTTCCACGTGTTCAGCCTTGACGATCAAAGCCACGCGCAGGTCGACGGCAGCAAAGGTGTCGAAGTCGATTTCCGGCGACAGCGGATCCTTGGCCAGTTCGCCGTTGCCCGCAGGCGCGGCAGCGCCGGTGTCGGTCTGGCTGGCGGTCAGGTCTTCTTTCGAGGCGTCGGTCATGGCTTGCACTTTTACCGGGTCGATGCGGGTCATCAACGGCTTGAATTCATTGAGCTGATGGTTGGCCAGCAGCGTTGTGTGGTCGTTCCAGGTCAGCGGGGCGACGTTGAGGAATGCCTCGGCGTCGGCGGCCAGCAGTGGCAGCACCGGTTTGAGGAAGATCACCAGCTGGCGGAACAGGTTGATGCCAGTGGCGCAGATCGCCTGGACTTCATCCTGCTTGCCTTCCTGTTTGTTCAACGACCATGGGGCCTTGTCGGCGATCCAGGCGTTGGCGCGGTCGGCCAGGGCCATGGTTTCACGCATGGCGCGGGCGAAGTCGCGGGCTTCATAGGCGTCGGCAATGCTTGGCGCCGCGGCGAGGAAGGCTTCGGTCAGCTCTGGCGCGGCATTGTTGTCGACCAGCAGGCCGCCGTTGCCCTTGTGGATGAAACCGGCGCAACGGCTGGCGATGTTGACCACTTTGCCGACCAGGTCGGAGTTGACCTTCTGCACGAAGTCTTCGAGGTTCAGATCGAGGTCATCGACGCCACGGCCCAGTTTGGCCGCGTAGTAGTAGCGCAGGTATTCCGGCGACAGGTGATCCAGGTAGGTACGGGCCTTGATGAACGTGCCACGGGACTTGGACATCTTCTGGCCGTTGACGGTCAGGTAGCCGTGCACGTTGATCCCGGTCGGCTTGCGGAAACCGGCGCCTTCGAGCATGGCAGGCCAGAACAGGGCGTGGAAGTTGACGATGTCCTTGCCGATGAAGTGGTACAGCTCGGCGGTCGAGTCCTTGCCCCAGAACGCGTCGAAGTCCAGCTCCGGCGTGCGGTCGCACAGGTTCTTGAAGCTGGCCATGTAGCCGATCGGCGCGTCCAGCCACACGTAGAAGTACTTGCCCGGCTCGTCCGGGATCTCGAAACCGAAGTACGGCGCATCGCGGGAGATGTCCCACTGCTGCAGGCCGGCGTCCAGCCACTCGGCGATCTTGTTGGCCACGGCGTCCTGCAAGGTGCCGCTGCGGGTCCAGGTCTGCAGCATCTGCTGGAAGTCTGGCAGTTTGAAGAAGAAATGCTGGGAATCCTTGAGCACCGGAGTGGCGCCGGAGATCGCCGACTTTGGATCCTTCAGATCGGTTGGCGCGTAGGTCGCACCGCATTTTTCGCAGTTGTCGCCGTACTGGTCTTCGGTGCCGCATTTCGGGCAGGTGCCCTTGATGAAGCGGTCGGCCAGGAACATTTTCTTTTCCGGGTCGAAATACTGGGTGATCGAGCGCTGGGCAATGTGCCCGGCGTCACGCAGCTTCAGATAGATCTGGCTCGACAGCTCACGGTTTTCTTCGGCGTGAGTGGAGTGGAAGTTGTCAAAGTCGACCAGGAACTCGGCAAAGTCGGCGCTGTGTTCAGCCTGCACGTTGGCGATCAGTTGTTCCGGGGTGATGCCTTCCTTTTCCGCGCGCAGCATGATCGCCGAACCGTGGGCGTCGTCGGCGCAGACATAGATGCATTGATTGCCGCGATGCTTCTGGAAGCGCACCCACATATCGGTCTGGATGTATTCCAGCATATGGCCAAGGTGGATCGAACCGTTGGCGTAGGGCAGGGCGCTGGTGACGAGGATCTTGCGTGGTTCGGACATGTGGGGCTTCGCTACTTGATGAAACGGAGGTCGGCCACTATAAAGCGCTGGCGCATATTTTTCACCCTGTGCCGCTGGGTACTTTGAGAGCATTTGTAGCGAGGGGATTCATCCCCGATGGGTGGCGAAGCCGCCCCCAAACCCGATATCAGGGCCTATCAGGTACACCGCGGGTGATGGTTCTGCGACTGCTGCGCAGCCGATCGGGGATAAATCCCCTCGCCACAGGTGCTGACTTGCTCAAGTAATCAGTTCGCCACAAATCTGCGTCCAGCGTACGATACCCGCCATCTTTTCCCAGTCTTGTTATCGGAGTTGCCCATGAGTGCCGTCACTCGCGCAGCGGTGGAAGCCGTCCTCAGCCAATACACCGACCCCTACCTGAACCAGGACCCGGTCAGCGCCGGTTGCGTGAAGCACATCGAGATCGTCGGTGATCGCGTCAACGTGCAGCTGGAAATCGGCTACGCCGCCGGTCTGTTCAAGAGCGGCTGGGCGCAGTTGCTGCAACTGGCCATCGAAAACCTCGATGGGGTGACGATCGCCAAGGTCGAGGTCAACAGCGTGATTGCCGCGCACAAGGCCCAGGCGCAGATCCCGGGCCTGGCCAACGTCAAGAACGTGGTCGCCGTGGCTTCGGGCAAGGGCGGTGTGGGCAAGTCGACCACGGCGGCCAACCTCGCGCTGGCGCTGGCCCGCGAAGGCGCCAAGGTGGGGATTCTCGACGCCGATATCTATGGCCCGAGCCAGGGCATCATGTTCGGCATCCCCGAGCGCACCCGCCCCGAGGTCAAGGATCAGAAGTGGTTCGTGCCGCTCAAGGCCCACGGTGTCGAAGTCATGTCGATGGCGTTCCTGACCGACGACAACACGCCGATGGTCTGGCGCGGGCCGATGGTCTCCGGCGCACTGCTGCAACTGGTTACGCAAACCGCGTGGGGTGACCTGGATTATCTGGTCATCGACATGCCGCCAGGTACCGGTGACATCCAGTTGACCCTGGCGCAGAAAGTCCCGGTGGCCGGTGCGGTGATCGTCACTACCCCGCAGGATCTGGCGTTGCTGGACGCGCGCAAAGGCGTGGAAATGTTCCGCAAGGTCAACATTCCGGTGTTGGGCGTGGTGGAAAACATGGCGGTGCACATCTGCTCGAACTGCGGACATGCCGAACATCTGTTCGGTGAGGGCGGTGGCGAAAAGCTGGCGACCCAATATGGCGTCGAACTGCTGGCCTCGCTGCCGCTGTCGATGCTGATCCGCGAGCAGGCCGATGGCGGCAAGCCAACGGTGATCGCCGAACCGGACAGCCAGATTGCCATGGTCTATCAGGAACTGGCCCGCCACGTCGGCGCGCGCATTGTGTTGCAGGAAGCGGCGACGCCGGCGATGCCTAATATCAGCATCAGCGACGATTGATAAGTAGAAACACAATCTAATGTGGGAGTGAGCCTGCTCGCGAATACGGCGTGTCATTCAACCGATGAGTTGTTTGATCCACCGCTTTCGCGAGCAGGCTCGCTCCCACATAGGTTTCTGTGTTGGCAGTCAGATCCGCAAGCCGCCATCCATCTCCAGAATCCGCCCGGTGTAGTAGTCGTTCTCGAAGATGTACGCCGCCGAATGGGCGATCTCTTCCGGCTTGCCCATGCGCTTGAGCGGAATCCCCGAAGTCATCTTCTCCAACGCTTCCGGCTTCATGCCCAGAGTCATCTCGGTTTCGATGAAGCCCGGCGCAATGCCCGCGACGCGAATGCCATAACGCGCCAGTTCCTTGGCCCAGGTCACAGTGGCTGCGGCCACGCCAGCCTTGGCGGCAGAGTAGTTGGTCTGGCCGACGTTACCGGCGCGGGAGATCGACGAGATGTTGATGATCGCGCCGCTGTTTTTCAGCTCGACCATTTTCGCCGCCACTTCACGGGTGCACAGGAACACGCCGGTCAGGTTGACGTCGATCACTGCCTGCCACTGGGCCAGACTCATCTTGGTCATTTCGCCGTCCTTGACCTTGAGCAGCAGGCCGTCACGCAGGATCCCGGCGTTGTTGATCAGGCCATGGATCGCGCCGAAATCTTCGGCAACCTGCGCGACCATGTGCTCGACCTGTTCTTCATTGGCCACGTTGCACAGATAACTGCGCGCCTCCACGCCCTTGGCCTTGCAGGCGGCCACCGCGTCGTCGAGTTTTTCCTGATTGAGATCCACCAAGGCCAGCTTCGCGCCTTTGCCGGCGAAATACTCGGCCATGGAACGGCCCAAACCCTGGCAACCGCCGGTGATAATGATTACTTTGTCGTTGAGTTGCATTCGCATGCCCCGATAGCCGGTCTGAGTGGTTTTTGTTATTGGCGACGCTCGATCCGTACCGGTTATGGCCGGATTGCACATGAGCATTGCCCGATGGCGTGACCGGGACTTATCCCCAGGCGCCTGTCCGTTTTTTCGACGGATTCTATTTAAGGAGTCATAAATTGAGCGTTGAAGCGGCCAAGAATGCCCGAGAATTGCTTCTCAAGGAATACCGTGGCGTATTGTCCACCCACTCCAAATCGATGCCCGGTTTCCCGTTTGGCTCAGTGGTGCCGTATTGCCTGGATGAGCAGGGCCGCCCGCTGATCCTGATCAGCCGCATCGCCCAGCACACCCACAACCTGCAGAAAGATCCGAAATGTTCGCTGCTGGTAGGTGAGCGCGAAGCCGACGACGTGCAGGCCGTTGGTCGCCTGACCTATCTGGCCGAAGCGCAGAAGCTCGAAGACCCGGCGGCCATCGAGGCCGCCGCCGAGCGTTATTACCGGTATTTCCCCGACTCGCAGAACTACCACAAGGCCCACGACTTTGATTTCTGGGTGCTCAACCCGGTGCGTCACCGCTACATCGGTGGTTTCGGTGCGATTCACTGGGTCGATCAAGTAACCCTGGCCAACCCGTTTGCCGGCAAGGCGGAAATCAGCATGGTCGAGCACATGAACAGCGATCACGCCAAAGCCATCGCCCACTACGTGGAGCTCAGCGGGTTGCCGAAAACCGTACCGGCGCAACTGGCCGGAATCGACAGCGAAGGCATGCACTTGCGTATCGGTCAGGCACTGTATTGGCTGCCGTTTCCAGCGCCTTGTCATACGCCGATACAAGTGCGCGAAGCCTTGGTTTCTCTGGCTCACGCCGAGGTCTGGCCAAAAAATGCGGTGGCTGACGCTTGAATTCACGAAAGGGCGACATCATCTAAGGCTTACTGCAAGGCATTTCTTGCGTTGAGGAATCTTTGATGCGCCCTTTTTTGTTGCTCTTTCTGCTGTTTCCGGTGCTGGAGCTGTTCGTATTCGTCAAAGTGGCAGGGGCGATCGGGTTTTTCCCGGCCCTGCTGCTGATCATTCTCGGCTCGATGTTCGGTGTGTTCGTACTGCGCGTCGCCGGTCTGGCCACGGCACTGCGTGCCCGTGAAAGCCTGAATCGCGGTGAGTTGCCCGCACAGACCATGCTTGAAGGCTTGATGCTAGCCTTGGCCGGTGGCCTGTTGATCCTGCCGGGCTTCATCAGCGACGTGGTCGGTCTGGTGATGCTGCTGCCGTTTACCCGTCGCCTGCTGGCGAACAAGATGCGCCAGCGCGCCGAAGAACAGGCAATTCGTCAGCGGGCCTTCGCCGACGACCTGCAACCCCGTGGCGGTCCTGCACCGCGTCAGCCTCTGGGCCGCGAGGGTGATGTGATCGAAGGCGAGTTCGAACATCGCGACAGCAAGTAACCCCTGCTTCGACACGGCACCTTCGGGTGCCGTTTGTTTATGCGCGGCATTCAAGGGGCAATTGATGAAAAATTTTCTGCCCCCGCCCTTGTAATAAGCTTATGCGCCCTTATGTATCGGTCACCGAAAGGTTTCCGGCATTCAAGCCGGACAGACTTCCGCGGTTTGCTCGACGAACCGCAACCGGCGCAGGCCGGATTTGTTAAACCCGCCGGGACTACACCGGCCGATGAAAACCACAATTAGGAGAGATCGACAATGAAGCTTCGTCCTCTGCATGACCGCGTCGTCATCCGTCGCAGCGAAGAAGAAAAGAAAACCGCTGGCGGTATCGTCCTGCCAGGTTCGGCTGCTGAAAAAGCCAACCACGGTGTGATTCTCGCTGTAGGCCCGGGCAAGGCTCTGGAAAACGGTGAAGTGCGTGCACTGTCCGTGAAGGAAGGCGACAAGGTTGTGTTCGGTCCTTACTCCGGCAGCAACACTGTGAAAGTCGACGGCGAAGACCTGCTGGTAATGAGCGAGAACGAAATCCTCGCTGTTATCGAAGGCTGATACCCCCCGTTCATTTTCCCGTTACTACAAAGTATTTAAGGAATATCGATCATGGCTGCTAAAGAAGTTAAGTTCGGCGATGCCGCTCGCTCCAAGATGCTCAAAGGCGTCAACGTTCTGGCTGACGCGGTAAAAGCGACCCTGGGCCCGAAAGGCCGTAACGTGATTCTCGAGAAGAGCTTCGGCGCTCCGACCATCACCAAGGACGGCGTTTCCGTCGCCAAGGAAATCGAACTCGAAGATCGCTTCGAAAACATGGGCGCGCAGCTGGTCAAAGACGTTGCCTCCCGTGCCAACGATGATGCTGGTGACGGTACTACCACTGCGACCGTTCTGGCTCAGTCGATCGTCAACGAAGGTCTGAAAGCCGTCGCTGCCGGCATGAACCCGATGGACCTGAAGCGCGGTATCGACAAAGCGACCATCGCGATCGTCAAAGAGCTGAAAGCCCTGTCCAAGCCATGCGCTGACACCAAGGCTATCGCTCAGGTAGGTACCATCTCCGCCAACTCCGACAACTCCATCGGCGACATCATTGCCGAAGCCATGGAAAAAGTCGGTAAAGAAGGCGTGATCACCGTTGAAGAAGGCTCGGGCCTGGAAAACGAACTGTCGGTTGTAGAAGGCATGCAGTTCGACCGTGGCTACCTGTCCCCGTACTTCGTCAACAAGCCGGACACCATGGTTGCCGAGCTCGACGGCCCGCTGATCCTGCTGGTCGACAAAAAGATCTCGAACATCCGCGAAATGCTGCCAGTGCTGGAAGCCGTTGCCAAAGCCGGCCGTCCACTGTTGATCGTTGCCGAAGACGTTGAAGGCGAAGCCCTGGCGACTCTGGTCGTGAACAACATGCGTGGCATCGTCAAGGTTGCAGCCGTCAAGGCTCCAGGCTTCGGCGACCGTCGCAAGGCCATGCTGCAGGACATCGCCGTTCTGACCGGCGGTACCGTGATCTCCGAAGAGATCGGCCTGAGCCTGGAAAGCACCACCCTGGAGCACCTGGGTAACGCCAAGCGCGTGACCCTGTCCAAGGAAAACACCATCATCGTTGACGGTGCTGGCGTACAAGGCGACATCGAAGCCCGTATCGCTCAGATCCGTGCCCAGGTTGCCGAAACTTCCTCGGACTACGACCGTGAAAAACTGCAAGAGCGTCTGGCCAAGCTGTCCGGCGGCGTTGCAGTGATCAAGGTTGGCGCTGGTTCCGAAGTTGAAATGAAAGAGAAGAAGGCCCGCGTTGAAGACGCCCTGCACGCAACCCGTGCAGCCGTTGAAGAAGGCGTGGTACCTGGCGGTGGCGTTGCGCTGATCCGTGCTCTGGAAGCCCTGACCGAACTGACCGGCGACAACGCTGACCAGAACGTCGGTATCGCTGTACTGCGTCGCGCTGTTGAAGCGCCGCTGCGCCAGATCGCTGCCAACTCCGGCGACGAGCCAAGCGTAGTCGTCAACGAAGTGAAGAACGGCAAAGGTAACTTCGGTTACAACGCTGCTTCGGGCGAATACGGCGACATGATCGAAATGGGCATCCTGGACCCAACAAAGGTAACCCGTTCCGCTCTGCAAGCTGCAGCCTCGATCGGCGGTCTGATCCTGACCACCGAAGCAGCTGTTGCTGATGCACCGAAGAAAGAAGGCTCGGCTGGCGGCGGTATGCCAGACATGGGCGGCATGGGTGGCATGGGCGGCATGATGTAAGCCAGCCTTACCCCTGTAACGAAAAACCCCGCCCGCGCCGGGCAGGCGGGGGTTTTTTTTTCCCCGGCTCCCGGGCTCCCCCCCACCCCCCTGGGGGGGGGGCCCCCTCCGGGAGGAAACCCCCCCCCCCC
>NZ_JAJSLU010000005.1:70453-76814 GCF_023063025.1 Pseudomonas sp. YL2 | reverse complement strand
GGGGGGGGGGGGGGCGGGGGGGCCGTCAGTTCCACCCGCCCCCCCCCTGTAACAACAACCCCCCCGCCCCCGGGGGGGGGTGGTGGTTTTTTATTGCCCGGACTCCAGGCTTCACACCATCCCCTGTGGGAGCGAGCCTGCTCGCGAAAGCAATCACCCCGTCACTACAGCTGTGACGCATGCACAGCATTCGCGAGCAGGCTCGCTCCCACATTGGGATCTGGATTTCCTGTGATAACCGGTTGAACAAAAAAAAGCCCCGGTGCATCAGCCCGGGGCGTTTCTATTGACGGTTACTGTTCGCTGACCTGGACAGTGCTGTCCTTCGCCGGCTTCCAGCTCAACAACTGCTGTTTGAAGCCATAACTGGCCGCCTGGTAATACGCAATGGCCCGGCTGACCAGCGGATCGTCGCTGGTAACTCGCGATTCACGGCTCTCGGTCAACGCATCGTCATGCCGGCGCAAGCCCTGGCGCGGGCTGAGGATCGCCAGATCCTTGCCATCGAACAGACCCAGGTGCTGATAGTTGCCGACCACCACGCGCGGTGGCAGCGGGTTGTCCTGCAACAGGTTGCGACCGAAGAACGTCGAGGTGTAATCCAGGTTGAGCAAGCCCAGCAGTGTCGGCGCCAGATCGATCTGACTGGCCAGTTGCGCGCTTTCGCGGGCTTCGATCATTTTCGGCGCGTAGATGAACAGCGGGATCTGATAGTTGGCGATCGGCAAGTCTTCTTTACCGGCGCTGCCCGCGGTGTGGTCGGCGACGAAGATGAAGATCGTATTGTCGAACCACGGCTTTTGCCGCGCCTGCTCCAGGAACTGACCAATCGCATAGTCGGTATACTTCACCGCACCATCACGGCCGTTGCCGGATTTGATGTCGATCCGGTTGTCGGGGTAGGTGTAAGGGCGATGGTTGGAGGTGGTCATCAGTTGCAGCAGAAACGGCTGCTGTTTGGCGTAGTCGGCATCCGCCAGTTTCAGGGTCTGACGATACAGATCTTCGTCGGCCATGCCCCAGGCGTTCTTGAAGTGGATCTCGGCTTCATCGACGCTGCTTTGGTCGACGACACGATAGCCGTTGCCGCTGAAGAACGCGTTCATGTTGTCGAAGTAGCCGCGGCCGCCGTAGACGAACACGCTGTCGTAACCCACCGCGCTCAGTTGCTGGCCAAGGCTGGCGAAACCGCTTTCACGGCCGATGCGTTTGACGATCGAGCGGCCCGGCGTCGGCGGGATGGCCAGGGTGATCGCTTCCAGACCGCGATCGGTGCGGGTGCCGGTGGCGTAGAAGTTATTGAAGTACAGGCTCTGCTTGCGCAACGCGTCGAGGTTTGGCGTCAGGTTGCGACCGTCGCCATTGCTGCCCAGGTACTTGGCGCTCAGGCTTTCGATGGTCACCAGCACAATGTTCGGCTTGCGCGGGGTGCCCGGGTTGTCGATCACCCGGCGGATGTCCTGGGGATCCTTGCCGATGAAACGCGCGTCGCTTTCGCTCAGCTCGGCGCGGATCTGGCTGGCGACTTTTTCCGCCGGCAGGCTCTTGTAGAACTGGGTGTAGTCCAGTTCATTGTTACGGAACGCGGCGAAGAACTGATACGGGCCGTTGCTGGCCAGTTCGTTCTGGTAGGCGTTGCCGCCCTGGGCACGCGGGGCGTCCTGGCTGAGCAGTTGCAGGCTGAGGCCCGCGACGATCAACAAGCCCAGAGCACTGAGCAGACGTCCGCGCAGCGCTGGCAGCGGGGCATTCATGGCAGCATTGAACGGCTTGCCCAAGGCAAAGCTGATCACCACGGCCAGCACGGCGAGGAGGCTCAGCAGCTTGCCGATCGGGTACGACTCGAGGACGTTGTTCAGCACTTCGTCCGAGTACACCAGGTAATCGACGGCGATGAAGTTGAAGCGCACGCCGAACTCGTCCCAGAACAGCCATTCAGCCACCGCCACGAACAGCATGGCGAACAGGCTGATGGTCAGCAGGGCGCGCAGAAACCCGCGATGTCCACGACGCCGCCACAGGCCTGGCGGGCAGAGCAGCAGGTACAAGCCCATCGGCAATGCCGCATAGGCCAGGAAACCCAGGTCGTACAGCGCGCCGATGCCGAACACCGACAGGGCGAAGCCGCCGGCCTCATCCAGGTGAGTCAGCAGCAGTACCGCTCGAGTCAGAAGAAAGATGACCAGCCAGGCGCCGGTGATGAGCAGCAGAAAGCGCACGGGCGCGGTCTTGAGAGGGTCCATTGTCTAGTTTTCCTTATATCAATGGCGCGCGAGTTTCGCGGCGTCACTGTAGTCAGGTTGTGAATCGATAGTGAAAACTTTGTTAAACATTTAATTTGCCTGGGCAAATTGATTTGCACGCCTGTCGGCCCTAGCCCTGAACCGGCGTTGGCCTTAAGCTGCGCGGGCCATGACGGCCGTCACTGTGTACGGAGGAGATGCCAATGCGAATTCTATTGGTCGAAGACAACCGCGATATCCTGGCCAACCTGGCCGATTACCTGGGGCTCAAAGGCTATACCGTCGATTGTGCCCAGGACGGCTTGTCGGGCCTGCATCTGGCTGCCACCGAGCATTACGACCTGATCGTGCTCGATATCATGCTGCCGGGGATCGACGGCTACACCCTGTGCAAGCGCCTGCGTGAAGATGCCCGGCGCGATACGCCGGTGATCATGCTCACCGCCCGCGATCAACTGGACGACCGTCTGCAGGGCTTCAAGTCCGGGGCTGATGATTACCTGGTCAAACCGTTTGCCCTGTCCGAGCTGGCGGCGCGGGTCGAGGCGGTCATGCGCCGGACTCAGGGTGGCGGCCGCCGTGCGCTGCAGGTCGGCGACCTGTCCTATGACCTCGACACGCTGGAAGTGACCCGCGAGGGCAAGTTGCTCAAACTCAACCCGGTCGGCCTCAAGCTGCTGGCGGTCTTGATGCAGAAGAGCCCGCATGTCCTGCGCCGGGAAATTCTCGAAGAAGCGCTGTGGGGCGATGACTGCCCGGACAGCGACAGCCTGCGCAGCCACGTCCACCAATTGCGTCAGGTGATCGACAAGCCATTTGCCAAACCGTTGCTGCAAACCGTGCACGGCGTGGGTTACCGCCTGGCCGAGGGGCGTGATGGAGTTTAAGCAAAGCCTTTCCCAGCGGATCATCATCGCCTTTGCGCTGATGAGTGCGCTGGTGGCCGGGGCCTTCGCCATGGGCATCGTGGCGACCGTGCACCTGGTGGAGGAGAAACTGATTTCGGCGGGGCTGGGCGGCGACCTGCAGCGTCTGCTGCTGATGGACAACGTCTCGGACTGGAGCCATCGCCCGGAACCGGACCAGTTGTTCTATTTCAGCGGCGGACCGGGTGATTTCGAGCTGCCCAAGGATCTGCGTCACCTCGATGCGGGGTTCCACGAAGTGTTCCGCGAGCAGCTGTCGTATCACGCGATGGTCGAGATCGTCGACGGTCGCCGCTACGTGCTGCTGCAGGATCAAAGCGATTTCGAAGAACGTGAACGCGTGCTGTTCGCCGTGGTGCTGGTGGGCTTTGTGCTCAGTCTGGCGCTGGCGGTATTCCTCGGCTGGGTGCTGGCGCGCAAGGTCATGGCGCCGGTGGTGCGCCTGGCACGGCAAGTACGGCATCGCGATCAGTTGCTCGGTCTGGCGCCGCCACTGGCGCCGGACTATGCGGCTGACGAAGTCGGCGAACTGGCGGTGGCGTTCGATGCCACGCTGGGGCGCCTGCGTCAGGCACTGACTCGGGAGCGGCTGTTCACCAGTGACGTCAGCCACGAGCTGCGCACACCGTTAATGGTGCTGGCGAGTTCCTGTGAACTGCTGCTGGAAAATCCGGGGCTGGATCAACGCGGTCGTGCCCAGGTCGAGCGCATCGCCCGCGCCAGCGAAGAAATGCGTGAACTGGTGCAGACCTTTCTGATGCTCGCCCGCGCCCAGCGTGAAGACGCCGGTTCGGCGCCGCAGCAGAACATCAGTCAGGTGGCCGATGGCTTGTTGAGTATCTGGCGTGAACCGATCGAATCGAAAGGGCTGCGGCTGATGTTCGAGCCGGGCAATCCGCCGGACACTCGCTTCAACGCGACTCTGCTCAGCGCGGTCATGGGCAATTTGTTGCGCAACGCCTGCCACTACACCGAGCACGGATTCATCCGCCTGACGCTCAACGACAATGGATTCGTCGTCGAGGACTCGGGCGTCGGCATTCCCGAGGAAAAACGCGAGGCCATGTTCCAGCCCTTCGTGCGCGGCAATGAGAAGCGCGGCGAAGGCCTGGGCCTGGGCTTGTCGCTGGTGCAGCGGATCTGTGAAAACCAGGGCTGGGAGGTGACATTGAGCACCATGCAGCCCAATGGCTGCCGCTTTGAGGTGACGCTGGGCCGTGCTGACGGTCGCTGATGGCCCCGCGCTATTGCTTTCTCCCTGTAAAACCCTGTAATAGTTTGCCGGTTTACCTGACGTAATTTTCACAAAGGGACGACCTGACGCTGACATGCCACTACCTATGGTAGGGGCATCAGTTATTCAGGAGTCCTGAAATGAGCAGTCCGATCAAGCTCGATTTTTCCGAAAAGTATGATGACCAGCATGCACAAAAATATTTGCGCAAGCACCAGGACGGTCTCGGTCGTCGGTTGTCACATTGGCGGGACGAGCAACTGGCCCGCAAGGCACTGACACTGGCGGGCGAGCCGGGGCTGGTTCTGGATCTGCCGTGTGGTGCAGGGCGTTTCTGGCCGTTGCTGGCGGAAAAACCCAATCGGGTGATCATTGGCGCGGACAATTCCGAGTCTATGATCAAGACCGCGATGCAGGCGCAGCCGGCTGACGTGGTGAAACGGGTACAACCTTTGCACACGTCAGCGTTCGATATTGCCTTGCCGGATAACGCCGTCGACAGCATTTTCTGCATGCGTTTGCTGCATCACATCGGTGAAGCCGAACATCGGCGGACGATTTTGCGCGAATTCGAGCGTGTCACCCGTGACAGCGTAATCATTTCGTTGTGGGTGGACGGTAATTTCAAGGCCTGGAAACGCAAACGCGCTGAACAGCGCCGTGGGCAGGAAGGTTACCAAAACCGGTTTGTGTTACCGGCTGTGACAGTAGAAAAAGAGTTCGAAGACGCAGGTTTTCGCATTCAGGAACAACTGGACTTCATTCCGCTCTATGCCATGTGGCGGGTTTACGTATTACGCAAGAGGTAACAGGATGGCGGTGCAAATAGCAGCAGAAACGGAAGTCGCTCCCCAGGATCGCTTCGACTACTACTGGAACCAGCGCGGTGAATGGGTGGAAGAACCCAACGTGCGCCGTGGCGGGGAAAGTGGTGTGCAACGAGTCGTGGGCCGTGACGGCCAGTTACTGTATGCCAAGCGCCAGACCGGACATATCTATCGCAGTTGGCTGCATCCTTTCGGCCGGCCGACAGTCTTGCGAGAGCTGGATGCCCTGACCGGTGTCAGCCGCCTCGGCGTACGCGTCCCGCAAATCGTCTTCTGCGGTGCGCAGCCCGATCCGCAACACAAGTGGCGTGCGCTGCTGGTGACCAAGTCGCTGGACGGTTTCGACGAACTCGAGAAGTGGGAAGCCGCCGGTGGCCGTGCCCAATATGGCGAAGCGGTTTACGAGCGCGTCCTCAAAGACCTGGCCGAAAACCTCGCGCGCATGCACAAGGGCCGTTGGCAGCACAGCTGTATCTACATCAAACACGTTTTTGTACGGGTGACCGGCGAAGGTGATTCGGCTCAGGTCGAAGTGGCATTGATCGATCTGGAGAAATGCCGTCAGCGTCTGACCGCTTATCGCGCGGCCTCCCATGACATGAAGCAATTGCGTCGCCATTCGTCGTTCAGCGACACGGACTGGAAAAAACTCGTCTACTTTTATGAGACGGCGTTTGGCAGCGCTATCAAAGGTTTATAGCGATGAAACTCGAAATTGCACGAGGTTTGTTCTTGGTTGGAGCCTTGGCAGTTGCTTCATTGGCGGTGGCGGCCTGGGAGCAGCCCCGCATGCAGGTGATCGGTGCTACCACAGGCGATGCTCACTGCGCAGTACCACGGGTGGCGAAAGCCTCCGTGGCGACTAAACCTGACCATGATCTGTTGTTGTTCATGTTCGGACTTTCTCAAGGGATGAGGCCACAGAGTTGAACCGATTGAAGCCAAAATGAAAGGCCTCGCAGATGCGAGGCCTTTTTTATTGCGCGTGTTCCAGGGATCACACCATTCCCCTGTAGGATCGGCGATGGATGGCAGGTTTGTGGCTGGTTGCGATCAAGGATGGGAGTGGGCTTGCTCACGAAGAGGCCGGCACATTCAGCACTGCTGTTGACTGACCTGACGCTTTCGCGA
>NZ_JAJSLU010000005.1:43657-70303 GCF_023063025.1 Pseudomonas sp. YL2 | reverse complement strand
AGGGGACTGTGGTGGATGAAGGATTGGGGGGCTTGCCGCGATCAAGGGTGGGAGTGGGCTTGCTCACGAAGAGGCCGGCACATTCAGCACTGCTGTTGACTGACCTGACGCTTTCGCGAGCAAGCCCGCTCCCACAGGGGACTGTGGTGGATGAAGGATTGGGGGCTTGCCGCGATCAAGGGTGGGAGTGGGCTTGCTCACGAAGGGGCCGGCACATTCAGCATTGCTGTTGACTGACCTGGCGCTTTCGCGAGCAAGCCCGCTCCCACAAAGGTAAATCGCTGTTATTTCGGATCGGGTTTCGCCAATAGGGTGTAGATGCACGGCAGCACAAACAGCGTAAACAACGTCCCGATCGACATCCCCGTTGCAATCACGGTGCCGATATCAAACCGGCTCACGGCGCCCGCACCGGTCGCCAGAATCAACGGCACCATGCCGAACACCATCGCCGCCGTGGTCATCAACACCGGGCGCAAGCGGATTGCCGCCGCTTCCTCGACCGCTTCGCGCGCGGTCAGGCCCTTGTCCTTGCGCAGCTGGTTGGCGAACTCGACGATCAGGATCCCGTGCTTGCTGATCAGCCCGATCAGGGTCACCAGTCCGACCTGGGTGTAGATGTTCATGCTCGACCAGCCAAGGAACAGCGGAATCAACGCACCACAGATCGACAGCGGCACCGTCACCAGAATCACCAGCGGATCACGGAAGCTCTCGAACTGCGCCGCCAGCACCAGGAAAATGATCGCCAGCGCCAGGGCGAAGGTTACCCACAGTGCGCTGCCTTCCTGCACGTACTGGCGCGAGGCGCCGCCATAGTCGAAGGCAAACCCGGCAGGCGCTTCTTCCCGGGCGATCTGCAGCACGGTGTCGATGGCCTCGCCCATGCTGACCAGCGGGAATCCGGAAATCTTCGCCGCGTTGAGTTGCTGGAACTGGTTGAGCTGGCGCGGTCGCGCCCGGTCGCTGACCTTGATCAGGGTCGACAGCGGCAGCAGCTCGCCTTGGGTGTTCTTCACGTAGTAGTTGTTCAGCCAGCCGGGGTTTTCGCGGTACGGTCGCTCGACCTGGGCAATCACCTTGTAACTGCGGCCTTCGATGGTGAAACGGTTGATTTCCGCCTCGCCCAGCAGCGTCGCCAGGGTGCCGCCCAGGTCGAGCATCGACACGCCCATCTGCGCGGCTTTGGCACGGTCGATATCGACCACCACTTCCGGTTTGTCGAACGCCAGGTCGAGGTCGACGAAGGCGAACTTGCCGGACTCCATGGCGCGTTTCTTGATCCGGTCGGCCACTTGCAACAGCAACTCGTAGTCGTTGGCGGTATTGACCACAAACTCGAACGGCAAACCTTCACCGGTGCCGGGCAAGGAGGGCAGGTTGAAACCGAAAATCTGCAGGCCGGGGATACTCGCCAGTTTGCCTTGCACCTCGGGCAGGATCTGCATCTGCGTGCGACTGCGTTCGTTCCACGGCTTGAGCAGGAAGCCACCGATGCCCGCCTGCACGCCGTTGTAGCCGTTGATCTGGAACGAGGAGTAGTACTCCGGAAACTCCTTGAAGATCTTGATGAATTCGTCGGTGTAAGTGCTCAGGTAATCGAGGTTGGTCGGCTGGGGGGCCGTGGCCATCATGAAGATGATGCCCTGATCCTCGTCCGGCGCCAGTTCCGACTTGGTGAACTTGAGAAACACCGGGATCAGGCACAACACGATCACCGCGAACACCAGCACCACCGGCCGCGTGTTCAATGTGCCGTGAAGCGTGCTCTGGTAGCGGCGCTTGAGACCGTCGAAAATGCGGTCGAGGCGGTGCGCCAGGCCACTGGGGTTTTCTTCGTGGCGCAACAGCAGGGCGCACATCATCGGCGACAGGGTCAGGGCGACGATCCCGGAGATCACCACGGCGCCGGCCAGGGTCAGGGCGAATTCCTTGAACAAGGCCCCGGTCAGCCCGGTGAGGAAGCCGATCGGCGCATACACCGCCGCCAGGGTGATGGTCATCGACACCACCGGCATGGCGATTTCCCGCGCACCTTCCAGTGCGGCTTCCAGCGGCGTCTTGCCTTCCTCGATGTGTCGGTGAATGTTCTCCACCACCACAATCGCGTCATCTACCACCAGACCGATGGCCAGCACCATCGCCAGCAGGGTCAGCAAGTTGATCGAATAGCCCATCATCTGCATGAAGAACATCACGCCGATCATCGACAGCGGGATGGTCACCACCGGGATCACCACCGAGCGCAACGCGCCGAGGAACAGGAACACCACGACGATCACGATCAGCACCGCTTCAAACAGGGTTTTCACCACTTCGTCGATCGAGGCCTGAATGAACTGGGTGGCGTCGTAGGCAATCTCGCTCTTGAGGTTGGGCGGCAACTGCGCTTCCAGCTCCGGCATCAGCTTGCGTACTTCCTTGATCACGTCCAGCGGGTTGGCCCCCGGTGTGGCCTTGATGCCGATGTACACCGACGGCGTGCCGCCGAACGAGCTGATCGAGTCGTAGTTTTCCGCGCCCATCTCGACCCGCGCGACATCGCTGAGCAGCACGCGGCTGTCGCCATTGACCTTGAGCGGAATCGCCGCGAAGGCTTCGGCGGATTTCAGTTCGGTGTTGGCGTTGATGCTGGTGACCACATATTCGCCCTTCACCTCGCCAGCGGCGGAGAGGAAGTTGTACTGGCGCACCGCGTTGGTCACGTCGCTGGCGCTGAGGCCGAAACCGGCGAGCTTCACCGGGTCGAGCCACAGGCGCATGGCGAATACCTGATTACCGAGAATCTCCGCTTCGGCCATACCCGGCAGGGTCGCCAGTTTCGGCTGGATCACCCGCGACAGGTAGTCGGTGATCTGCGGGTTGCTCAAGTCCTTGCTGAAGAAACTGATGTACATCAGCGCCGAGGCGTCGGCCGATTCCTTGCTCAGCACCGGGTCTTCGGCGTCCTGTGGCAGCTTGTTCTTGACCTCGTTGGCCTTGGCCAGCAGTTCGGTGAACAAACGGTCGGTGTTGGAACCGATGCGCGCGTAGATCGAGATCACCGAGAAGTTCTGGCGACTGACCGAGGTCATGTAGTCGATGCCCTCGGCGCTGGCCAGGCTCTGCTGCATCGGTTGAGTGATGTAGCCCTGAATGGTCTCGGCGTTGGCCCCGGGGTAGGCGGTGGTCACCGTGATCAGGGCGTTTTCCATTTGCGGATATTGGCGCAGCGGCAGCTTGCTCCAGGCCTGGAAACCCAGCAGCACAATCAGCAGGCTGACCACGGTGGCGAGCACCGGGCGGCGGATGAACGGATCGGTAAAGGCCATGGGGATTCCTTGATCAGTCGGCGCGAGGCGGACTGTTCTGCTCGCCGAGGGTCTTGTCGTCGCTGATGGCAATGTGTGCGCCGTTGTCCAGTTTGATCTGGCCGGCAGTTACCACTTGTTCGCCGCTCTGTACGCCCTTGTTGATCATCACCAAACCATCGCGGCGCTCACCGGTCTCGATGAAGCGACGTTCGGCGATCAGTACCGGTTGGCCCTTGTCGTCTTTTTCGACGCTGCCGTCCTCGGCCTTCTTTTGCCCGACCACGTACAGCGAGTTGCCGTAGAGGGTGTAGGTGATCGCGCTTTCCGGTACCACGATGTGTTTCTGCGGGTCGGGCAGCAACACGTTGAGGCTGGCGAACATCCCCGGCAGCAATTTGCCGTCGGGGTTGGCCAAGGTCGCGCGCACCAGAATATTGCGTGTGGTGCTCTCGACAATCGGGTTGATCGCACTGATGGCGCCGGGGAAGTTCTGCCCAGGATAGGCTGCGACACCGATCTGCACCGGTTGCCCGATGGCTAGTTTCGGCACCGATTGCTCCGGCACATAGAAATCGGCGTAGAGGCTGCTCAGATCCTGCAGGGTGGCGATTTTGCTGCCGCTGGCGAGGTAGTCGCCGACATCCACCTGACGGATGCCGATGGTGCCGCTGAACGGCGCAAGGATGCGTTTTTTCGCCAGCGAAGCGTTGAGCTGATTGACCGTGGCCTTGTTCTTTTGCAACACGGCGGAGAGACGGTCGTACTCGCCTTTGGAGATCGCGCGGCTATCGACCAGTTGACTGCCACGACCGAAATCCAGTTGCGCCAGTCCCAGGTCAGCCTTGGCGGTTTCCAGCAGGGCGGTCTCGACCGCGCTGTCGAGTTGCAGCAGTGGCTGCCCGGCCTTGACCTTCTGTCCGGATTCGAATTTGAGCTCGGTGACGGTGCCGGCGACTTCCAGACTCAGCTCGACGCCTTGCAAGGCCTTCAGTGAGCCGACGGTGGGCAGACGCATCTGCCACGGCTGTTCGCTGGCGCGGGCCACGGCGACGCTGATCGGCGGTTTCGGTTTGGAGAAGCCCTGGATCATGGTGTAGATCGAAAAGGCTTTGTACCCGCCCAATACCAGGACGACCAGCAAGACAACACCCAACATGATCAGCATGCGGCGACGCAGCATATTTCCAGTTCCTTGGATAAATCAGGTGAGACAGGCGGGCACATTACTCCGAGTCAGGTGGGGATTCCAACTGGCAGTTATTACAGTGAGGACGAATAAAACCCCTGTGGCGAGGGAGCTTGCTCCCGCTGGACTGCGCAGCAGTCCCATGCTTTTGAGTGAAAAAGCGGGTCCGCTTCGCGCCCCAGCGGGAGCAAGCTCCCTCGCCACAGTTACAGCGTTGATTCAGGCCATCAGGTGCAGATGGTTATCCCAGAGCCCCGCTGGCAATTCCAGCGGCTTGGCCAGCAGCTCATCCTGGCGGCAATCGTAGTAGCGGCAGCGGCCCTGACCCGAGGTCACGACGAAACCATCCTTCACCGCACCAACGCCGGCGCAATCGGGCAGCGGCGCGTCGAGGCGCACTTCGCCGCTGTCCAGGTCCCAGATGAAGAACCGGTTGCCACGCGGCGCGGTCAGCGCCACCAACCGCAGCTCGCTGTGCACTGCGACACTGGCGGTGTAGTGCCCCATCGATTGCAACTGATGCTCCGGCACCGGGAATGCCACGAAGGGCTGGCCCGGACGCTTGATCGCCAACAGTTCGGAACGCTCATGCGAGGCGCCCATGAACTGCTGGCCGGCGACGATGGTGCCGTCGCTGGCGATGCCCAGGTGGCGCACGCTGTTCATCTGCTGGGCGAGGGTTTCCTTGCTCAGCAACGTACCGTCGCGCTGCATCAGTACCAGGCTCGGTTCCATGGCGTTGAGGTTCATGTCGACGCGGCTTTCGGCTTCGGTGCGGATCCCGCCGTTGGCCACCACCAGGGTTTCGCCATCGGGCATCCACGACACCTGATGCGGGCCGAGGCCATGGGTGGAAATCTCGCCACTGTGCACCAGCCGCTCGCCTTCGAACTTGTACACCCCGAGCAGGCCACGCCCCGGATCCGTGGTGTCGTTCTCGGTGGCGTACAGGTATTCGCCGTCCTTGTGCACCACGGCGTGGCCGTAGAAATGCCGGTTCGGCTGCGAAGTCACGGTTTGCAGCAACGTCCCGTCGCGCAGGTCGATCAGGTAGCTCTCGGTGCCCGGGCGGCGGGCGACGAACAGCGCGATCGGCAGCATCGGGTGGTTGATGATGTCGTGGCAGCGCTGGCCGACTTCGGTGGCGAACACCCGAGTACCGTCCAGCCGATAACCGACGGCGTAATGCCTGCCGTCGGTGTCGTCGCGCGCCGAGAGCAACAGCGGGCTCTGATCCTTGCGCTTGAACAGCGTCCAGCCGCCCAGTGTCACTGCTCCCAGCAGCAAACTACCTAAAGTCAGAGCCTGGCGTCGCAGCATGGCACTTGCCCTCATCAGTCACCGTCGTTGGCGTTGAAGCCCAGTTGGATGCCCAGCGCCTTGGCCAGTTCGCCTTCGTGCAGGCGATGGACGACGTTGAGGCTGTCGTAGAGATCGTTGAGTTGTTGACGACCGGCGTCGTCCTGGAGCATTTCGGTCAGCGAGCGCTGGCTGCTGTCGAACAGTTTCAGCGACGCGGCGTAAGCGGCGTCGATCTTGTCCGCCAGTGGCTTCTGCTCGGCCGGCAACAGACCGCGCAGGCCTTTGTTGTCGACACCTTCCCAAACGGTTTTGGCTGCAGCGAGGCTGGCTTCCAGCGCGGTCAGCGACGACTGGCTGCGCCACGCATCGGCCTGGAACGGTTGCGGCACGCCTTTGCTCTGACGGCCCATCGGCGTGCCGAGTTTTTTCTTCAAGGTGTCGAGGGCGGTGACTTGCACACGCAGCAGATCGGCGATTGCTTCGTGGGAGTCAGCGTAGCGTTGGTTAGGGAATTTGCTCATTTGCGCGAGCATGCCGTCGGTGTTGTTCCAGCTCTGCAGAATCTCTTCGGCCAGTTGCTTCTGGCGCTCGCCGATGGCGATCAGCAGTGGGCAGTATTTGGCCTTCTGATCAGCGTTGGCGACGTCCGGTTTTTCATCGAACAGGATGTACTCGTAAGCCGACAGGCCCTGCACCACCACGCTGGATTTGGCCAGAGCGGCGGCGTCGATCTGCGGCTGGGCGACCACCAGTTGCTCGACCTGACGGCCGACGAGGTTTTTCTTGTCCGGCCAGAACTGCACCTGCCACGAACGGTTGCCCTCGGCCAATGGGCCGATCAGCAGCGGTTGCAGCTCGGCCCAGGCTTTCTGCGCGTGCAGGAAGTCGGCGCGAGCGGTTTCCAGGGTTTCCTTGCCTTGGCAGTAGGCGAGGGCGCTGACCGCCAGTTGCTTGTCGGCTTCGACCCAACGGGTGTAAGTCGGCAGGATCACCGATTTGGCGATGGCCGCCGACGTGACTGCTTGCGGGTCCTGCGGCGAACAGGCGCCGAGGGCGAGTGCGGCAAGGCTGGTGAACAACAACTTGGGACGGAACATGTCGGGCTCCCGATTCTTTTAAGTGTTTAAAGTGAGTTCAAGAACGCCAGCAGCGCAGCACGCTGCTCGGCGTTGAAAGACAAAACCTGTTGCTGCGCCTGCTGCGCTTCGCCGCCATGCCAGAGCACGGCTTCGAGCAGGTTGCGGGCGCGGCCGTCATGCAGAAACTGAGTGTGGCCACTGACTGCCTGCGTCAGACCGATGCCCCACAACGGCAGGGTGCGCCAGTCGCGGCCGGAGGCCTGGAATTCAGTGCGGTTGTCGGCCAGGCCGTCGCCCATGTCGTGCAGCAGCAGGTCGCTGTACGGGCGAATCACTTGATTGGCCAGTTCAGGTTCGGCGGCGTTGGCGGCGGTGGTGTATTTCGGTGTGTGGCAGGACTGGCAGCCAGCCTGGAAGAACAGATTCTTGCCGGCCAGCACTTGTTGGTCGTTGACGCCACGACGTGCCGGCACTGCGAGGTTGCGTGTGTAGAACAGCACCAGACGCAGGATGTTGTCGCTGACTTCCGGCTCGCCGTCCGGGCCATTGCCGTTCGGCGCCTGCTTGCACGCGGTTTGCGCGTCGGTGCAGTCATCGAAGGGTCTCAGGCTGGTGGTCAGGCCCATGTCTCCGGAAAACGCGTGGACATTCTGCTGATTGAGATTCGGTTGTCCGGCTTTCCAGCCGAATCGACCCATGACAGTTTTTTGCTGCGCGTCATCCCAGACCTGATTCGGTCGGCCGTTAATGCCGTTGTTCTCTTTGGCCTGCGCGGCGGCGTTGGCGAGGATCGCTTCTTCGGGAATAGCTTCGAGCAGGCCGAGGCCGATCATCGGCGGTGCGACGCGGGCCGAGAAACGCGTGTCCGGGTGCATCGGGCCGTAGCCCAACTGAGTGAATTGCAGAACCGGTTTGCGCAGCTCGACTTCGGTGCCGTCCTTGAAACGGATCGGCACCGGGGTGTACTCGACGCGCACCTTGCCTTCGGGCGTGACCCCGGGCACGGCCATGTCCTGGAACTGGCCGCCGTAGACCGGCTCGGGCACCACGCCGAGTTGCTCGATGACTTTGGCATAGGCCGGTGAATCAGGGATCGACAGACGCACCAGCATCGACACCGCGTTCGTCGCATCCGGCGCTGGCGGGTGTCCGCGACCGTCCTTTATGTGGCAGTTCTGGCAGGCGTTGGTGTTGAACAGCGGGCCGAGGCCATCGCGGGCGGTGGTGGTTGACGGGGCGATCACCCACGGACTGCGGAAGAAGCTGTTGCCGACACTGAAGTCGACCCGGCGCGACGGCGGCAGATTGGCCGAAGGCAACGAGAACGCATTCTGATCGGTCTTGCGCACAGTCGCCGCCCCGCCCGAACGCGCTTCACCGGGCTCAGCCTTGGTAAAACGCGGGGCGTCATCGCAGGCACTCAGGCCCAGGGCCAGAAACAGTGCGGACAAGCGAAGCGGCAGCGAGGGCATCAGACATCCTGCGGACGGGCGAAAACAAAGGCGCAAAGTCTAACAGGGCGAGTGAGTTTGAATAAGAGGAATTATCGTTTGCTTGATATGGCGCAAGCCTTGAAACTCATGCAAACCCTGTGGGAGCGAGCCTGCTCGCGAAAGCGGTGTCCGCCGCGCTGACGATGTTGCGCCAGATGACGCCTTCGCGAGCAGGCTCGCTCCCACAGGATTTGGTGGTGTACCTGATATCGAACACACCATGGAGCAGGGTTTTGTGTACGGCAGGCATGAAAAAGGCGACCCGGAGGTCGCCTTCTTGTGCAGTCAGCGTTGATCAGAACTCGTGATCAGCGTTGTCCGGGTTCAGGTCGCTGATGCCCAGCTTGCCGGCGGCGGCTTCGATCGAGCCGGTCTGCTTGACCAGTGCGGCGATGGCGTCACGCACGATCTGGTTGCCGGCGGTGTTGCCCGCAGCGATCAACTGGTCGTAGTGCTCACCCTTGTTGGCGTGATCGACCATGACCTGGATTTTCGCTTCGGTAGCGGCCAGATCGGCTTTCAGCGCGGTGTCGGCAGCCGGGTCGGCCTTGGCCACCAGCGACGACAGGCTGGCACCGGTCATTTTGGTGCCGTCGGTGCGGGTGTACTCGCCCAGGTACACGTTACGAATGCCTTTGGCATCGTAGAAGTGCGAGTTGTGGGTGTTGTCGCTGAAGCAATCCTGTTCGTCTTCCGGGGAGTTGGCTTCCAGGGAAACCTTCATGCGCTCGCCCGCCAGTTCGCCCAGGGACAGACTGCCCATGCCGAACAGCATCTTGCGCAGGCCGCTTTCAGCCGGCTCGGCTTCCAGAGTGGCGCGGTAGTTGTCAGCCACGTTCGGCTTCCAGTTGCCGACCATTTCTTCCAGGTCGCTGACCAGCAGTTGGGTCACGGCTTTGAGATAGGCACGGCGACGATCATTGTGACCGCCGGTGGCGCCAGCGCCTTCCAGGTAGTCCGAGGCCGGACGGTTGCCGGCGCCCGGGCCGGTGCCGTTCAGGTCCTGGCCCCAGAGCAGGAATTCGATGGCGTGGTAGCCGGTGGCGACGTTGGCTTCGGAACCGCCCAGCTCGTTGAGGCTGGCGAGTTTTTCCGGGGTGATGTCCTTCACGTCGACCTTGTCTTCGCCGACCTGCACTTCAGTGTTGGCGATGATGTTGGCGGTGGCGCCCGGGTTGCCCAGCGCGTGCTCGTAGGATTTGTCGACGTAGTCGATCAGGCCTTCGTCCAGCGGCCAGGCGTTCACCTGACCTTCCCAGTCGTCGATGATGGTGTTGCCGAAGCGGAACACTTCGCTCTGCAGGTAAGGCACGCGCGCAGCGACCCAGGCAGCCTTGGCGGCTTTCAGGGTGTCGGCGTTCGGCTTGGCGAGGAACGCGTCGACCGCGGTTTGCAGGGTTTTCGCAGTGGATTCGGCATCGCTGTAGACGGCGAAGACCATGTCGGCGTAGTGCGCGACCACAGCCTTGGCGGCGGCTTCATCGACTTTACCGGCAGCGGCAGGTGCTGGAGCGGCGGCGGTGCTGGCGGCCGGCGTCGGCGCGGCCGGGGCGGCAGCCTTGTCTTTGCCTTCGCCGCAACCGGCGAGGGAAATAGCGATGGCCAGCAGACTGGCGGTAGCCAGAGGCATACGAATCATGGCGAACATCCTGCTTCGGTAATGGAATGGACAGGGCACGGGGGTGCGCAAAGCTGCGACATAATGCAAATCTTTCGCATTATGTGTAAAGGGCTGTGGCTGGAAATATTTCTTGTTTAGCCGGTTGTTATGCGCGGCATCAAAGGATCGCCGCGTTGCTACGCTGCGCCTGCTTGAGGTAGGCCGTCAGCTCCCGGGCAGGCAGCGGCTTGCTGTAGTGGTAGCCCTGACCTTCGTGACAGCCTTCGGAGATGATGTAGGACTCTTGCTCGGCGGTTTCCACGCCTTCGGCGATCACCTGCATGCCCAGGCTCTTGCCCAGCTGGATGATCGCGCGAACGATGGTCGCATCATCGTCGTCATCCAGCAGATCCTGAACGAAGCTCTTATCGATCTTGATCTTGTCCAGCGGCAGGCTTTTCAGATAACTCAGTGATGAATAGCCGGTGCCGAAGTCGTCGATGGCGATCAGCGCCCCGGAACGACGCAGGCTCAGCAGATGCTGGGCGGCGGTGCTGATGTCTTCCATCAGGCCGGTTTCGGTGACTTCCAGCTCCAGGCTGCGCGGCGGCAGGCGGTAGATCTGCAGCAGGTTGTTGACCACCCGCGGCAACTCGGCGTGGTGCAGTTGCACGGTGGACAGGTTGACCGCCATGCGCAGATCGACGAAGCCCTGATCGTGCCATTCGCGCAATTGCTTGCAGGCCTGATCCAGCACCCATTCGCCGATGGCGATGATCGTGCCGTTCTGTTCGGCCAGCGGAATGAACAGGTCCGGCGGCACCAGACCGTGTTCCGGATGCTGCCAGCGAATCAGTGCTTCGACCCCGACCACGCGGTGATCGCGGTAGCTGATCTGCGGCTGATAGACGAGGTAGAACTGGTCGCGAATCAGCGCATCGCGCAGGTCTTTTTCCAGTTCGCGACGGCGACGCATCTCGCTGTCGACACTGGCGATGTAGAACTGATAGCGGTTGCGCGAGCGGGTCTTGGCCAGCGTCATGGTCTGCTCGGCCTTCTGCAACAGCTTCTCGGTGCTGTCGCCGTCCTCGGGGAACAGGGTGATGCCGATGGTCGCGCGCAGGCGGATTTCCTGATGGTCGAGGGCGAACGCCGCTTCCAGATCATCGAGGATGCTCTGCGCCAGCTCTGCCGCTTCGTAAGGCTGTTCGATATCGGCCTGCACCAGCGCGAACTGGTCGCCACCCAGACGGGCGAGGGCGCCGAGGCGACCGCTGTGGGCGCGCAGGCGGTCGGCCAGCGCCAGCAGCAACTGGTCGCCGGTCTGGTAGCTGAACTGCTCGTTGATTCCTTTGAAATCATCCAGCCCCACACACAACACCGCGACCCGGCGTTGCAGCTTGCCGGCGTCGACCAGAATCTTGTCCAGTTGCTGCTGCAATTGCTGGCGGTTCGGCAGGCCGGTGAGGAAGTCGTACTGGGCCATGCGCAGCAGGCTGTTTTCCGCTTCGTGGCGCAGGTGGGTGTTGCGTTCTATCGATTCGAGCAACTGGTTGGCGGTGTTGATCCAGATGCCGAGTTCATTCTTTTCATGACCCTTGAGCTGTGGAATCTTGTGCTCGCTGGGGCGATCGGGATTGATTTCGGTCAGGTGCTCGATGATCCGCGACAGCGGCTTGGTCAGCAGCCAGTGATAAACCAGATACAACACCAGGCCCATGGCCAGGGCGCGCAAGACGCCGGAAATGAAAATGATCACCGAACTGACGATGAAACTCTCGCCATAGGTGGCGGTGTCGAGGGTGATGCTCAGGTCGCCGTAATACTCGCTGTAGGGACCGCGACCGACCAATTGAGTGGTGAAGGTGCGTTCCTGACCGAGAATCAGGTCAGTCAGCCAGCGGCTGTTGGAGTGCTGCAACTCACGGGACTTCTGCGCGAGCATCGCTTCGTTGGGATGGCCGATGGAGGCCTGGCGCACGGCGTCGTCCTGGAACAGGCCTTCGATCACCTGCATGCCCATTTCCCGGTCCAAACTGTAGACCGCCTGAGTCGAGGGATCACGGAACATGTCGAGGATGCGCTGAGCGTCGCCGGCCACCGCCTGGCGGGTTTTATAGGCATCGAAAACGATCTGGGCGCAGCTCAAGACCACGCCGACGATCAATGCCGAAAGGAGCACGACCCGGAGCAACTTCACCGACAAGCTGTTCTTGAGTTCCAGCTTCAAAGGGTTATTCCTTGTTCCGTGCGGGTAGCGTCAAGTTGCCATGAGTATTGGCAATCCCGTGTTGGCAGTCAAAGGGACAATCAAGCCTCGGAACATTTGCCCGTGGCCTTGGCCGAAATACTGCTGTCTGGAGTCTCAGCTCTATTTGTACTGTGTCGGTAGTTTCGGCCCTCAACTTGAGCAGTCTGGAACAAATTTTCGCTGATTTGATGGTAGCCCGCTACGGCGCGGCGGCAAGAGGGCGAAGGCTGCTTTAGTTGTGGGAAAACGGCCTGAATGGAATTCGATGCGGTGCGGCATTCTTCGGGCATAAAAAAACCCGGCCATAGCCGGGTTTTTTATCTGGCGCGTAGCTTAAGCGGTGAAGGTTTTGCCTTCGAACTGCTCAGCGACGAACTTCCAGTTGACCAGGTTCCAGAACGCTTCAACGTACTTCGGACGCAGGTTGCGGTAGTCGATGTAGTAAGCGTGTTCCCAGACGTCGCAGGTCAGCAGCGGGGTGTCGCCGCTGGTCAGCGGGTTGCCGGCGCCGATGGTGCTGGCCAGGGCCAGAGAACCGTCAGCCTTTTTCACCAGCCAGCCCCAGCCGGAACCGAAGGTGCCGATCGAGGTTTTGCTGAACTCTTCCTTGAACTTGTCGAACGAACCGAAAGCCGCGTTGATGGCTTCAGCCAGTGCGCCGGTTGGTTGACCGCCGGCGTTTGGCGCCAGGCAGTTCCAGTAGAAAGTGTGGTTCCAGACCTGAGCGGCGTTGTTGAAGATGCCGCCCGAGGAAGTCTTGACGATCTCTTCCAGGGTCTTGCCTTCGAACTCGGTGCCTGGCACCAGGTTGTTCAGGTTCACGACATAGGTGTTGTGGTGCTTGTCGTGGTGAAATTCCAGGGTTTCCTTGGAAATGTGCGGCTGCAGGGCATCGTGTGCGTAAGGCAGCGGCGGCAATTCGAAAGCCATGATGATTCTCCTAATCAGGTCTGTTGCGGTGAGCGCAAGGCCGATCACGGGCGGCCAGAAATGCACCGACGAGTTTTTACTCTTTGCGGCGCAGGGTTCGGATCATAGCACCGGGGTCAAGGCTTAACCACGCAACAACTGTGTGGGATAGAGGTTCCAGAGCCTTTTGGAATAAATCAGTTGGCGATAATCAATTGGCCCGCCACGGTGAACATCATCACTGCCACCAGAAGATCAAGAATCCGCCAGGTACTCGGCCGAGCCAGCCACGGTGCAAGCCACGCGGCACCTAGCGCCAAGGTGAAAAACCACAGCAGCGACGCACTCGCGGCGCCCACGACATAAGCGCCCGGCACTGACTGTTGCGCACCGAGCGAGCCGATCAGCAATACCGTATCGAGATAAACGTGCGGATTGAGCAGCGTCACCGCCAGCGCGCTGAGCATCACCGCGCGCAACGAGCGTACGGTGTGGTTTTCACCCTGATCCAGACTCTGTTTCGAGAACGCCCTTCGCAGTGCCTGGCTGCCATACCAGATCAGAAAGACCGCGCCGCCCCAGCGTGCCACCGCGAGCAATGTCGGGTTCTGCGCCAACACGGTGGCCAAGCCAAACACCCCGGCTGCCACCAGCAGCGCATCGCACGCCACACACAGCGCTGCCACCGGCAGGTGATGTTCGCGGCGCAGACTCTGCGCCAGCACAAAAGCGTTCTGGGTGCCGATCGCCATGATCAGCCCCAAGGCCACCAGCAGGCCGTTCACATAGCTTTGCCACATAAGATTTACTCCGCGTTGGCTGCGAGATCGCGCAGCACGTGCATGGCACGCTCGGCGTCGGCCTGACCGACAAACAAATGGTCGTGGTAATAACCGGCGATCACGTTGCAACTGATTCCGGCCTTGCCCAGCGCGCTGGCGAACGCGGCGGTCAGGCCAACGGCTTCGAGCGCCGAATGCACATTGAGGGTGATCCACGCCGCCACATAATCAAAAGCGAACCCGGCACGTTCAGCCTGGGAGCGCTCCAGAATCACGGTCAGGCCTTCCTGCTCGCGGAAGCTGCCGACAATCTCCACACCGCTCGGCAACTGGCCGTCACGCAGGGTGCAGAACACGTACTCGCCGGCATTGAGCTGCGGGCTCATGCTGCGCAGCAGCGTCGTGAGAGAGGTTTCGCCAGCCATCGCCGTGTTCCTTGATAAAGAGTGCTTGCTGGCTATTCTCCGGTCGAAAGCGGTATAAGAAAAACCAATAGTGCTGATCGCTCATTAGGAAAACTGATGTTCGACTACAAATTGCTTTCCGCTCTGGCCGCCGTGGTCGAGCAGGCTGGATTCGAGCGCGCTGCGCAGGTGCTGGGCTTGTCGCAATCGGCGATTTCCCAGCGGATCAAATTGCTGGAAGCGCGGGTCGGCCAACCGGTGCTGGTACGCGGCACGCCGCCATCGCCGACCGAGATTGGCCGGCGCCTGCTCAACCATGTGCAGCAGGTGCGCCTGCTCGAACGTGACTTGCAGACCCTGGTGCCAGCGCTCGACGAAGAAGGCCTGCCGGAGCGTCTGCGCATCGCCCTCAACGCCGACAGCCTCGCCACCTGGTGGGCCGAAGCCGTGGGCGATTTCTGCGCCGAGCAGCATTTATTGCTGGATCTGGTGGTGGAGGATCAGACCGTCGGCCTCAAGCGCATGCGGGCCGGGGAAGTGGCGGCGTGTGTCTGCGCCAGCGAACGCCCGGTGGCCGGTGCGCGCAGCGTGTTGCTCGGGGCGATGCGCTATCGAGCGCTGGCCAGTCCGGCGTTTATCGAGCGGCATTTCCCCGACGGGGTGCGCGCCGAGCAGCTGCCGCGCACCCCGGCGCTGGTGTTCGGCCCGGACGATTTTCTCCAGCATCGCTACCTCGCATCGCTCGGTGTCGATGGTGGTTTCGAGCATCATTTGTGCCCGTCCTCCGAAGGTTTTGTGCGTCTGACCGAAGCCGGGTTTGGTTGGGGCCTGGTGCCGGAACTGCAAGTGCGCGATCAACTGCAACGCGGCGTATTGCGCGAACTGTTGCCAGATAAACCGATCGATGTGCCGTTGTACTGGCATCATTGGCGCAATGGCGGTCAGCTGCTGGCCTTGCTGACCGAGCAATTGCTACGTTCTTCACCGCGCTGGCTGGTGCCCTTGGGCTGACGGTCAGCGTCAAGACAGACGTATCAGGTAAACGAAAGACATCGGAGCGTTACATGAAAATTCTGGTCACCGGCGCAAGCGGCTTCATTGGCGGACGCTTTGCGCGTTTCGCTTTGGAGCAGGGCCTGGACGTGCGGGTCAACGGTCGCCGGGCCGAGAGCGTCGAACATCTGGTGCGCCGTGGCGCCGAGTTCGTCCCGGGCGATCTCACCGATGCAGATCTGGTGCGCGACCTCTGCGCCGACGTCGAAGCCGTGGTGCACTGCGCCGGTGCCGTCGGCTTGTGGGGGCGCTATCAGGACTTTCATCAGGGCAACGTGCAGGTCACCGAAAACGTCGTCGAAGCCTGCCTCAAGCAGCGCGTGCGGCGGCTGGTGCATCTGTCGTCGCCGTCGATCTATTTCGATGGCCGCGATCACCTCGGCCTGACCGAAGAGCAAGTGCCCAAGCGCTTCAAGCATCACTACGCGGCGACCAAATACCTGGCCGAGCAAAAGGTCTTTGGCGCACAGGAATTCGGTCTGGAAACCATCGCCCTGCGCCCGCGTTTCGTCACTGGCGCCGGCGACATGAGCATCTTCCCGCGCCTGCTGAACATGCAGCGCAAGGGGCGTCTGGCGATCATTGGCGACGGTCTGAACAAGGTCGACTTCACCAGCGTGCAGAACCTCAACGAAGCGCTGCTCAGTAGTCTGCTGGCAGCCGGTTCCGCGTTGGGCAAGGCCTACAACATCAGCAATGGCGCGCCGGTGCCGCTGTGGGATGTGGTCAATTATGTGATGCGCAAGATGGAAGTGCCGCAGGTCAGCAAATACCGCTCGTACGGTCTGGCCTACAGCGTTGCTGCGCTCAACGAAGGCGTGTGCAAACTCTGGCCGGGCCGCCCGGAGCCGACCCTCTCGGGGTTGGGCATGCAAGTCATGAAGAAAAATTTCACCCTCGACATCAGCCGCGCCCGGCATTATCTGGACTACGATCCGAAAGTCAGCCTGTGGTCGGCCCTCGACGAGTTCTGTGGCTGGTGGAAAGCTCAGGACATCCGTTGATACAAGTCGCCCGGCCGGCAATGAACCGCACTGCCGCTTGAGGGTCAATCCCTGCGGCTGCGGCGGTTATACTTCGCAGCATTTAGCCATCACCGCGTTCCACAAAGGTTGCCTCAATGTCCATGCGTAACGATGCCAACGACGATTTCGACGATGTACCGAGCCTGCGGGCCGACACCTTTGACGACGATGACATTCCGCCCTCCGCCCGCACCTCCGTGCACTCGCGCACGCCGCCGCCGGTGGTCAAGGTCAAGGCCGCGAGTACCGGGCCGCTGTGGGCACTGGTCGGCGCGTTGTTCTTCGCCTTCATCGGTCTGGCCTGGTGGAGCTTCCAGCAGATTTCGCTGATGGAGCAGCAATTGGTCGCGACCCAGGAAAGCTTTGCGCGCATCAGCGAGGAAGCGGCAGGGCGCCTGCAGGACATTTCCGGCAAGGTCGTCGCCAGCCAGAGCAACGTCAACAGCGACAGCGAAGCCTTGAAGCTGCAGATCAAACAGCTGGAAACCCAGTTGCTGGATCAGAGCAAACAGCAGCAAGGCGTGGTCGGTCAGACCAGCGATCTGGACAAGCGTCTGGCGCAGATGACCGCGCAGACCACCGAACAACAGAACGCCAATAGCCAGTTGCAGGCTCAGGTCAAAGCCTTGAGCGCCGAACTGGCGACCCTGAAAAGCGCCCCGGCCGACACCGGCAAGGTCGATGCGCAGCTCAAGAGTTATGACGCTCAACTGAAAAGCCTCGGCGCTGATATCGCTGCGCTGAAAAAGCAAGGCAATCCGAGCGCGGCGATCGAGCGTCTGGAGCAGGAAATCGTCGTTCTCAAGAGTGAACAGGACAACCGTCCGGCCGCTGCGCAGGGTGGCGGCAATACCGCCGAGTTCGACGCATTCCGCGGGCAGATGACCCGCAACCTCAACACCCTGCAGGCGCAGATCCAGAACCTGCAGCAGCAGATCAATGCCCGGCCATAGGGCCTGAGTCAGGATATCTTGTGGCGAGGGAGCTTGCTCCCGCTGGAGTGCGAAGCGCTCCCCTGCTTTCGTTCAGGTAGAGCGTATTTGCAGGTTTTGCGACTGCTTCGCAGCCGAGCGGGAGCAAGCTCCCTCGCCACAGGGAATGCGGCAACTTCTGGATTCATCTTCGACCTCCGTCCGACCCCAATCCGTCTACGCTCTTGAAACACCAACAAGAACGAGGGATGCGTTATGGGGTTTTTGCATAAAGTGGCGTGGCTCGGGGTGATGCTTTTTGTGGGGACGGGGCAGGTCAACGCCGCCACTACACAAAAGGACGACAGCAAGGCTGCCATCGCTTTGCTGGAAAAGGCTCTGGCCTATTACCACGACAATGGCGACAAGGCCTTCGCCGCGTTCAGCCGTCAGGGCGAGTTCGTCGACAAGGATCGCTACGTGTTCGTGGTCGACACCAAAGGCGTGATGCTCGCCAGCGGCGGGCCGTCCTCAGCCTTGATCGGCCGTGACGTCAGCGAAGTGCTTGCGCCGGATTTGCAGAAAGCCTTCAAGGACGCCTTGCTGGTGCCGGAAGGCAACGGCATTCAACAGGCCGAATACCGCTGGCAGAACTGGGCGGACGGCAAGGTCGAGCGCAAGCATGTCTACTATCAGCGCATCGGCCAGCGGATTCTGGCCGTCGGTTATTACCTGCCGCGTGCTTCAGCCGAGCAGGCCAAGGCACTTCTCGACAAGGCTGCAACCGATCTGGGAAAAAACGAGAAGGTCACGCTGACGGCCATCAACTCGCTCAAGGGCGGTTATCTGCAGGATGACCTGTATGTGTTCGTGGTCGATCTGGACACCCAACGCTACGTTGCCCACGGAACCAACCTGCGCTTGATCAACACCGATTTCAGCAAGATCAAGGACCCGGAAGGCAAACCGGTGGGCGAGCCGATTCTGGCGCTGATCGCCAAACAGGATGACGGCGAATACGAATATCGCTGGAAAAACCCGGTGACCGGCAAGGTCGAGGACAAGCATGCCTACCTGAAGAAGGTCGGGCATTTTCTGGTGGCGGTGGGTTACTACAGCCCCTGATTGAAACATTCGCTACTGTGGGAGGGGGCTTGCTCCCGAAAGCGGTATGTCATTCAACAAAGATGTTGGCTGATCCACCGCTTTCGGGAGCAAGCCCCCTCCCACAGGGTTTTAAGGTGTTGCTGTTATTTGGCGCCGTGCTCGCGCCCGCGCAGCAACTTGTTCGGCATCGCAATTGCCGCTGCCAGCCCCAGCAATGACACCGCGGTACTCACCCACAGCAGATGCCGGAACGTCACCGAAAGCTCGGCGCGCAAGGCGTTCTGCGCATCACCCGGTGCGGCGTTCAAACCGTCGAGCAGCACGTTGCCCGAATGCCCCTCGCTGATCAGCGAGTTGCTCGCCAGATGGGCAAAACTCGAATCCTGCAACAACGCCAGCAACAGCGCCGACATCAACGCCACACCCACTGCACCGCCCAGCGAACGGAACAGATTGGTGGTGCTGGTGGCGACGCCGATGTCGCGTTGCTCCACCGAGTTCTGCGTACCCACCAGTGAAGTCGGGAACTGCATGCCGCCGGCAATCCCGCTGAGCAGCATGAACAGGCTGCTGACCAGCGTCGCATCGGGTGGGCTGAACGCCATGCCGAGAATCGAGATCGGCATCAGCAGCGCGCCGGTCAGAATCTGTGGTTTGTAGCGACCGGTCACCGAAGTACGGCGTCCGGCGAAATAAGCGCCAATCGGCAGGCCCATCGCCAGCGGCAGCAAGTGCAACGCCGCCGCGTCGGCCCCGGCGCCGGTAACGCTCTGGAAGCGCAGCGGCATCAACACGATCAGCGAGATTGCCTGAAAACTGGTGAAGAAAATCGTGCACCAGCACAGCAACGCGTTGCGGTTGGTGAACAAGTGCATCGGCAGCAGCGGCTCACGCGCCCGGCGTTCATGCCACACGAACACCGCCAGCACCAGCACCGCGCAGGCGAACAAACCGAGCACTTCACTGCTGCGCCACGAATGACCCTGACCGACTTGGGTGATGGCCAGCAGCAGGGCGGTCAAACCGATGATCATCAACAGCGTGCCGAGGTAGTCGATGATCGGTTTGCGCTGCGGAATCGGCAGCCCGCGCAGATTGCGATTGGCAACCCACCAGGCGCCCAGTCCCAGTGGCAGATTGATCAGGAACACCCAGCGCCACGACAGGTATTCGGTCATGTAGCCGCCGAGCACTGGCCCGGCGACGCTGGCCACCGCGTACATGCTGCTGAAGTAACCCTGATAACGCCCGCGTTCGCGCGGCGGGACGATGTCGCCGATGATTGCCTGACTGACCGAAATCATCCCGCCGGCACCGATGCCCTGGAGAATCCGCGCCAGCACCAGTTGTTCCATGCTTTGCGCCATGCCGCAGAACAGCGAGGCGAGGGTGAACAGGCCCATGCCGAACAGCATCAGTTTGCGTCGCCCGTACAAATCGCCGAGTTTGCCGTAGATCGGCACGGCCACGGTCATTGCCACCATGTACCCGGAAATCACCCAGGCCAGCAGGCTGACGTCCTTGAACTGTGCGGAGATGGCGGGCATCGAGACGGCGACGATGGTCTGGTCCAGCGCGCCGAGAAAAATCGCCATCATCAACGCGACCAGCACGCTGCGAATGGCCGGTTTGGGCGTTTCAGGGTGATTGAGATTGGTCACGGGCGAGCCTGCGGGCAGTGATGGACCCGCACGGCCATTGCGCGCGGGTGGATGCTCGCCAGTGTAAGTCGATAGCAGGCTATTCGATAGCCTCGTACGGAAGTCCGACGTAATTTTCTGCAATGGTTTTTCGACCGGCTTCTGAACTGACAAAGTAGTCCAGTTCCGAGGCGCTGATCCGTTGGCTGAAATCATCATGCTCGTCGAAGCGGTGCAGCATCGAAGTCATCCACCAGGAGAAACGTTCGGCTTTCCATACCCGGCGCAGGCAGATTTCCGAGTATTTTTCCAGCAGATCGGTGCGCCCTTCGCGATAAACCTTCAGCAGAATTTTGAACAGCGTACTGACATCGCTGGCGGCCAGGTTCAGGCCCTTGGCGCCGGTGGGCGGTACAATGTGCGCGGCATCGCCGAGCAGAAACATCCGCCCGTACTGCATCGGCTCGACGACAAAACTGCGCAGCGGCGCGATGCTTTTTTCAATCGACGGGCCAGTCACCAGTTTCTCGGCAAGCGCGGCGGGCAGACGGGTTTTCAGCTCAGCCCAAAAGCGCTCGTCGGACCAGTCGGCGACGTTTTCCTCGGCCGGCACTTGCAGGTAATAACGGGTGCGGGTGGCCGAACGCATGCTACACAGGGCGAAGCCACGTTCATGGCGGGCATAGACCAGCTCTTCGTGCACCGGCGGGGTGTCGGCGAGAATCCCCAGCCAGCCGAACGGATAGACCCGTTCGAAGATCTTCAGGCAGTCCTCGGGAATCGACTGCCGGGCCACGCCATGAAAGCCGTCGCAACCGGCGATGTAATCGCAATCGACGCGCCAGGTTTCGCCGTCCTTTTCGAAGGTGACAAACGCCTCGTCGCTTTTCATACCGTGAGGAACGACATCGCTCACTTCATAAAACGACAGTGCGCCAGCCTCCCGACGAGCGGCCATCAGGTCGCGCGTGACTTCGGTCTGACCGTAAACCATGACGGTTTTGCCGCCGGTCAAACCCTGCAGATCGATGTGGGCCAGACGCCCATCCAGTGCCAGATCGAAGCCGGCGTGCACCAGCCCTTCGGCATCCATGCGCGCGCCTACGCCGGCCTGGCGCAACAGCTCTACCATGCCTTGTTCAAGCACGCCGGCGCGAATTCGTCCGAGGACATAGTCGGGTGTCTGGCGTTCGAGAATCAGGGTGTCGATGCCGGCGTTGTGCAGCAACTGACCGAGGAGCAATCCGGACGGACCGGCACCAATGATGGCGACTTGGGTTTTCAGCGTTTTCATTGTTTTTATGACTCGCAAGCTTCACGCGACAGAAGGCGGTGAATGATTTTTATGGATCGAGTGCTTGCATTTTTCCCTTGCGGGTCTGTCAATTGAAGGTGAAAACTGAGCCGATACCTGTACATTCTGCCAATCGGTGCGATTATCGCCCGCAACTTCGAGGCCTGGATTGAAGTGATGAACAAGCCTGCCCTGCCTTCGATTCCGGTGTTCAAGCTCTACGGTGAAAGCCTGGACTGGCCGACCCCTGACTTGCTGCACTGTGAAACCATTTCCAAACGCAGCCGCGAACATCAATGGGAAATCAAACCCCACCGCCACGCCGATTTGTGCCAGTTGCTCTTCGTCTTCAAAGGTCAGGCAGAGCTTGAAATCGAAGGTCAACGCACGCAACTCAACCAACCCGCGATTCAAGTCCTGCCACCGTTGTCGGTGCATGGCTTTCGCTTTTCCGAGGACGTCGAAGGATTCGTCGTCACCCTCGCCAATCCGCTGATCAATCACCTGCAGGCGCAACTGGGCAGTTCGGTGCACGCACTGGCCCAGGCCGAGCACTACCCGGCGGGCAAGGACGCGGAGTACCTGAACAGTCTGTTTTCAGCGTTGCAGGCCGAGTACAACGGCCATCAACCCGCGCGGGAAATGCTCATGCATTCGCTGGTCAGCGTAATCATGGTCTGGGTCAGCCGTCAGGCGCTCGTGCGCCATAACGCCAGCCAGCGGCCGCAACGCCAGCGCGAATACCTCAACGGGTTCATTCAATTGGTGGAGGAGACGTACCGCCAGCATGTGAAGGTCGAAGACCTCGCCCATCGCCTGGGGATTTCGGTATCACACCTCAACGGCACCTGCCGCGAACTGGCTGGGCAGCCGGCGCTGCAGATCATGCACGAACGCCAGTTGCTGGAAGCCAAACGTTTGCTGACCTACACCAGCATGACCATTTATGAGATGTCGGAGTTGTTGGGGTTTTCCGATCCGACCAACTTCACGCGCCTGTTCCGGCGCCGGGTGGGCATTTCGCCAAAGGCGTTTCGTGACCGGCTGAAGGCCGATCAGTGAGGTGAACACATCCCTTTGTAGGAGTGAGCCTGCTCGCGATAGCGGTGTGTCAGTCACCTGCAATATTGGTCATGACGACGCTATCGCGAGCAGGCTCACTCCTACAGGGTTCGCTTGAGCTACATCAGCGCAATGCATTAAGCGTCGCGTTATGCGGAATGCAACGCTCGAAATTGCAGCTCGCATACTCGCGCGGCAGTTGTCGCAGTTGCTCGACCCGCCAGGCCGCGGTGCCGTACAGCGCCAGCGTGGCAGCGCAGGTGATGAAAATCGCGAAGTACCTTCTTGTTCTGATGTTCATGGCGTAGACCTCTGAACGCATACCCTGCGGTATTACTTTCAGCATAGGTCAGCGGCATAGAGTTGCCAGCCACGGATTCGGCCTATGTGACATCCCCCTGTGGGAGCGGGCTTGCTCGCGAAGGCGTGGTGTCAGTCGATGACAATCCAGACTGATACACCGCCTTCGCGAGCAAGCCCGCTCCCACAGGGGCATCGGATTTACAGGCCCATATCCCATTCGGGATTTTCCGGGAATCGTTCGACGAGAAAATCCAGCATGCTGCGCAACGCCGCCGGCATGTGCTTGCGTGAGGCGTACACCGCGTAGATGTTCATCTGCCGTGGCTCGGCATCCGGCAGCAGGCGCACCAGTTCACCGGCATGCACATGCACCCCGGCCTGATAGGTCGGCAGCATCGCCACGCCCGCACCGGCCAGGGTTGCGCGCAGCAGGGTGCTGGCCTCGTTGGCGCTGATGTTGCCCTGCACCGGCACCGACACGGGCTCGCCGTCCTCCTCGAAATGCCACAGGCTCTTGCCGAAGTAGGAGTGGGTCAGGCAGTTGTGTCGGCTCAGGTCCTCGACCCGTTGCGGTGGCGGGTTGTCACGCAGGTAGGCCGGTGCGGCGCAGACCACCGAACGGCACACGGTCAGGCGCCGGGCGATCAGGTTCGGATCGAGGTCATTGCTGGTGCGGATCGCCAGATCGATGCGCTCATCCACCAGATTCACCGTGCGGTCGAGCATCTGCAGATCGATGCTGACCCCGGGGTAACGTTTGACGTACGCCGCCATCGCATCGGCCAGTTGCGCCTGACCGAACGACGTACTGACACTGATGCGCAGCAATCCTCGCGGTGCATCGTGTGGTTCACTGACTGCCGCCTGCATATCCGTCGAGAGTTCGAGCATCTGCCGGCAGCGCGGCAGGATTTCACTGCCGGCGGCGGTCAGGCTCAATTTACGTGTGGTGCGGTGCATCAGGCGCGCGCCGACCCAGTCTTCCAGCTCCGCCAGATAACGCGACACCACCGGCCGTGACAGGTCCAGATGATCGGCCGCCGCCGACTGGCTGCCCAGATCGACCACTGTGACAAACACCCGCATTGCTTGAAGACGATCCATGATTTGCCCGCTTTCAGAAACAAACTATGTCCAAGCATCGCATTTTTTGTACCGAGTCAGGCAACTAAGCTCTGTCCCATCGCCAAACACGGCATTCGGACCACGGAGCAACAGATGATCGGCTTCACTACCCTCAAGCGCGTTTTGCTGGCCACCGCCACCCTCGGTTTCGCGGCCCACGCCGCTGCCGCCAATCTGACCCTGGATGTCTATAACCCAGGCACCAACGCGATTTTTCCGGTGACTTCGGTGCTGGTCAGCGGCGAGAAAGACGCGATTCTGGTCGATGCACAATTCGGCAAGGCCCAGGCCGAGCAGGTGGTGGAAAAGATCCGCGCCAGCGGCAAGCACCTGACCACCATTTACATCAGCCACGGTGACCCGGATTACTACTTCGGCCTCGACACCCTGACCCAGGCTTTCCCCGACGCCGAAGTGCTGGCCTCGCAGCCGACCGTGGATCACATCAACAAAACCGTCGCCGGCAAACTCGCCTTCTGGGGCCCGAAAATGGGCGCCGACGTACCGGCCAAAACCATCGTGCCGGGCGTGCTCAAGGGCGACAGCCTGATGCTCGAAGGGCAGAAGTTGCGGGTGGTCGGTCTTGAAGGCAAACAACCGGATCGCAGCTTCGTGTGGATTCCGTCGCTCAAGGCTGTGGTCGGTGGCGTCGTGGTCGCCGAGAACATTCATGTGTGGATGGCTGATACCCAGACCGCGCAATCCCACGCCGACTGGCTGCAAACCCTGCACTCGATCGAAACCCTGAAGCCGAAAACCGTGGTGCCGGGTCACTACCTGGGCGAGAGCAGCCGCTCGCTGGCCAGCGTGAAATTCACCGCCGACTACATTAAGGCTTTCGACGAAGAAACCGCCAAGGCCAAGGATTCCGCCGCACTGATCAAGGCCATGCACAAGCGCTACCCGAAACTCGGCGAAGAAAGCTCGCTGGAACTGAGCGCCAAAGTCGCCAAGGGCGAGATGAAGTGGTAACCCGATTCTGAAAACGCAGCACTCTCAAGCCAACTGGAGAATGTCATGAGCAAGATCGCAATCATTGGTGCCACCGGCCGTGCCGGTAGCCAACTGCTGGAAGAAGCCCTGCGTCGCGGGCATAGCGTCACTGCCATCGCCCGCGACACCTCGAAGATCGGCTCACGTGCCGGTGTGGTCAGCAAGAATGTCGATGTGCTGGATTCGGCGGCGCTGCAAGCGGCAGTGGCCGGTCACGACGTGGTGATCAGCGCCGCGCATTTCGCTACAGTACCGGCCAGTGCCGTGGTCGGCCCGGTGAAGCAGGCGGGCGTGAAGCGTCTGCTGGTGGTCGGCGGTGCCGGTTCGCTGTTGCTGCCGGACGACACCCGAGTGATCGACAGCGCCGGTTTCCCGGCCGAGTACAAAGCCGAGGCCAGTGCTGGCGCAGCGTTTCTCGATGCCTTGCGTTCGGAGCAGGAACTGGACTGGACCTTCCTCTCGCCATCGGCAGAGTTCGTCGAAGGTGAGCGCACCGGCACCTTCCGCGTTGGCAAGGATCATTTGCTGTTCAGTGCTGAAGGTCGCAGCTGGATCACTTTCGCCGATTACGCGATTGCGCTGATTGACGAAGTGGAAACGCCGAAGCATTCGCGTCAGCGGTTTACGGTCGGGTATTAAGCAACGACGCAGACAAAATGTGGGAGCGGGCTTGCTCGCGAATGCAGTGTGTCAGTCACTTAAAATGTCGCTGACACTCCGCTTTCGCGAGCAAGCCCGCTCCCACAGGGGGATCTGTGTACTTCAGCGGGTATGCGCCTGCTCCACCAGCCAGATCATCAATTCCTCCAATTGCGGCGACGCCTCGCCGCCTTGTGGCATCACCACGTAGTAGCCCAGCCCCGTTTTCACCTTCAGCTCAAACGGCATCACCAGCCGTCCGGCGCGCAGGTCATCGCCGATCAGCGACCAGTCGCCAATCGCCACACCCGTCCCATGCGACGCCATCGACATCGCCTGATCCAGCGTCTCGAAATGCTGCCCCATGTTGACGTTGCTCAATTGCAATTCGGCGGCGGTCAGCCACACCGTCCAGTCCTGGGTGTCGCGAGTCGGGTGCAGCAGCAGATGCTGTTGCAGGTCGGCCGGTTCGCTCAGCGCCGGTGGGCCTTTCAATAATGCTGGCGAGCAGACCGGTGTCAGCTGTTCATCAAACAGATGCAGCGCGGTCGAGGAGTTGTCCGGCGGCGTGCCGTAGATCACCGCCGCATCGAATTGCTCGCGCTGAAAGTCGACGCCATGGGCCAGTGTAGTGGTCAGTTTGACCGGCACGTCCGGGCGTTCCTTTTGCCATTGCAGCAGGCGCGGCACCAGCCAGCGCATCACGCAGCTGGGCGCCTTGAGTTGCAGGGTTTGCCGCTTGCGACCGATCTGCTCGGTGGCCTCGCTGATCAGGCCGAAGATCTTTTCCACCCGTGGCAGCCATTCGCGTCCTTCGGCGGTCAGTTCCAGGCCTCGGGCCAGACGGATGAACAACTCATACCCCAGATGAGCTTCCAGCCCGGCAATCTGCCGGCTCACCGCGCCCTGAGTGATGTGCAACTGCTCGGCCGCCCGGGTGAAGTTGCAGCACTGCGCAGTAATCAGAAACGTGTGCAGGGCGGGCAGGGGAGGCAGTCGTTTCATGTGGATCCAAGGTATGACGTGAGGACATGGCTAGTATGACTTTTAATCGATTGTTGCCGCTACCTGCCGCCCGTTCAATGAACCCATTCCACGGACTCTTGTGGGAGCGGGGTTGCGCGCGGGGGGGGGGGGTGCCTCCCCCCCTTGGTGGGTGGGACCCCCCCCCTCCCCGCGGGCCCCCCCCCCCCCC
>NZ_JAJSLU010000005.1:26588-43647 GCF_023063025.1 Pseudomonas sp. YL2 | reverse complement strand
CCCGCGAATGCGGTGTGTCATCCCCATTGATGTTGGCTGGCACACCGCCTTCGCGAGCAAGCCCGCTCCCACCAGGAGCTCGGTGTCTCAAACGAACAAGAAGGGCAATCGACATGGCGACGTGTGGCGAAGTACTGGTCAAGTTACTCGAGGATTACGGGGTCGAGCAGGTGTTCGGCATCCCCGGGGTGCACACCGTGGAACTGTATCGCGGGCTGGCCCGTTCGAGCATCAACCACGTCACTCCACGGCACGAGCAGGGCGCCGGATTCATGGCTGACGGCTATGCGCGCACCAGCGGCAAACCGGGTGTGTGCTTCATCATCACCGGCCCGGGCATGACCAACATCACCACCGCGATGGGCCAGGCCTACGCCGACTCGATCCCGATGCTGGTGATCTCCAGCGTGCAGACCCGCAGCCAGTTGGGTGGCGGTCGCGGCAAACTCCATGAGTTGCCGAACCAGAGCGCGCTGGTCGGCGGCGTCGCGGCGTTCTCCCACACCCTGATGTCGGCGGCGGAATTGCCCGGCGTGCTGGCCCGTGCTTTCGCACTGTTTCAGGCCGGGCGTCCGCGTCCGGTGCACATCGAGATTCCGCTGGATGTTTTGGTAGAAGAGGCTGATGAGCTGCTCGCCAGCGTTCCGGTGCACATCGACCGCGCCGGGGCTGCACCGGCTGCAGTACGGCGCATGGCTGAGTTGCTGGCCGGCGCTCGGCGTCCGCTGATTCTCGCCGGTGGCGGTGCCATCGATGCCGCCGCCGAACTGACTGAGCTGGCCGAGCTGCTCGACGCCCCGGTGGCGCTGACCATCAACGCCAAAGGCATGTTGCCCTCCAGCCATCCGCTGCTGATCGGCTCGACGCAAAGCCTGGTCGCCACTCGCGCACTGGTGGCCGATGCCGACGTGGTGCTGGCGATCGGTACCGAACTGGCCGAAACCGATTACGACGTGACCTTCGCCGGCGGCTTTGAAATCCCCGGCAAGTTGCTGCGCATCGACATCGACGCCGATCAGACCGTGCGCAACTATCCGCCGCACGTGGCCTTGGTCGCCGACTCGCGCAACGCCGCACAAGGGCTGCTCGGCGCACTGTCGCAGCAGGCGCTGGCCGAGCGGCGCAATGATTGGGGTCAGGTGCGGGCAGCACGTCTGCGCGATGAGCTGGCCGCGACCTGGGATGCGCCAACCCTGGCCCAGACCCGTTTTCTGGAAACCGTGCTGCACGAGTTGCCGGACGCAGTATTCGTCGGCGATTCCACACAACCGGTGTACACCGGCAACCTCACGTTCAACCCGGAACGTCCACGGCGCTGGTTCAACTCGTCCACCGGTTACGGCACCCTCGGTTACGCCTTGCCGGCGGCGATTGGCGCGTGGCTCGGTGGCGGCATTGAGGACGGCGCTCGTCCGCCAGTGGTGTGCCTGATCGGCGACGGCGGCTTGCAGTTCACCCTGCCGGAACTGGCCAGCGCGGTTGAAGCGCACACGCCGGTAATCGTCCTGCTGTGGAATAACCAGGGCTACGAAGAGATCAAGAAGTACATGGTCAACCGCGCCATCGAACCGGTCGGCGTCGACATCTACACTCCGGATTTCATTGGTGTGGCCAAGGCCCTTGGCTGCGCCGCCGAAGCGATCAGTTCGGTTGAACAATTGCGCGGCGCGCTGCGTGCCGCCACCGATCGTCAGGGCCCGACCCTGATCGAGATCGACCAGAGCCAATGGATGCAGGCGGTGGCCCGATGATCAATTTCCCAACCACACTCGATGGTCTGTATATCAACGGTCAATGGTCGGCCGGGCGTGAGCATCTGCGGGTGATCAACCCGGCCACCGAAGCGCTGCTGACCACGGTCAATGGCGGCGATGAACGCGCGGTTGATCTGGCCGTCAGCGCCGCCACTGAAGCGTTCAAGCGCTGGTCGAAAACCACTGGGGCCGAGCGTGGCGCGATTCTGCGCAACATCGCCAACGGCGTGCGCAACGGTCGCGATCATCTAATGAAGCTGCAGTCGAGCAACAACGGCAAACCGCAATTCGAAGCGGCGATCGACGTCGATGATGTGATCGCCACTTTCGAGTATTACGCCGAATTGGCCGAAGGCCTCGATGCACAACTCGACAGTAACGTGGCGCTGCCCAGCGACGATTTCAGCGCACGTCTGCGCCGTGAGCCGTGCGGTGTGGTCGGGCTGATCGTACCGTGGAATTTCCCGATGGTCACCACCGCGTGGAAGCTCGCCCCGGCCTTGGCCGCCGGCTGCTGCGTGGTGCTCAAACCGTCGGAAGTCACGCCGCTGCCGGAGCTGGAACTGGCGGCGATCATTGCCGAGTCCGGCTTGCCCGACGGTGTGTTCAACCTGGTTTGCGGCACCGGTCTGGCGGTCGGTGCGCCGCTGTCGGCGGACCCGCGCATCGCCAAGATTTCCTTCACCGGCAGCAACGCCGTCGGTGTGCAAGTAATGCAGCGTGCCGCCGAAACGGTGAAGGGCGTGAGCCTGGAACTGGGCGGCAAATCTTCGCTGCTGGTGCTTGAAGATGCCGAATTGGAACTGGCGGTGGAACTGGCCTGCGGCGGCGGTTTCTTCAACGCCGGGCAGATGTGCTCGGCCACCAGCCGGGTGCTGGTCGCCGATGAGCTGGCCGATGAATTTCTTGAGCGTCTGCAAAAGCGCGCGCAAGCGATTCGCGTGGCCGATCCGTTCGACCCGGACGTGGAGATGGGCGCGCTGGTCAATCAGGCGCAATACCAGCGCGTGCTCGGCCACATCGACCGCGGTTTGAGTGCCGGGGCGAAGCTGGTGTGCGGCGGTAATCGTCCGGCGGATCTGCCGCGCGGCTATTTTTTGCAGCCGACAGTGTTCACCGACGTGCCCCTCGACAGTGCGTTGTGGTGTGAAGAGATTTTCGGCCCGGTGCTCTGCGTGCGCAGTTTCAGCAGCGAAGCCGAGGCGATTGCCCTGGCCAACGACAGCCAGTTCGGGCTGGTCGCCAGTGTGGTGACGCGTAACGCCGAGACCGCCGACCGGGTCGCCAATGCCCTGCAGGCGGGGCTTGTATGGCTCAACGCGCCGCAAGTGATCTTCCCGCAGACGGCGTGGGGCGGCTACAAGCAGAGCAGCATCGGCCGCGAATTGGGGCCGTGGGGCCTGGCCGCGTTTCAGGAAATCAAACACGTGATCCGGGCGCTCTGAACGCCCGAAAACGGTGAGTGCATGCCTCGCAACGAGGCATGCGTCGGTGTCATGGCTTCGATGAGTTTTTATCGATAGTCAGGTGTATTGCACGACCTCAGGATGAACCCGTCGGCAGCGCTGCAGGCCTTTTAATACAAGGCCTGCAGCGGATCCGGCCGCGCGGATGCAACGGTTGCGACCAACCTCATACTTAAAAGAACAAAGGGAGTCCTTCATGGGCGAGCATGATCTGAACAGGCGTCAATTCATTAAAACCGTCGGCGTCGCCTCGGTAGCGGCGGCGGCCCTGAGCATGCCCTTCATCCGGGCCAGCGCCAGCGACACGCGATTCGCCGGCAAGACCCTGCGTTTGCTGACCTGGTCGGATGACACCGGCCTTGCCGCACTGCGCAACATCGCCGCCACCTTCGAGGCCAAGACCGGCGCCAAGGTCATCGCCGACCGCACCGGCAGCACCTCGGAAATGGTCGCCAAACTCAAGGCCGGCGGTGACCGTCCGCAGTACGACATCATCACCCTGGCCGGGGTCGGCGCCGAAGGTCTGGCCGCCGCCGGGCTGCTGGAAAAACCCGACCTCAACCGGATTCCAAACCTGATCGACGTACCGGAAAAATACCGCACCGGCGCCAACGGGCACGGCATCGGTTACCTGCTGTGGTGCAACAGTCTGGTCTACAGCACCCGCACCCTCAAACAGGCACCGGACAGTTATGCCGCGCTGTGGGATGCCGATCTGGCGCCGAACATTTTCCTGCCGCCGCCGAACTGGACCGAGGCCATGGACCTGATCATCATCGCCGCGAAACTGGCCGGCGGTGACGAACACAACATCGAGCCGGGCTTCAAGAAACTCGCCGAGCTGAAGGAGCGTGTGGTCACCCTCGGCGAGAATCCGAACCAGATCGCCGAACTGTTCCGCACCGGGTCGTTGGACATGGGTGGGCTGTACGCCCCGGCATTCTTCCCCAAGCAGATCCGCGATCCGAACTACGGTCTCGGTGCCACGTTCGGCATGAAGGAAGGTTTCTACACTGACCTGATGCTCTCGGTGATGCCGAAGAACCGTCCGGGCGACACCGACCTGGCCTACGCCTTCATCGACCACTCTCTCGACCCGCTGGTGCAGGGCAAGATGGCCGAAGACATCTTCAACGGCCCGGTCAACGCCAAGGCGATCATCTCAGCCGAAGCGCGCAAGAGTCCGTACATCCTCACGCCGGAGCAGATTGCCGAGAAGGCGATCATGCACGACAACGCCTTCCTGGCGACCGTGCATGACCAATGGATTCGTCGCTATACGGAAATTTTTTCTTCCTGACCGAGAGCCGAGCACAGGCCCTGAGAGCGCCACAAATCAAATGTGGGAGCGGGCTTGCTCGCGAATGCAATCTGTCAGTCGACATTGTTGCTGACTGAACCACCGCTTTCGCGAGCAAGCCCGCTCCCACAGGAGATTGAGGTGTTTGCGAGATTAGCTTTCCATTGACGAGATCATTGCTATGGAACATCAATCCCTGACCCAACCGGTTGGCGCCGCTGACGTGCGCCCGGCGCGCGGTATTTCGCCGACCGCCCGGGCGTGGTTTTTCCTCACGCCGTCGATGCTGTTTCTCGGCGTGCTGATCGCCGCCAGCCTGCTGGTGCTGCGCATGAGCGTCGGCACTAAAGGCGCGGAATGGAGCGGGTTCAGCCTCGCCAGCTACGCGCAATTGCTCGAACCCTATTATCTCAAGTCCCTGCTGCTGACCCTGCGTCTGGCGCTGATCAGTGCAGTGATCGCGGTGCTGCTGGCGATCCCGGTGGCGTACACCATGTCACGGCTGACCTCGCCGTTCGTGCGGCGGATCTTCCTTGCCGCAGTGTTGCTGCCGCTGCTGGTCAACCTCCTGCTGCAAAGCTACGGCTGGCTGGTGATTCTTGGCCCGGGCGGGATGCTCAACCAGACGCTGATGGGCCTGGGCCTGATCAAGCGTCCGATCATGCTGCTGTACAACCAGAACGGCGTGCTGATGGGGCTGGTGCAGACCGCGTTTCCTTTGGCCGTGCTGCCGATTGCCAGCGCCATGCGTGGTGTTGCGCGTACCTACGAAGAGGCGGCGGCGACACTGGGCGCCAGTCGTTTTCAGGTGTTCCGTCAGGTGGTGTTGCCGATGAGTCTGCCGGGGATCATCACCGGGGCGACGCTGGTGTTCGCCTACAACGCCAGCAGTTTTGTCGTGCCGTTGCTGCTCGGTGGCCGCCGTGTGCCGATGCTCGCGGTGATGGTGCATGACCAGATCGCGCCGCTGATGAACTGGCCCGCGGCATCCGCTGCCGGGGTGGTGCTGATCGTCACCACGCTGGCGATCATGACGCTGTCTGAATACATCACCGGCCGTCGTCGGCGTCTGCTGGAGGCTTCGCAATGAGTACCCTGACCAACAAGCGCATGGCGCTGCTGCCTGGCGACACCGGCAAGTTCGCCGGGATCCTCTCCGGGTTCATTCTGCTGCTGGCGGTGTTGCCGATCCTGACCATGATCGTCATGTCGTTCAGCGGTGCGTCGAACCTCGACTTCCCGCCGAGCAGCTACAGCCTGCAGTGGTACAAGGCGGCCTGGCACACCTTCGTCTCGCCAGACGCCAGCGACGTGCTGAGCCTCGGTCAGGCCATGGCCACCAGCCTGCTGGTGTCGTGTCTGACCATGGTTTTCGCCACGTTGATCGCGGTGCCAGCGGCTTATGCGCTGACCCGTTGCGAGTTCCGTGGCAAAGCCCTGGCGCTGCAACTGATGTCGCTGCCGCTGGTGTTCCCGATGGTGGTGTTGGGCCTGGCCTTGCTGCTGGTGTTCGACAGCCTGCCGTTCCACCTGACCACTTCGCGGCTAGTGATTGCCCACGTGATTCTGGCGCTGCCGTTCGTGGTGAAAAACTGCACCGCCGCCATGCTCTCCATCGGCAGTGAAGTCGAAGAGGCGGCGCGGATGCTCGGCGCCTCACCGCTGCGGGCGATTGTCGACGTGGTGGTGCCGCTGATGAAGTCGGGGATTCTGGCGGGGATGCTGCTGGCGTTCATCGTCTCGTTCAACGAATTCACCGTGACCTATTTCCTCTACACCATCGACGTCATGACCGTGCCGATCTGGATGTACAGCCGCACCGTGTCATCGCTCGACCCTACCGTGTTCTCGTTTGCCGTGCTGATCGTGCTGATCGACTTCGTCCTGATCTGGGCGCTGGAGAAGCTGGTGGGCGAGGGCGGCGTTTCCTTTTGATTTGAGGTGCAACATGACTGGTCTGATTCTGGAAAACGTCGAGAAATTCTACGGCTCGGCTTGCGCGGTACAGGACGTCAACCTGCATTTGCCGGAAGGCCAACTGGTGTGTTTTCTCGGCCCGTCGGGCTGCGGCAAAACCACCTTGCTGCGGATGATCGCCGGGCTGGAAACCCTGACCGGCGGCGAGATTCGCCTGGATGGCGAGAACATCGGCCACACCCCGGCGCACCTGCGCAACTTCGGCATGGTGTTCCAGTCGCTGGCGCTGTTCCCGCACATGACTGTCGGCGAGAACATCGCCTACCCGCTGAAACTGCGCGGCGTGAGCAAGGCCGAGCAACTGGCGCGGGTGGTGGAATTGCTGGAGTTGATCCAGTTGCAGGCGATGATCGACCGGCCGGTGGCGAAACTCTCCGGCGGGCAACGGCAGCGGGTGGCGATTGCCCGGGCCATCGCCTCGCGGCCGAAAATCCTCCTGCTCGACGAACCGCTGTCGGCGCTGGACGCCAAGCTCCGCGAGTCGATGCAGGTGGAAATCCGCCAGTTGCAACAGCGCTTGAACATCACCACGATCATGGTCACCCACGATCAGCGCGAAGCCATGACCATGGCCGACATCGTCGTGGTGCTGGGCGAGCACAAGGTGCAGCAGGTGGGCACGCCGATCGAAATCTATCGGCATCCGGCCAACGAGTTCGTTGCCGACTTCATCGGTTCGGGCAACATTTTTCCGGCCACGGCGCTGGGTGACGGCAAGGTCAGTTTGCCGGGCGGTGATGCGCTGCAAGTGCCGATCTGCAGCAGCATCGAGGCAGGGCAGAAGGTGAAGATGCTGATTCGCCCGGAGGACCTCCAACTGTCCGCGCCACAAGCCACGGCGGGCAATCGCTTGCTCGGCAAGGTGACGTTCGTGCGCGATATCGGCGCGACCATCGAGACCACGGTGGAGTGTTCCGGGGTGACGTTCACCGCGTTGAGTACGCCGTGTCAGGGGATCGGTTTGGGGATCGGGCATCCGGTGTCGGTGACGTTGCCGAGCGAGGCGTGTCGGGTGTTGGGGGCTTGATCAGGATTTGATGGTGATCTTGCCGATGCCATCGCGAGCAGGCTCACTCCTACAGGTGAACGCATTCCAACTGTAGGAGTGAGCCTGCTCGCGATAGGGCCATAAGCCTCACCGCAGATGCCGGATCAGACCGACTGCCGCAACCGCGCCAGATCCCTTAACGGCGGTGCACCAAACAAGCGGCTGTACTCGCGGCTGAACTGCGACGGGCTTTCGTAACCCACGCGATAGCCCGCCGCCGACGCTTCCAGCCCTTCGGCCAGCATCAGGCGCCGCGCCTCTTGCAGGCGTAGCTGCTTCTGGTACTGCAACGGACTCATCGCCGTCATCGCCTTGAAACGGTGATGCAGGGTCGAGACGCTGAGGTTCACTTCTTTCGCCAGATCATCGATGCGCAGCGGCTGTTCGAAGTTGCCGTTGAGCCATTTGATCGCCTGGCTGATGCGGTGGCTCTGGCTGTTGGCAATCGCGATTTCATACAAGCGATGGCCCTGCGGACTGCGCAGCAGGCGATAGAGAATCTCCCGGCGAATCAGTGGCGCGAGCATGGCGATGTCTTTCGGCGCATCCAGCAGTCGCGCCAGACGCAACACCGCGTCGAGCATCGCGCTGTCGATCTTTTCCACATACAGGCCGCGCCCGGTCGGTCGGGTCGGCACGCCCATCGGCCCAGCGTCGGCGATCAGTGCAGTGATTTCCGCGGGGTCGATGTCCAGGCGCACGGCGAGAATCGGATCCTCCGGCGAGACATTCACTACCCGCCCGCTGAGCGGCATCGAGACCGAGACCACCAGATAATTCAGCGGGTCGTAATTGAAGAACTCATCCGCCAGGCGCACCTCTTTGCGGCCCTGGGCCATGATGCACAGCGCCGGTTGCGCCAGCACCGGGGCGAAGTCATGGGACTGGGTATGGCGCGACATGAACAGCGAGCCGATGGCGGTCTGATAACTGCCGTCGTCGGTGGTATTGCGGCGAATGATCGCCGCGAGTTCTGCACGCTGTTTTTCCATGTCGGCATCGGGCGGAGACTGGAAACGATCGAATGACGTCATGCACGGCATCCTCGGCAAGGAATCTGGAATGGGGCAGAGCATATGTTTGTGCAAGCGCCAGCGGTAGACACATCCTGTCAAATGCTTGCCTGATTCTGCATTGCATTGCCGGCGTGCCCAGTCATAGCAGGATGCAGGGCGGAAAACTTGCTTGAAACGCCGTATGACAGTGGTGTGACGCTGTTTTGCAGGTTGTTACGAGCTTTGTGTGCAGTCTCGCAGGATTGTGCAACGCAGCGGCAGGAATCGACTAACGGCACCTTGCGCCCGGCCCTTAACCTTTGATCCTGTCGCAGCCCGTCCCCCGGCTGCCACGCGACTCCCTGGGAGGGTTGAACATGTCCAAGCAGATTCCCGTCAGTCATATGGCCTTCGTTCGAGCGCGCGCCGGACGCTCCGCCGAACTGGGTGTACGCCTCAGTTCCTTGATCGAACCGTCACGCAACGCCCCCGGTTGCCTGAACTTTGCCCTGCAGCATTCGCAATGCGATCCGGAGCTGTGGCTGGTCTCCGGTTTCTGGAGCCATCAACAGGCAATGACCGCGTATTTCAACAGCCCGTCGATGCAGATCTTTGCCGAATTGGTTCAGGATCTGGTGGTCAACAGCCTGGATTTCCACACCTTCAAAGAAGTGTCGGCGGCGCAGGCGCTCGGACAATGCCCGGCACCGATACACAAACTCGCCGGTTGAGGGTTTAATGTCCGGCTTATTCATCTGAGCCAGGATGTGTGCCATGGCACGTAAAGAGTTCGAACACTTCGAAGCAGTCTCCGCAGTCGTCCCCGTCGAGTTGGGCGGCAACAAGGGTTACCACGCGGCAATCGCGGTCAAGGCCCTGGTCGATGGCGGTGCGCCTCGCTTCCACAAACTGCTGGGTGATCAGGTTTTCCCCGGTGCCATCGCTGCCGATGAGGCTGCCATCAATGAGCTGGACCGCCTCAAGGGCGTCACTGATGACGCCGAGCTGATCTGGTAACTGCGCTTACTTGCCCGCCCCCGGGCGCCACATCTTGAACAGGGCTTCAGGCCCCAACTGGAAATAATCCGCCGGCCCGCCGCCGCGCAGAATCGGTTCTGCCGCGGCGGTGTCGTAGATCCCGTCCTTCAACAGCCATTTGGCGATATGCACGGCGACCACTTCGCCGAGAATCAGCCAGCTCGGTACGGTTTCGCCATCGGCGCGCTGCAACTGAATGATCTGCGTGACCTTGCACTCGAAGGACACCGGGCTTTCTGCTACCCGTGGTACCGCAATCACCTTCGACGCCACCGGCGTCAGCCCGGCCAATTCAAACTCGTTGACTTCAGGCGCGACCATCGCGCAGCTCTGGTTCATCTGCTCGGCCAACGGGCGAGTGGCGAGGTTCCAGGCGAACTCGCCGGTCTGCTCGATGTTGTTCAGGCTGTCTTTGCGCCCGATGCTGGAAAAACCAATGATCGGCGGAATGTAGTTGAACGCGTTGAAGAAACTGTAAGGCGCAAGATTCAGCTGGCCGTCGGCATCCTGCGAAGAAATCCAGCCGATGGGACGCGGGCCGACGATGGCGTTGAACGGATCGTGGGGCAGGCCGTGGCCGTTGGCGGGTTCGTAGAAGTGGATGTCATCGGACATGGTGAATGAGTTCCTGAGGCTGCGTTTGGTTGCAGCCATAGTGCAAGGACGCCCCGCATATTTCCAGCCAGACGCTGATTCCTCTGTAGGAGCTGCCGCAGGCTGCGATCTTTTGATTCTGTTTTTCAAGATCAAGATCAAAAGATCGCAGCCTGTGGCAGCTCCTACAGGGGAATTGTGTGGATTTCAGAAATGACTAAGCCCGGCCGGAGCCGGGCTGTGGAAGCGCTGCTGATAATCAGCTGATGGCTGCAGCAGTACCGGTCTTGTCGAAACCATCGGCGGCCACGGTTTTGCCGATGTTGGTTTTATCGAAACCGTCAGCGGCGTAAGTGCCCGAGTGGCTGTTTTCGATGGCAGCGGTGCCGCCGGAGATGAAGTCGGCCGATTTGGTTTTGTCCGAGCCATCGGCAGCGAAGGTGTTGGCGGCCAGTACGGACAGGGTCAGGGCGAGGATCAGTTTGGTTTTCATGTGAGTGACTCCAGATTCGTTGGCGGGTGTGTCTTGCATGGGTTTAATGCTACGCCAACTAAATTGATAAAAAAGCGCAAATAAATGCTAAAAACAATCGATTAACTTGATATTAAGGGCGGCGCATTGAATGGGCTTCCACTGTCGGGAGCGAACGCCGCGCGGGTCATCGATCAGGTAGTGGCAGGATGCCGGGGCAGCATTAATGGGGGATTAATCGCTGATTTTCGCGATATGACGGATTTTTCATCTGTTGCCGACCGGTTTTTCACCGGTGCGACGCCAGTCTGCCCACGGCCAGAAAACCAAGAAGCGGCCGTCCCACACTGGAGCTTTGCTTGCGATGAACAAACTGCCTCAAATCACCCTGGCGTTCTGGGTCATGAAAATCTGCGCGACGACCCTGGGGGAAACCGCGGGGGACTTGCTGTCGATGACCCTCAACGTCGGGTACGCCCTCAGCTCGCTGATCCTGATCAGCGTGTTCGTGCTGACGCTGATCAGCCAACTGATGGCCAAGACCTACAAGCCGCTGCTGTACTGGATCGTGATTCTGTCGACCAGCACCGCCGGCACCACCATGTCCGACTTCATGGATCGTACCCTTGAACTGGGCTACGCCACCGGGTCGATGATCCTGATTGCGATTCTGCTGGCGATCTTCACGGCTTGGCGCCTGAGCGGCGACTCGTTGAACGTCAGCAAGGTGCAGACCTTCCGTGGCGAGATGTTCTACTGGATGGCGATTCTTTTTTCCAACACCCTGGGCACGGCGCTCGGTGACTACCTGGCCGATGATTCGGGCCTGGGTTTTGCCGGTGGCGCGCTGCTGATCGGCTCGACCATTGCCGTGGTCGTGGCGCTCAAATACTTCACGAAGATTTCGTCGGTGCTGTTGTTCTGGGTGGCGTTCGTGCTGACCCGGCCGTTCGGTGCGACCTTGGGCGATTTGATGACCAAGCCCCATGAAAAGGGCGGTCTGGACTTCGGCACCATCGGCTCGTCGGCGGTGCTGGCGGGGATTCTGCTGGTGATGATTGTTGGCGCGTCGTATGCGCAGAAGCGTTATGGCAAGCCGCCGGTTGCCGAGTTGAGCTGATACCGAGTCGCCCCAATCGCGAGCAGGCTCACTCCTACAAAGGGCGGCGTACACCAATCAATGTAGGAGTGAGCCTGCTCGCGATGAGGCCATAACAGCCACCATCACAATGGCTGAACTGTCTCATTCCTCAGTCAGTCACGATCCGCGAGTGTTTCTGCGTGTCTTTCATGGTGATGTACACCAGCAGCGACACCGCGATGCACGCGGTCACGTACCAGTAGTAACCGGTTTCCATGCCGATGCTCTTGAACCACAGTGCGATGTATTCGGCGGTACCGCCGAAGATCGACACGGTCAAGGCGTACGGCAGGCCGACGCCCAGCGCGCGGATTTCGGTCGGGAACAGTTCGGCTTTCACCACGGCGTTGATCGAGGTGTAGCCGCTGACGATGATCAGTGCCGCCATGATCAGGAAGAACGCGCCCCACCAGGTCTGGATGGTGTGCAGGGTCATCAGGATCGGCACGGTGAAGATCGTCCCGAGTACGCCGAAAGCGATCAGGATCGGACGACGACCGATTTTATCGGACAAACCACCGATGATCGGTTGCAGGCACATGAACAGGAACAGCGTGGCGGCAGAAATGGTGGTCGAGTCGGAGATGCTCATGCCGACGGTATTCACCAGGTATTTCTGCATGTAGGTGGTGTAGGTGTAGAACGCCAGCGTACCGCCCATGGTCAGGCCGACCACGGTCAGCAGTTCTTTCGGGTGGCGCATCAAGGTGCGCATCGCGCTTTCCTTGGACTTCTCTTTCTTGGTGAACGATTCGGTTTCTTCCATGCCGCGACGCAGGTACAAGGCAACGATCGCGCACAGTGCGCCGATGGCGAACGGAATACGCCAGCCCCACGCGTACAGCTGTTCGGTGGTCAGCATGTTCTGCAGCACGATCAGCACGCCCAGCGCGATCAGCTGGCCGGAGATCAGGGTCACGTACTGGAAGCTGGAGAAGAAGCCGCGACGCTCCCTGGTCGCCATCTCCGACAGGTAGGTGGCCGAGGTGCCGTACTCGCCGCCGACCGACAGACCTTGCAGCAAGCGGGCGAAGACCAACAGGATCGGCGCGCCGATGCCGATGGTTTCATAGTTGGGGCTGAGGGCGATCAGCAAGGAGCCGAAGCACATCAGGTAGACCGAGGCCATCAAGGCTTTCTTGCGACCGACCTTGTCGGCGTAGAGGCCCATCAGCCAGCCACCAATCGGGCGCATCAGGAAACCCACGGCGAAGATCGCGGCGGTGTTCATCAGTTGCGCGGTGGTGGAACCGGCGGGGAAGAAAGTCTTGGCGAAGTACAGCGAGAAAGCGGCGTAGACGTACCAGTCGTACCACTCGACCATGTTGCCGACCGAGCCGCTGAAGATCGATTTGATCCGGCTGGCGGTGGTTCTTTCTTTGACGGGCGCGGCAGCCGACCCAAGGGGCAGGGCGTTGGAGTTATCCATTGAAGGATCCTTCGTTTAATTGTTTTTGTGGAGCGCGTTGGAACGCAGCCTGCTGGGGCTATAGCAGGAGCTGTGCCAACGGGGGGAGGGCCGGTTTAGAGGGGGCGGAAAGACTGAATGAGCGGAAATCCGCTTATGGCTGGATTGTGGTGAGCGGAAAATTGCTCATTCAGGCTGATGGATAAATGTTGCCTTTGCGGGCCTCTTCGCGGGCAAGCCCGCTCCCACAGTGGTCGGTGGTGTTCACACATTCTGTGTTCAGCACAAAACCCTGTGGGAGCGGGCTTGCTCGCGAAGAGGCCTGATCAGACACTGCAAAACTCAGCTGCCCGGAACAAACATCTCCCGGCTCAACCCATGCCGCTGCAGCTTTTCATTGAAGGTCCGGCGCGGCAGTTGCAACTCTTCCAGCACCGCTTTCACATCGCCCTTGTGCCGGGTCAGCGCCGCGCGCAGGCATTGCGCTTCAAAGGCTTCCTGCTGCGCGGCGAGGGACTGGCCCGGATCGATGCCCTGCACCGGCTCATCCAGCCCCAACACCTGGCGCTCGGCGACGTTCGCCAGTTCACGCACGTTGCCCGGCCAGTCGTGGCTGAGCAGGTGACTCAATTGCGCCCCGCTCAACGGCGGGAAAGTGCGGCCCAGACGCTGGGCAGCGCTGAAGGCGAACGATTCGAACAGCAGCGGAATGTCTTCGCGGCGATCGCGCAGCGGCGGCAGGCGCAGCTCGGCGACGTTCAGGCGATACGCCAGGTCTTCGCGAAAACGTCCGGCCCGGGCCTCATCCAGCAGATCAGGCTTGGTCGCGGCAACGATCCGCAGATCGACGCGAATGCTCTGGTTCGATCCCAGCCGCTCCAGCTTCTGTTCCTGCAACACCCGCAGCAATTTCACTTGCTGAGCCAGCGGCATGCTTTCGATTTCATCGAGAAACAGCGTGCCGCCGTCGGCGTATTCCAGCTTGCCGATGCGCTTGCCGGACGCGCCGGTGAACGCGCCACTTTCATGGCCGAACAGCTCGGCTTCGAACAACTGCTCGGGAATCGCCGCGCAGTTCAGCGCCACAAAGGGCTTGTCCGCGCGCGGGCCGAAATCATGCAGGCAGCGGGCGATCAGTTCCTTGCCGCTGCCGGTTTCGCCGCGGATCAACACGTTGACCGGCAGCGCCGCCAGATCCAGCACTTGCCGACGCAAGGTCTGCATGCCACGGGACACGCCGAGCAGCGTCGCATCGAGTCTGGCGCGGTGGTCGGCCTGCTCGTGCAGGGCGCGGTTTTCCAATACCAGTCGCCGCTTGTCGAGTGCCCGGCGCAGGCTGCCGAGCAGGGTGTCCGGGCTGAACGGTTTTTCCAGAAAGTCGTAGGCGCCGTCACGCATGGCTTCGACCGCCATCGGTACATCGCCGTGACCGGTCAGCAGTATCACCGGCAAATCGCTGTCACGGCGCTGCACTTCGGCCAACAACTGCAAACCACTGAGCCCGGGCATGCGCACATCGCTGAGGATCACCCCGGGGAAGTGCGCGGGCAGTGCAGCCAGGCAATCCTCGGCGCGGCTGAACAGCTGCACCTCGAACCCCGACAGGCTCAGCCATTGCTCCACAGCGCTGCGAATGCTGCTTTCGTCATCGACCACCATCACCGAGTTGAGCATCAGATGTGTGCCTCCAGATCGATCGGCAGGGTCAGGCTGAACACCGCGCCCGCCTCGCCATTTTCCACGCTCAGGCGCCCGCCGGATTCATGCACGATGGCAAAGGATACCGCCAGCCCGAGGCCGAGTCCGTCACCCACCGGTTTGGTGGTGAAGAACGGGTCGAACACCTGATTCAAGTGTTGTTCGGCAATTCCGCCGCCATTGTCGATCACGCTCAGGCGCCACAGTTGTTCGTCCACTTCCAGGCGAATTTCCAGGCGCTTGCACGGTTTGCCTTGCATTGCATCGAGGGCATTGCGCAGCAGATTGATCAGCACCTGTTCGAGGCGTATTGCATCACCACGCACCCAGGCCGGACGCGTCAGGTGCAGCACCAGACTGACCTGTTCGTCGCGTAGGCGCGCATCGAGCAGTTGCAGCGACTGATCGACCACGGTCGCCAGGTCCAGCCGTTCGCGCAGGCCGCTGGGGCTTTTGCGGGCGAAGGTTTTCAGGTGACCGGTGAGCGATGCCATGCGCGTGAGCATGTCGTCCACCGGTTTGAGCGCCTTGTACGCATCATCGACGCGGCCATGTTCGAGCAGCAGGCGCAGCGTCGCCAACTGCATGCGTTGCGCGGTCAGCGGTTGATTGATCTCGTGGGCCAGTGCGGCGGACATCTGCCCCAGCGCCGCGAGCTTGGCCGATTGCACCAGACCGTCCTGCGCGGTGCGCAGATCGCGGGTGCGTTCTTCGACCAGTTGTTCGAGTTCTTCGCGGTTGCGCTGACGGACTTTCGACAGGCGCCAGCGCTGATTGAGGAACAGCAGCAAAAACACCAACGCCAGCCATACACCCGCAGCGGCCAGCCCGGCGTTGCGCAAGTCTTCGAAGGCTACTTGCGGGCGGCGCAGCAGGTGCAGGGTCCAGCCTTCGGTGGCCAGCGGCAGCGATTCCCACAAGTAGTCCGCCGTTCCGTCCGGGCCTTCGACCCGGCGCAGGTCGCTGTTGTCGTCGAAGTGACGCAGGGACAAATGCGTCAGCGGGATCAGCGATTGTTTGTCGTACTGGCGCGTGCGCTTGATCTCGTCCATGTCGCGGCTGTCCAGTGGCCGCAACGAGCGATAGCGCCAGCCGGGCTGGTTGGCGATGAAGATGATTCCGCGTGCATCGCTGACCAGCAGCGTGTCGCTGCCCTGGCTCCATTCGCGCTCAAGCTCGGGGAACTCCAGCTTGACCACCATCGCGCCGAGAAACTCGGCATTGTCGCCGAGCACCGCGCTGGACAGAAAATAGCCGGGGATGCCGCTGGTCACGCCCACCGCATAAAAGCGCCCGCTGCCCTGAGTGCGGGTCTGGCTGAAGTACGGACGAAAACCGTAGTTGTGGCCGACGTAACTGCTCGGCAGGCGCCAGTTGCTGGCGGCCACCGCGAGGCCGCTGTGATCAAGCAGCTCGAGGGTCGAGGACTGCGCCGCGCCGTTGATCTGCTCCAGCTTCAGATTCAGCGCGTTCTGTTGTTCCGCGCCCACCGGCCCGGCCAGCGCGCTGCGCAATTGCGGGTCCAGCGCCAGCACGGCGGGCAGGGCGCGATAGCGGTCGATCAGGGTGTGCAACGAGTTGGCATACAGCGCCAATTGCTGGCTGGCACGGGTCGCGTCTTCCTCCATCGCCTGGCGTTCGGCGTGGCGGATGGCAAGGGTCGCGGCGATGGCCGCACCGGCAATGATCAGCAGGGTGTACAACGACAAACGCAGGGTACGGGAAGTCGGCAGCATGCTGGGCTAATGGATAAAGGGACGGGCGGGCACGATAGCATGGGCCTGCCCGTCCTTCTCGTCTGACGCGTTACCTGATCAGACCGCCGTGAACCGGTGTGAGTGTGAAAGCAGCATGGTGCGTGTATAAGCCAGCTCGCCAATGACGGCTTGCGTGGCCTGTGTCAGGCTTTCGACGCTATCACTCGAACAAACCAAACGCTTGCTGAAAGTGGCAATCGTCGAACTCTTGGCGATGGAGGGCGGGGTGATACTGAGGTCTTGATCAGCCATGAGTCACATACATTGCACAGGCGAAGACGCAGATGGATTGACGCTAACAACGATCACGGCAGCGCACACCTGTCAGATCTGACAGGTGCGCTCAAGCCCAAGGTATGTGTCGTTCTCCCAGGCATAAAAAAGGCCGGCCCGTCGATTGACGGGCCGGCC
>NZ_JAJSLU010000005.1:3814-26578 GCF_023063025.1 Pseudomonas sp. YL2 | reverse complement strand
AGACCGCCCGGGCCCGCCAAAGCCAGGGTTGTGTCTCTTCCTCCCAGCAAAAAAAGAGGCGGGCCCGGGTTTGGGGGGGCCTCCCTTTTTTTCCAGCTGCGAAACGCTTACTGCACTTCTACCGCCAGGCTTTCGGCGATCTTCTGTTGCCAGATCGCCGGGCCGGTGATGTGTACCGACTCACCGTTGCTGTCCACCGCGACGGTGACCGGCATGTCCTTGACCTCGAACTCGTAGATCGCTTCCATGCCCAGCTCGGCGAAGGCCAGCACCTTGGACTTCTTGATGGCCTGGGCCACCAGATAAGCGGCGCCGCCCACGGCCATCAGGTACACGGCCTTGTTGTCCTTGATCGCTTCGATCGCGGTCGGGCCACGCTCGGATTTGCCGATCATGCCCAGCAGGCCGGTCTGCTCAAGGATCTGACGGGTGAACTTGTCCATCCGCGTCGCGGTGGTCGGGCCAGCCGGGCCAACCACTTCGTCACCGACCGGATCAACCGGGCCGACGTAGTAGATGAAGCGGCCTTTCAGATCCACCGGCAGGGTTTCACCCTTGTTCAGCATCTCGACCATGCGCTTGTGCGCCGCGTCGCGACCGGTGAGCATCTTGCCGTTGAGCAGGACGGTTTCGCCCGGCTTCCAGCTCTGCACTTCTTCCGGGGTCAGGGTGTCGAGGTTGACGCGACGGGCCGACGGGCCGGCTTCCCAGACGATTTCCGGGTAGGCATCCAGCGATGGCGCTTCCAGCGAGGCCGGGCCAGAACCGTCGAGCACGAAGTGCGCGTGACGGGTGGCGGCGCAGTTCGGGATCATGCACACCGGCAGCGAGGCGGCGTGGGTCGGGTAGTCCATGATCTTCACGTCGAGCACGGTGGTCAGGCCACCGAGGCCCTGGGCGCCGATGCCCAGTTGGTTGACCTTCTCGAACAGCTCCAGACGGATCTCTTCGATGCGGTTCTGCGGGCCACGGGCTTTCAGTTCGTGGATGTCGATGGATTCCATCAACACTTCCTTGGCCATCACTGCGGCTTTCTCGGCGGTGCCGCCGATACCGATGCCCAGCATGCCCGGTGGGCACCAGCCGGCGCCCATGGTCGGAACGGTCTTGAGCACCCAGTCAACGATCGAGTCGGACGGATTGAGCATGGCCATTTTCGACTTGTTCTCGGAACCGCCGCCCTTGGCCGCCACGTCCACTTCCACGGTGTTGCCCGGGACGATGGAGTAGTGGATGACCGCCGGGGTGTTGTCCTTGGTGTTTTTCCGAGCGCCCGCCGGGTCGGCGAGGATCGAGGCACGCAGGACGTTTTCCGGCAGGTTGTAGGCGCGGCGCACGCCCTCGTTGATCATGTCGTCCAGGCTCATGGTCGCGTCATCCCAGCGCACGTCCATGCCCACACGCACGAACACGGTGACAATGCCGGTGTCCTGGCAGATCGGCCGGTGGCCGGTGGCGCACATGCGCGAGTTGATCAGGATCTGCGCGATCGAGTCACGGGCCGCTGGCGATTCTTCGCGCAGGTAGGCTTCGTGCATCGCCTGGATGAAGTCCACGGGGTGGTAGTAGGAAATGAATTGCAGGGCGTCGGCAACGCTCTGAATCAGGTCATCTTGCTTGATCACGGTCATGAGTCGCGCTCCTCTAAAAGACGGGAACATTCAATAAGGTGCTTGCAGCTTGGGTGCATCGGTCGGTCGCAAGCACCTTTCAAGGCACGCCGGGGCTGCTGGCGCGACGCTAAAAAGGCGCGGCAGTATACCGCGCCTCTTCGGGGCATACACGCGTCGGCAGTCATTCGTTGGTCGCATGGTTGGGCGAATATCGAACATCGGGTTTGCACTTCAATACCCACCCCCCTCACCCCAGCTCTCTCGCCCAAGGGGGCGAGGGGGGAAGGGAGCCGATTTGTGGCGAATTCAAACCTGAGTTCGGCATGATGTATCAGGTCGGCGTATCTCAAATAAACAATGCGGTCAGTTCCCTATCTCTCGGGGAGAGGGCTAGGGTGAGAGGCTTTTGAGGCCACACTTTTGACGTCAATTTTCGAGCCCGAAAATCGGTGGTCATTTATCGACCGCCCCTCTAAAGTGGCATCCGGTCTGTAGAGTAGGACACTCGGTCAGCCTCCTATCGCACGGTGAGTCAACGATTGACCCATAACGCCATTCAACGTCTTTTGCTCAAGCGCTTTGCCCTCGCCGCAGCCACCTATGGATTGGCTTTGCTGCTGCTGTGGCTGGCGTTTTTCACCGGGCATTACCCGCAATCATTGAACAGCGTGGCCATCGGCAGCGCGCTGGTGGTCATCTGCCAGGCCACGTTGTTTACGCTGTTCTGGTCCGGGCGCAACCAGCGCTTTGCCGACCCCAGCCTGACCGAAGCGCAAGTGCTGCTCGGGCTCGGCTGGCAGACCTGGCTGATCGCTCATCTGGACGAAGCACGCGGCGCGTTTCTGGTGTTCTACGTGCTGATCCTGCTGTTCGGCCTGTTTCATTTAACCCGGCGCGCGTTCATTCGTTGCGCGCTGCTGGTGTTCTTCAGTTTCTGTGCGATCACCCTCTGGGACGGCTACCACTTCCGTCTGCCGGATCCGGCCCTGGCGGCGTTGCAGGTGTGCATTCTGGCGATGGTCCTGGCCTGGCTGGTGATTTATGCACGCTTCGTCCAGGTTTCACGGCAGCGCATGCGCCAGCGCCGGTTTGCCTTGCAGGCGCATCAGGACACCCTGCGCGGGATGATGCGCCAACTCGAAGATCTGGTGGCCACCGATGAACTGACAGGACTGTTCAATCGCCGGCATTTTCTGCGTCTGGCCTCACGGGAGCTGGCGGAGATGGAACCGGGCGTGGTGCATGGTCTGGCGCTGATCGACCTCGACCACTTCAAACGTATCAACGACCTGCACGGCCATGCCGCGGGCGATCAGGTGTTGCAGGCGTTCGCCGGCGTGGCAGGTGCCTGCCTGCGTGACGGCGACGTGCTGGCGCGTTACGGTGGCGAGGAATTCGTGGTGTTGCTGCCCGACTGCGATGCCGAACGCCTGACGGCCTGTTGTGAACGTCTGCGCATCGCCTTCACCGACGTCGAACTGGTGGGCCTGAATGTGCGCAGCCTGAGTCTGTCGGCAGGCATGACCTTGCTGGAACTGGGCGATGATCTCGACGATGCCTTGCAGCGTGCCGATCAGGCGCTGTACCGGGCCAAGCGCGACGGGCGCAATCGTTGTGCAGCGGCATGGGAGAATGTGGATGCCTGAACTTCGCGTCGGTGACCGGCAATGGCCGGTGGCGGCGGGCAGCAATTTGCTCGACGCGCTGAATCAGCACGGCGTCGCGGTGCCTTACAGCTGCCGCGCCGGCAGTTGCCATGCCTGTCTGGTGCAGTGCGTGAGGGGCTTGCCCGCCGACAGTCGCCCGGATGCCTTGAGCGCCGAACAGCGCCAGCAAGGCTGGCGGCTGGCTTGTCAGTGTCAGGTCACGGAAGATTTGCAGGTACACACCTTCGACCCCGTCACCGACGGGCGCCCGGCGGTGGTCGAGGCGCTGGACTGGCTCAGCGATAACGTCCTGCGTTTGCGCCTGACCCCGCAGCGACCGCTGCGCTACAGCGCCGGGCAACATCTGGTGCTGTGGATCAACCACATCGCCAGACCCTATTCGCTGGCGAGCCTGCCGCAAGAAGACCGCTTTCTCGAGTTCCACCTCGACTGTCGCCAGCCCGGCGAATTCAGCGATGCGGCGCGGCGCCTGCAGATCGGCGACCCGATCCGCCTCGGCGAACTGCGCGGCGGCGCGTTGCATTACGACCCGGACTGGCACTCGCGCCCGCTGTGGCTGCTGGCGGCCGGCACCGGGCTGGCCCCGTTGTTCGGCGTGCTGCGCGAAGCTTTGCGCCAGGATCATCAAGGCGCCATCCGCGTCATTCACCAGGCCCATGACGCGCGCGAGCACTATCTGGCCAAACCCCTGGCGGCGCTTGCCGCGCAGCGCGAAAACCTCAGCATCGAGCTGTGGACGGCGGCCGAGTCAGCCGCCGCTTTGGCGCAACTGCGCCTTGTTTCCCGGCAAACCCTGGCCTTAGTCTGCGGCTCGACTGCCAGCGTCGATGCGTTTGCCAAGCGTCTGTACCTGGCCGGACTGCCGCGCAATCAACTGCTGGCCGATGTGTTTCTGTCCCGCAGTTAAGCGCTGAATCTCGTGTGAAGGTGAACTCCTGTGGCGAGGGGATATATCCCCGATGGGCTGCGCAGCGGCCCCGGGATTTTGTGAGTGCTGCGCACTCAATCGGGGATAAATCCCCTCACCACAGAAGTTTTGCCTCACCAAAAGAACTTTGTCAGCCCTTTTAAATGTTGAGTAACGCTGATGACCGAAGCCATCCTGCTCGAACGCGAACGCGGTTTGCTCACCCTGCGCCTCAATCGCCCGGACAAGAAAAACGCCCTGACCCGCGCGATGTACAGCCACCTCGCCGAGGCCTTGAGGCTGGCCGACAACGATCCTGACATCAACGCCGTGCTGATCACCGGTAGCGCCGATTGCTTCACCGCCGGCAACGACATCGCCGACTTCATCCAGCAACCGCCGAGCGACCTCGACAGCCCGGTGTTCCACTTCATGCTCAACCTGCTCGAATGCCGCAAACCGGTGATCGCCGCTGTGGCCGGCGCAGCGGTGGGCATCGGCACCACGTTGCTGCTGCACTGCGATCTGGTTTACGTCGCCCGCGATGCTCGCTTGCGCATGCCGTTCGTCAATCTCGGTTTGTGTCCGGAGTTCGGCTCCAGCCTGATCCTGCCGCGTTTGCTTGGCCAAGCCAAAGCGGCGGAGTTGTTGTTGCTCGGCGAAGGTTTTACCGGTGAACAGGCGGCGCAGTGGGGCATTGCCAGCGAGGCGTTGGGCAGCGGCGAAGCGGCACTGAACAAGGCGCGGGAGATGGCGTTGCGTTTCGACGAACTGCCGCCGGAGGCGGTGCGTATCAGCAAACAACTGATGAAAGCGCCGGACCGCGAACTGATCCGTCAGGTGATCGAGGAGGAGGGCGCATTGTTCACCCAGCGGTTGCGCTCGCCGGAGGCGTTGACGGCGTTGACCGGGTTTATCAAACGGCATTGAGTCTTCGGGTGGCTGTACTGCCCTCATCGCGAGCAGGCTCACTCCTACAGGGGAACGCACTTCAAATGTAGGAGTGAGCCTGCTCGCGATAGCATTGGATCAGCCAACACATCTTCAGGATCAGAATACAAAAAGCCCCGGCACTCACATGCCGGGGCTTTGTTTTTTCAGCGAATCACTCAGACCTGCGGGTCACCCACGTGCAGGATCTTCATGCCGTTGGTGCCACCGGTGGTGTGGTAGCTGTCGCCCTTGGTCAGGATGACCCAGTCGCCTTTTTCCACAACGCCGCGCTTGACCAGCTCGTCGATCGCTTTCTGGCTGACTTCGTTCGGGGCCAGCGAAGCCGGGTCGAACGGAACGGTGTACACGCCACGGAACATCGCCGCGCGGGCCTGGGCTTCGCGGTGCGGAGTGAACGCGTAGATCGGCACCGAAGAACGGATACGCGACATGATCAGCGGGGTGTAGCCACTCTCGGTCAGAGCGATGATCGCTTTCACGCCCGGGAAGTGGTTGGCGGTGTACATGGTCGCCAGGGCGATGCTTTCGTCGCAGCGCTCGAATTCCTTGCCGATACGGTGGCTGGACGTCTTGCTGGTCGGGTGCTTTTCAGCGCCGACGCAGATGCGCGCCATCGCCTGAACGGCTTCCAGCGGGTACAGGCCGGCAGCTGATTCGGCCGAGAGCATCACGGCGTCGGTGTAGTCGAGCACGGCGTTGGCCACGTCGGACACTTCGGCGCGGGTCGGCATTGGGTTCTGGATCATCGACTCCATCATCTGGGTCGCAACGATCACCGCTTTGTTGTGGCGGCGTGCGTGCAGAATGATCTTCTTCTGAATGCCCACCAGCTCGGCGTCGCCGATTTCCACACCGAGGTCGCCACGGGCAACCATCACTGCGTCGGAAGCCTTGATCAAACCGTCGAGGGTTTCGTCGTCGGCCACGGCTTCGGCGCGTTCGATCTTCGCCACCAGCCAGGCAGTGCCGCCGGCTTCGTCGCGCAGTTGACGGGCGTAGTTCATGTCAGCCGCGTCACGCGGGAAGGACACGGCGAGGTAGTCGACTTCCATTTCGGCGGCGAGCTTGATGTCGGCCTTGTCTTTTTCAGTCAGGGCCGGCGCGGTCAGGCCGCCACCGCGACGGTTGATGCCTTTGTGGTCGGACAGCGGGCCGCCGATGGTCACCACGCAGTGCAGCTCGGTAGCGGTGGCGGTTTCGACGCGCATCACCACGCGGCCGTCGTCGAGCAGCAGCTCGTCGCCCACGCCGCAGTCTTTCACCAGATCCGGGTAGTCGATGCCGACCACTTGCTGGTTGCCTTCGGTCAGCGGATGGCTGGTGGAGAAGGTGAACTTGTCACCGATCTTCAGCTCGATGCGCTTGTTGGCGAATTTGGCGATACGGATTTTCGGGCCTTGCAGGTCACCCAGCAGGGCGACGAAACGGCCGTGCTTGGCGGCGAGGTCACGCACCAGCTTCGCGCGAGCCTTGTGCTCGTCGGGGGTGCCGTGGGAGAAGTTCAGACGGGCGACGTCCAGACCAGCCAGAATCAGCTGTTCGAGAACTTCCGGCGAGTTACTGGCCGGGCCAAGGGTAGCGACGATTTTGGTACGACGGACGGACATGCAAAGACTCCTGAGTTCAAGCGCTAGCAGAGGCTACTATGCTCTTGGGGTGTAGTCATTGTTCGTTTGCACTACTTATTGTTTTCTTTATTGAACGTGGCAACTTTGGGACAAACGCGCCTGAAGATTTACGACCAGGGGTCGATACAGAGCTCAAGACAGGAGAACCTCCCCATGCGATTGTTGCCCATTGCCGCCCTTGCCCTCAGCGTCCTCGCCGTCACGGGCTGCACCCGTTGGTCGATGAACCATCATTTGAACAACGCCTACAGCGCCTACGACCGGGGCAATTGCGAGCAGGTGATGCTCGAACTGTCCAAGGTCGAACGCGCCAGCCGGGCCCGTCCGTATGTGTGGCCGGAAGTGTCGATGATGCGCGGCCAGTGCCTGGAACGGCAAAAAATGTACATCGACGCGGCGCAGACCTACCAGTTCATCATCGCCTCGTACCCCAACAGCGAATACGCCTTCCGCGCGCGCGCCCGCCTGGAAACCCTGCAGAGCCTGGGACATTACCCGACTCGCAGTGCGGCGGCGGTGCCGAGTGCGCAACGCTTCTGATGCCGGATGTCATACAAACGCTGGCTGACTGTACAGGTTGAGCTATAGTCCAGTGATCCGGTTTAGAGTCTGGCCTCTAAACATGGGGCAACACCTGCGACTGGTCGATGTTGAGGCGATGGCGTATTGGCGACCATGCCACCGGAAGCGGGGAGAGCGTGTCTGTGACACAGGCGTGTTCCGAAGCAAAGGTGCGGCTCTGTGATGGAGCCTTGCGTGGCGTACCTCGCATGTTTACCGACCGACGAATCGAACGGCACCAGTTGCCGTACTTCCTCAGGGTGTTCAACAGCGTCACCGACAAACCCATCGGTTTTCTGGGCAATGTGTCCGAAGACGGGCTGATGCTCATCAGCCAGTTACCGATGATGACCGGTGTCGATTTCAGTCTGCGTCTCAAAATTCCGCTCGGCGATGGCTGCCAGCAGGTCATCGACCTGACGGCGTGCTGCCTGTGGTGCCATGAAGACGCGACCCCGATGCACTACGACGCCGGCTTCAGCCTGCAACGCCCGCCGCCGGAATATGCGCAACTGGTGCAAGCGTTGAAGCAGTACTTCAGTTTTCAGCCCCTGCCGGCGCCCCCCTGAACCACCAAAACCAAAAGCCCCCCCCCGCGGGCGCCCCCTCCGGGGGAAATGCATTTCCCCGGCAGGACCTCCCGCAGGCGGCGATCTTTTGATCTTCAAGCCTTCAAGGCAATCGCCCGCTCACTGTCCAGTGTCTTCTCCGCCAGCAACAAACCCATCTCGCTCAACTGATAGATCGCCATCGCCAGATGCCGTGGTTTGTCTTCCAGGCTGTCCGCCAGATCCAGCAGCAGAATGCTCACCGACGAAAAGGTTTCGTAGGTCTGGATGGCGATGGCTTCGGGGTTGAGGTCGGGGGCGACAACGAACATCTGCATGCCGCGATCCACGGAATTGCGTGAGGGCGATTTTGGTTTGAGGTAGTGGTCGAGGGCGCGTTCTGCGGCTTCCTGAAACCTCTCTGTATCAGGGGGGAGACAGCTGGAAGTCGTGTCAGATTCTGGAGTATTTGATGTTGCACTGTTCATGGCTTTATATCCTTTTTGCTTGGCTTCCAGTTCGGGTGAACGAGAACGGAAACTGCTATGAAGAGGTTATTCGGCCGGGGGGAGGTGAGCTGTTCGGCTCACCTAGAGACGTCCTGCTAACAGCTAAAATGTTACTAGCCTGACTGAAGCTACTGCCTCGACATTGCCCCGGACAATTAATTTCGACCGCTGATTCAGCGGCCAAGATCAAGTTACGGAGCCTCACCAATGCGTACAAGACAGAGCATTCTGGTGTGTTCGTAGGCAAAGGCGCCACGTCGTGTAGCCTAAATTCCTAGGTTTGGGGAAAGACTTCATTCGGATGACGGATATGTGTACCCGTACGCATCAATCTGTTTCATTTCGATATGAGACGGGGGGATTTTAGGTGGGGTGTTGGAAGGTTTTTGAATCGTCAAATCGCTTCGATAATCACCCTGTGGATAACACCAAAGCGGTCGACAAAATTCATTGAGTTTTTGAGGCCTAGTCCGTTTCCTTTGCTCTGAGTTTCGCCAAGCCCTGCTTGATATAGCCGGCATTTTCTCCAATGACAAAAAGCGCAGAGCGGACGTTTTCTCCGATCTCGGTAAACCCCCTCTCTTCGACCTGGAGTGTTAGCTCCATTAGGGCTGCCTCCAGCCCAAGCTGATTCTGATAAATCCTTTCCAACACATCAGATAATGAATATTTAGTGGGCATTTTTCGACTCCGTTCGAGAGGCTTCGAGCATGGCTGCATGGGAAAATTTAGCGGGCAATCCGATAGCGCGGGATGGGCCGCTTCAAGGAGCGAACTGGCACTCCTTTAAATAAGTGGAGTGAGATACCGATCAATGGAAAAGCCCTTTTAGCAGCGGTATTTCTTATTAAGAAATCTACACCCGCTTGCCAATTTGAAACACCCCGCCGGCGTGAAATCTACAATGTCTATAGGGCTCCAGCTTTCTTCCAGCTTAAGTAAATTGACACTAGTTCAGTGTTTAGCTTACTGGTAGGGACATCCAGCACAGGTGTGCCATGAGCCATCAGGCGCTCATTCAGTTCGGCCCTAGCGTTTAGGTAATCCACTGCGCCGCAATAGGCCAATGCTTCAGGAAGGGTTTGTACCGAGTCTTGGCGCATTTGGTCGAGCGTTTCTTCGCGCAGGCTGACCACTAACACTTGATGCTGGCGGCTCAGGTGTTGGACTGCGTTGGTCAGTTCGCCATGGTCCTCATCCTGCAGGTTGGTCATAAGGATGACCAGTGCCCGTCGTTTCTGACGTGTTAGTAGTTGCCGAATGGCTGCCTGATAGTCCGCCGGACGTTGGCTACTCGCCAGATCGTAGACCGTGTTGAGCAGGACGTTGAGTTGCCCGCTGCCTTTTACCGGAGCTAGATATCGCGGTTGATCGTCTGCAAATGTACTCAATCCCACCGCATCGCCCTGGCGCAGCGCCACATGACTGAGCAGCAGACACGCATTCAGCGCATGGTCGAAATGCGACAGCTCGCCATCCTGGCTGCGCATTTGCCGCCCGCAATCGAGCATGAACATGATCTGTTGATCACGCTCGTCTTCATACTCGCGGGCAATCGGCGTGCGCTGACGGGCGGTGGCTTTCCAGTCGATCTGGCGCAGGCTGTCGCCCTCGCGAAATTCGCGCAACTGATGAAACTCCTGACCCTGCCCACGACGCTGGCGCTGGCGCACACCGAGCTGACTGAGCCAGTTGTCCACCGCCAGCAACTGCCCACCGTAGAGCTTTGCGAAGTCCGGGTAGACGCGGATCTCGCCGCTCACGGCGAGCAGGCGTTTGCCTGTCCACAGACCGAACGGGCTGGGCAGGTTGATTTCGCAATGCTCGAAGCTGAAGTGCCCGCGCTTGAGCGGGCGCAGGCGATAGCCGATCGCGCTGAATTGCCCGGGTTGCAGTTCAATCGCCAGCGGCAGGTTTTCGAAGCTCAGGCCCTGTGGCACGTGGTCGAAAATCTCCACCGCGACCGGCTCGATGAAGTCATGGCTGAGCTGCAGCCGCACCTCGCTCCAACGGCCGAGTGCCAGGCTGCCGGGCATCTGCCGCTGGATGCGCGGCGAGGGCAGGTTGTTCAGGCGCAGCGCATCGATGATCGCCAGCACCAGCAGGGCCAGGAGCAAGCCCCAGTTGATCGACAACAGCGTGGCGGGCACGTCGATGTCGAGAGCCTGCAGCGTGCCCAGCAGCGTGCCGACGGTCAGCAGAATCGCGAGCCAGATCAGCAGCAGGCGTGACGGTTTCACAGGCGCGGCGCCGGCACTTGGTCGAGCAATTGTTGCAGCACCTGATCGACCTGCAGACCTTCGATGTCCAGCTCCGGCGCCACTCGCACCCGATGGCGCAGCACCGAGAGCGCGCAACCCTTGATGTCATCGGGAATCACGAACTCGCCGCCGCGCAGCAACGCACGGGCGCGGGCGCAGCGCACCAGCGCAATCGAGGCACGCGGCCCGGCGCCGAGGGTCAGGCCGGGCCAGGAGCGGGTGCTGCGCGCCAGCCGCACGGCGTAATCGAGCACCTGGTCGTCGATCGGCAGGTCGCTGGCGATGCGTTGCAGGGCTTGCACGTCCTTGGCTTGCAGGACCGTGCGCAGCGGCTGCACATCAAGCATATCGGCGCGGGTCGAGCGGCTGACCTGACGCACCATGCTCAACTCCTGCTCGGCCTCCGGGTAATCCATGCGCACCTTGAGCATGAAGCGGTCGAGTTCGGCCTCCGGCAGTGGATAAGTGCCTTCCTGCTCGATCGGATTCTGGGTGGCGAGCACCATGAACGGCTGGGCGATCGGCAGCGCCCGACCTTCGAGGGTGACCTGGCGCTCCTGCATTGCTTCGAGTAGCGCCGCTTGGGTTTTTGCCGGTGCGCGGTTGATCTCGTCGGCCAGCAGCAGGTTGGTGAACAGCGGCCCCTTGCGCAGCTTGAACTGCTCGGTGTGCAGGTCGTACACCGCGTGGCCGGTGACGTCGCTGGGCATCAGGTCCGGGGTGAACTGGATGCGCGCGAACTCGCCGCCGAAGCAGCGCGCCAGCGCCCGCACCAGCAAGGTCTTGCCCAGCCCCGGAACGCCCTCAAGCAGCACGTGACCGCCGGCGATCAGCGCGGTCAGCACATCGTCGATCACGCTGTTCTGGCCGATCAGGGCCTTCTGCAATTCTCCGCGCAGCGCTTGCGCCAACTGGCTGGCACGCTGGCGTTGCTGGGCGGTGTGGCTGGCGCTACCGGGCTCGATCTGTTCACTCATAGCGTGTTCCTCAAGGTTTGCAGGTGGGCCACCTGGCGACTGAAATCGGCGCTGCTCATGCGCTGTTTCGGCACCGGGCTGAGGGCCTGACTGATGGCGCGGGTCGGCTGGCGGGTCAGGCGCGACAGCACCAGCCATTGCTCGGCCACGTTCAATTGGTCGAAGCCGGGATAGCGGCGGCGGGCGCGGCGCAGCACGTCCTGTTGCAGGGCTTGCAACAGCGTGTGCTGACCGTTGTGGCGCAGGATGAAATCGGCACTGGCGCGCAGGTGTTCCTGCAACTGCCGGCGGCCACTCGGGGTGGGTGCCTGCAGTGGTCCATGGCGCATAGCAACGTGCCACAGGCCGAGGCCGATCAGTGCCAGCAGGGCGACGATGGCTTGCGGGAAGTAACGCCAGAGCAAGGTCAGCAGACCATCGTGTGCGGTGTTGAAAATCAGCGTGACGTCGGTGTCGGCGCTCAGGTACCAGAGCAGCCAGGCGTTGTCGTGCTTGCTGATGGCCGGGGTTTTCCACAGTTCGGCATCGGTGACCACGGTGATCGAGCCGAGGCCGTACGGCAGTTGCATCATGTGCGTGGCCTTGGCGCTGTTGGCCCAGGCCTGGGCGAGATTCTTCGGGTCGTCCAGATGGAACGCGGTGTCGAAACCGGCGTAGGCGGGAGCGTCCTCATCTTCCAGATAGAGTTTGGTCAGGTTCGGGTACGGATCATCGGCCAGCTCCGCCGGCGGCTCCTTGAGGTCCTTGCTCAGGGACTGGTGCAACTGCACCCGATCCAGCAACAGATCATCGCTTTGTCTGGCCTGCTTGTCCCACAGCGCTTCGGCCACGAACACCAGGCGCCCACCGGCGCGGGCCCAGTTCAACACCTGATCGACCTGCCGCGGGGTCATGCGCGAACGTTCGCCGAACAACAGCAGGGTGTGCCGACGCGGATCGATGTCGGGCAGCACCGCCAGCGTTTCGGCGTGGCTGACGTTGAGGCCGCGCTCGCGCAAAAACATTTCTGCCGCCAGATAAGGATTGGCCTGCGCCTGGGGCGAGGGGCCGTGATCGATCACTTCCTGATAGGGTCGGGCCTTGAGGTACAGATAAACGCTCAACGCCGCGAGCAGGGCGACGATCAGCCCGCCGAGCAGCCACGCGTTGCGCCGGTTCAAGCGCGCGCTCCCGAGCCGAACAGGGCACGCCAGCCGTCACACAGTTCCTGTTGCAGATGTGCCGCCGGTACGCGGTGCCCATAGGCCATGTTCTGCCAGTGCTGTGTCAGGGTGCGACTGAACGCCAGCAGTTCAGGGCGCTGCAATTGCTCGACCCGCAGCAGCACCTGATGCTCGGTGTCGGCAGGTTTCAAGGTCAGGGCAAAATCGTGCAGCAGACGGCTGAGCAAGCCGCGATAGAGCAGGCCCAGCGCCGCGCGCGGCTGGGTCTGCCAGAGTTGTTCGGCGCTGGCGGCGATGTCGTCAGGCAGGGTTTGCGGGCTCAGGTCCAGGCCAAATGCTTGTTGCGGCGCAGGTGGACTGAAGCGGGCGCGCAACTTCGCCCGGCGACTGACGAAGGTGCGCAGGAACTCGCGATAGCGCCAGATCAGCCAGCCCACAGCGGCGATCAATGCTCCCCACAACAACACTTCAATCAGGCCGGCCAGCGCATTGAAGCGCTGACTGTCCAGCCAGCCGAGCAGGGTTTTCAGCCATTGCGGCGCCTCGCCGGGTTTGGCTTCGGCCGGGGCTGCCGGATCGTCGCCAAAGCGATAGCGGGTCACGCTTTCCTTGTTCTTGAACGGTGGTTGTTCGAGCAGCGCCTTGATGCTGTCGTGCGCAGCCTGACTGGTCAGCGGTTGGTGCAACAGGCGGGGTGCCTCCGGTGCGCTGGCGGGATCGGCTGCAGCCCATACGGGTGGCACCGCCGGCAGCAAAAGACAGACCGCCAACAGCAAACCCAGAGCGCTGCTGTTCAGGCGTTGGCGCAAACGACGGAATACCAGCTCGATGTCCCACGCTTCCAGTGCCGTGCGCCGGTTCAGATACAGGCTGAAACCGCAGGCGACATAAATCGGTTCCCAGACCACCAGCACCAGCGCGTAGAAGGCGTTGGTCAGGTGCTCCAGCCAACGCCAGTGGTGATCGGCGTCGAGGATCAGCGATTGCCAGTCCCAGTCGGTTTCGATCTGCTGTGGCAGCAGCATATAGAACAGCACCATCAGGCCGATCCACAGTGCGGTCTCCAGATGCATGCCGATGATCGTCAGCCATTGCGCGGCGCCGGCATTGCGTTGCAGCAACACTTGCAAGCGTTGCTGGCGAGCGGTGCCGTCGAGGCCTTCGAGTTGCACCACCGGCAGCAGGAAGCTGCGACTCAGGCTCAGCCGGCGCCAGGTCAGGCTGGCCAGCCATTGTGGTTTGAGCAGTCGAGGAAATTCGCGCAGGGCCTGTTTCAGTGTCGGTGTTTCGCCGAACAGGGCTTTGGACAGGATGTACAGCGGCAGGCGTTCGTACGCCGGTTTCAGCCACCAGAAAATGAATACCGCCAGCGACGGCGAATCCCATAGCAACAACGTCAGCACCGCGAACAGCGGCAGGGTGACGATGGCCCAACTGGTCATCAGCAGGCGTCGATGCTGCTGGCTCATGAGCACGCCCAGGTCCATGGCTTCCCAGGTGCTGCGCGGACGGATCGCCACGGTGGCATCACTCAGGCGCATGGCGTGTCCTTCCGGCGAACAGCAGATAGGCCGCTACTGCGAGCCACAATGCGGCACCGACCGCATATTTGATCGGCGGTGTGACCCCGGTCTTCGACGACCAATACGCTTCGATGAACGCTGCGATCAGCAGGAACAGCATGACCCCGCACACCAGCAGCACGCTTTTGCGCGCCGCCTGCACCAGCGCTTCACCACGGGTCAGCCGCCCCGGTGCAATCACTGCCCAGCCGAGCTTTAGCCCCGCCGCGCCCGCCAGGGCAATGGCGCTCAGCTCGAAGGCGCCGTGGCCGATCACGAACGACCAGAATGTCTGGCCAAAACCGATTTCGGTCAGGTGCCCGGCCACCGCGCCGATGATCAAGCCGTTATAGAACAGGAAGAACGCGCTACCGACGCCCATCAGCAAACCGCTGGCGAAAGTCTGAAAGGCGATGCCAATGTTGTGCATCACGTAATAGCCGAACATCACCCAGTCTTCGCTGGCCGCCCGTTCGGCCGAGCGCCCGAGGTGCCCGGCCACCGGGTCGTACATGCTCTGCATGTCGCGCACCTGTTCGGCGGGGATCAGGTTGTAGATCAGTTCGGGAAAGGCATACACCAGCAAGGCAAAGCCGATCAGGCTGCCGAAAAACACCAGACCAGCGGCCAGCACAAACGGCCATTCGGCACGCACCAGTCGAGGAAAGTCAGCGAGGATGAAACCCAGCAGGTTGGCGCCGAATCGACTGCGGTGCCGATACAGCTGCTGGTGGCCGCGCAACACCAGTTGTTGCAGCGAGTCGATCAGAAAACTGCTGTAGCCACGCGCCTGTGCCAGCGCCAGATGCTGGCAGAGGCGTCGATAATCCTTGGGGAAACTGGCTGCCTGCGAAGTGTCCTTGCCATGTTCGAGGCGTTCGAGGGCCAGGGTGAAGCGCTCCCATTCGGCCTTGTGACGAGCTTCGAAAAGACTCTGCTTCATGCCGGACCCAACAAGCCGCGGGCGATGCCATTGAGTTCGCTGACCGCTTTGGGCGCCGAGATGTGCAGCGGTTGGGCGAGCAGCGCGGCCAGCTCATTGACCCGCGCCGGCGACAGTTCAGCCTGACGTTCGGCGAAGGCGAGCAAGGCGCGTTGTTCGCCGAGGTTGAGCGGCACGGGCGAGCTGCGTGGCTGGGCGTCAGGTAATTGCGGGCGGAGCAGGGCGCGTTCGCTGTAGACCACCAGCGTGCCGGCTGCGATGTCGCCCAGGCGCTTGAAGGTCGGGTGTTGCAGGCAACTGATGGCGCCGAGGAAATAACCGAACGGCAGCAGATCGACAAAACGCAGCAGGTTGCGCAGCAGCGAGGCCGACCAGCCGATCGGTGTGCCGTCATCGTGGATCACCCGCAGGCCCATCCATTGCTTGCCCGGCGAGCAGCCCTGATGCAGCACTTCGAACAGCACCATGTACCACCAGCTGACGGCAAACAGCAGCAGCGAACCCAGGCCCATGCCGAGCTGGCCGAGAAACGCCAGCAGCAGAAACAGCACGCCGAGGATGGCCCCGCGAATGCCCAGGTCGATGCCGAAAGCGAGGCTGCGCACCATCAGACCGGCCGGGCGCAACGGCAGGTCGATGCCCTCCGGGGTTTCCACTTGATAGCGGGTATCGAGTGGCGGGTTCAGCGGTGCTTTCCGTGGCAGTGCTGTGTTCTCGAGCATGGGCTACCTGATGGGGCCGGATCGGGATGCGAAGTCCGTCCGATGCTAGCAGCCTCTTGGGGGAAAACGACATAACTATGTATTGCACCGCGTGTGGCGCACGCTGGTTGAATGACACAGCGCTGGCCGCGACCCCGGTTCAACGCCTAGACTTTGCCGATCTTCAGTTCAGGAACCGCCCGTGACTTCAATCTTCTGGTACGACTACGAGACCACCGGCATCAATCCGCGCAACGACCGTCCGCTGCAGGTCGCCGGGATTCGCACCGACCACGACCTCAATGAAATCGACGAACCGGTTAACCTCTACTGCCAGCCCAGCGAAGACATCCTGCCGCACCCGGCGGCGTGCGCCATTACCGGTATCACCCCGAGCTGTCTCGCCGAACAGGGTTTGAGCGAAGCCGACTTCATGACCCGCGTACACGCGCAACTGGCGGCGCCCGGCACTTGCGGTGCGGGTTACAACACCTTGCGTTTCGACGACGAGATGACCCGCTACAGCCTGTACCGCAACTTCTTCGACCCGTATGCCCGCGAGTGGCAGGGCGGCAACAGTCGCTGGGACCTGATCGATGTGGTGCGCGCCGCGTATGCGTTGCGCCCGGATGGCCTGGTCTGGCCGACCGACGACGAAGGCAAGGTCACCCTCAAGCTCGAACGCCTGACAGCGGCCAACCACATCGACCATGGGCATGCGCACGAAGCGCTCTCGGACGTGCGCGCCACCATTGCGCTGGCGCGGTTGATCCGCGAGAAACAGCCGAAGTTGTATGACTGGCTGTTTCAATTGCGCAGCAAACAGAAGGTCATGGATCAGATTCGCCTGCTGCAACCGCTGGTGCATATCTCCGGACGCTTCTCGGCGGCGCGGCACTATGTCGGTGTGGTGCTGCCATTGGCTTGGCATCCGCGTAATCGCAATGCGCTGATCGTCTGTGACCTGCACCTTGATCCGCAAGGCTTGCTGGACCTGGACGCCGAAACCCTGCGCCGGCGCCTGTACACCCGCCGCGACGACCTCGCCGAGGGTGAACTGCCGGTGCCGCTGAAACTGATTCACATCAATCGCTGCCCGGTGGTGGCGCCGTTGTCGGTGTTGCGTGCCGACGATCAGCAGCGTCTGGGCCTGGACATGGCGCTGTATCAGGCACGTGCACTGCGGCTAAGTGACGCACAACAAGTTTGGAAAGATAAAGTCGCAGCGATTTACGCCAGCGAAGACTTCACGCCCAGCGAAGATCCGGAACAGCAGTTGTACGATGGATTTATCGGTGATCGTGATCGGCGTCTATGCGAGCAAGTGAGAACGGCGGATCCGGCGCAATTAGCGCAAGAGCACTGGCCGTTCGATGATGAACGTCTGCCGGAATTACTCTTTCGATATCGCGCACGCAACTTTCCCGACACGTTGAATTTCGAGGAGCAAGAACGCTGGAGAATATTCTGTCAGCAGCGTTTGTCCGAGCCGCAAATGGGCGCGCCTAATACCCTGCAATCTTTTGCCGAGGCCGTGCAGCAATGGGCGCTTAGTGCTACGCCGATACAGAATCAAGTGCTCAATGAGTGGCAGAATTATGTCCAGGCATTGCGCAAACGTTTGAATCTTTGAAATCGAACATAGTGTGCCCATGAAATGCCGGGCATAAAAAAACGCCAGCGTATGCTGGCGTTTTTCATGGGCCGCAAAATCAGTCTGCGACAGGCGTTGCGGCTTAGCCCAGCAGGGTAGCCCAGCCTTCAACCACGTCACCGCCCCACTTGGCTTTCCACTCTTTCAGAGTCTTGTGGTTGCCACCTTTGGTTTCGATGACTTCGCCGTTATGCGGGTTTTTGTATTGTTTAACTTTGCGCGCGCGCTTGGTGCCGGTAGTTTTTACTGCGGCGCCACGGGTGCCTTTGGTTTTCGATTCCGGATCCAGCAGGGCGATGATGTCGCGCAGGGACTTGGAGTATTCGCCCATCAGGGTGCGCAGTTTGCCTTCGAATTCCAGCTCGGCTTGCAGTTTGTCGTCTTGCGACAGGTTCTTCAAACGCGCTTGCAGCTCTTTGATTGCTTCTTCGGTGGCGCGATATTCGTTGATCAAGGACATGGTAACTACCTTATGCAGATGTGTTGAATGGCAGGGGACAGTGCCGCAATAATAGTCAGGCTGTTTCATCAAGTAAACATTTAACCGGTTTTTTTATTTGAATTAGTTGCAAGGAATAACCGGTAAATTGAATGGTCATTTAAATAATGTGATGCAGTCATCACGAATATTCACAATTATCTGGCCGAACAGCTTCACTGCAGGACTATCGTTTCGCCGCGCGTGGCGTCAGGCGTCGCGAATCGGGCCTGCCTGCGGACATGTGGTCATCAATACTGCAGTTTCCGCGCACAGTCGCTAGAATGGCCGCCTTTGCGAAGTTCTGGAGTTTTCCCCCCATGCGCACCTTTCGGTTGGTGATTTCCTGCCCTGACCGCGTTGGCATCGTTGCCAAAGTCAGTAACTTTCTGGCATCCCACAACGGCTGGATCACCGAAGCGAGCCACCACTCGGATAATCAGAACGGCTGGTTCTTCATGCGTCACGAGATCCGCGCCGATTCGCTGCCGTTCGGTATTGAAGTGCTGCGCGAGAAGTTTGCGCCGATCGCCGAAGAGTTCTCGATGGACTGGCGCATCACCGACACCGAGCAGAAGAAACGCGTGGTGCTGATGGCCAGCCGCGAATCCCACTGCCTGGCCGACTTGCTGCACCGCTGGCACAGCGACGAGCTCGATTGCGAAATCTCCTGCGTGATTTCCAACCACAATGACCTGCGCAGCATGGTCGAGTGGCACGGCATCCCTTATTACCATGTCCCGGTCAATCCGCAGGACAAGGAGCCGGCGTTCGCCGAAGTCTCGCGTCTGGTCAAACAGCACGATGCCGAAGTGGTGGTGCTGGCGCGCTACATGCAGATCCTGCCGCCGGCCCTGTGCCGCGAATACGCGCACAAGGTGATCAACATTCACCACAGCTTCCTGCCGTCGTTCGTCGGCGCCAAGCCGTACCATCAGGCGTCGCTGCGCGGCGTGAAGCTGATCGGCGCGACTTGCCACTACGTGACCGAAGAGCTGGACGCCGGTCCGATCATCGAGCAGGACGTGGTGCGTGTCAGCCACAGCGACAGCATCGAAGACATGGTGCGTTTCGGCCGTGACGTCGAGAAGATGGTGTTGGCCCGAGGCTTGCGTTATCACCTCGAAGACCGTGTGCTGGTGCACGGCAACAAGACCGTGGTGTTCTGATCGAACCTGCGCGTACTTGAATAAAGAAGGGCTTGGGCGTTCAATCGTCCCAGGCCCTTTTTTCGTTTCAGCCCTTGAGGAACTGCCCGTGAGCGACCCATTGGACAAAGCCACTTCGAAAGCGCCTGCCACCCTGGGGGAGGGCTGTTTGAGCCGCTACGACCCGGATGACCTGAGCCCGGAGGACGGCACCGAGTTTCCCGGCGCCGCCGAGCTGTGGGAGCAGCTCAAGGAGCAGGCGGACGAACCTGAGAAGCCTGCCTGATCTTCAACAGCTTCTTGAGCAGCGGCCGCCCGAGCATCAATAGAAACACCGGGCCGCCCACCACCAGATAGAAATAGAACGTCACCACCCGCCAGATCAGAATCGCTGCCGCCGCAGTGGATTTGCCGACCATCGGCGCCAGCAGCGCCGCCGAGGTCAGCTCTGCGGCGCCCGCACCACCGGGCAACAGGCTCATTTGACCAGCCCCCAGCGATAGCATCTGCACCAGAAAACTCCAGGCCCACTGCAGATCCGCGCCCAGTCCGCGCAGGGCCAGATACAACACGCTGTAGCGCAGCAGCCAGTGCATGCAGGTCAGGGCGAACACCTTGACCAGGGTTTGCCACGGCAACTTGAGGGTGTCGATAAACGCGTCGAGAAAATGCAGCAGCTTGCGCGCCCAGCGCCGACGCGTGGCCGGTTGCACGTTGAGGCGGGCAAGCAGGCGTCCGCTCAGAAGGATCAGGCGGCGGTGGTAGCGCGCCAGCAGCACGCAACTGAACAGCCCACCGAACAGCGACACGGCGCTGACCATCAGCAACCACTCCAGGCGGTCACTGAGATGCTGAAACAACGCGTAAATCAGGATGCCGCTCAGGGCGCAGAGAAAGAACAATAGATCGCTCAACTGATCCATGGCAAACACTGCGCTGCCACGGGCCGGGCGTACGCCGCAGCGCGCCAGCAACGCCATGATCGTCAGCGGTCCGCCACTGCCGCCGGGAGTGGCGCAGTAGGCGAACTCGGCGGCCATGACCACGCCGAGACTTTTCAGCGGCGTTACCTGATCGCGCTGATCACCCAGCAGCAGGCGCAGACGCAGGGTGTTGATGCCCCAGCAGAGCAGAATCATGCCGAACATGATCAGCAGCCATTGCAGGGGGAAATTTTGCAGGCGCGCACCGATCTCGCCGCCGCCGAGCAACACCGGGATCAGTACAGCAGCGAGCAGGCCGATCAACAACACAATGCCGCGACTCATGCAGCGCGCTCCATTCGCTCGCGTTGCTCGGTGAGCCAGTCGATTTTGGTCATGGGCGTGCGTCCTTCTGCCAGCAGCCGTTCAAGGGTTCGTAGCCAGTAATCACGCGCGAAAGCGTGGCGCATGTCTACCGGGTGCAAGCCTAGACGAATCACCGCGGCGTCGCGCCACTGCTGTTCGCGTTGCTCGCTGACAAGTTTTGACAGACCCCGGCGCCAGGCGCTGCGCGCACTCCACACCAGACCCGGGGCGTTGATGGCGGTGAAATCCGGTAATTGATAAAGATGTTGCGGGTCGCTGGTGTAGCTCAATGGCGTTTCGCGAAGGGCCTGGCGCGTGCCCTCGCTCATCAGCCATGCCGGGGCGACGAAGCCGTGCAACGGCCAGTCATTGCGCCGGAACAGTTCGATGCCGTCGCGCAGTCGCGCCAGGGCGGCTTCGCGGGACAGGCGATAAAACTCCCCTTCGTGGGTGTAGATTCGGCGCATGAACCAGTCGCGGGGTGTGGCTGGCGCTGGCTCGCGGTCGTCATGGTAATAGCCGTGCAAGGCCAGTTCATCGCCACGGGCCAGCCGCTCGCCGAGCATTCGGCAAAACGCGGGATGATCCTCAAGCGCGTCGTGGCCATGGAAATCCGGAACGACCAGCCAGGTCATCGGCACGCCGCCCATTGCGTCGACCGCCTCGACAAATGGCCGATAATCCGCCCACGTCGACGGTGCCACGTCGTGCAGCACCAGCAGCACTGCGCGGTCATTCAAGGAATTAGCCATTGGCCACCCTTGGCAGCGAGTGACCGAGCACCGCGTGGTAATTGCCGAGCAGGCTGTCGACCACGCTGTCCCAGGAATAACGCCGTTCGACGTGTTGCCGCGCCTGTTGGCCGAGTTTCACGCAGCCGCGACTGAACAGCTCGCGCACGGCATTGGCCATGGCTTGCGGGTTGTTCGGCGCACAAAGCAAGCCGCAGTCTTCGGCGACGATTTCTTCAAACGCCCCGGCCGCCACGGCGACTACCGGAATCCCGCAGGCCATGGCTTCGAGGATCACCAGGCCAAAGGTTTCCTGGTCACCGGCATGCAGCAGGGCATCGGCGCTGGCCATCAACCGGGCCACGGTGGCGGCGGGACAGAACCCGTCGATCACGCTGACATTGTCCGGAACCACGGCCGGCATCGACGAGCCAACCAGCAGCAGGTGATAGCGTGGGCCGAGGCGCTGCATGCATTTGAGCAGCACTGGCAGGTTCTTCTCTTTGGAACCGCGCCCGGCAAAGATCAGCAGACGAGTGTCTTCGGCAATTCCCAGTTCGGCGCGCAGGCCGTTGTCGCGGGCGTCAGGGTGAAAGGTTTGCAGATCCACGCCCAATGGCTGCACGAATACATTGCGCACCCCCAAACCGGTGAGCTTGTCGGCCATCACCTGGCTGGGCGCCAGCACTCGATCGAAGTTGCCATAGAGCTTGGTGACGTACGCCTCGACGTTCGGCGTGACCCAATGGCCCATGCGATTGCCGACCAGTAGCGGCAGGTCCGAGTGATAAAAGCCGATCACCGGTACATCCAGCTGGCGCCGTGCATCCAGCGCCGCCCACGCGGTGAGGTACGGGTCGCCGACTTCGATCAGATCTGGCTGCAAACTCTGCAGGACATTGCGCCATGGCGCGAGGCGCAGCGGGAAGCGATAGCCTTTGCCGAAGGGCAGGGCGGGTGCGGGCACGGTATAGATACCGTCGTTTTCACCGAAATGCGCGCCGGGAATCAGCAGGCTATGACGAATGCCCGTTTTGCCCCCCAACCGGCGATGCTTGGCATCCAGATAGGTGCGTACGCCGCCGCTGGCCGGGGCGTAGAACATGGTGATGTCGGCGATATGCACAGTGATCAACCCTCCGCTGCGTTGCACTCCCTTGGTTGACCTTTATCCAGAATAGATGTTCGGTCGGGATTGCGCGGTGGGAGTGTCAGGGAGGTGTTTGGTGTTTGACAGGACGCCTTCGCGAGCAAGCCCGCTCCCACGGGATCTGCGAACGACACAGATCCAATGTGGGAGCACAGGGGGGGATGTCGGCGATCTGCGCGGTGGGAGTGTCAGGGAGGTGTTTGGTGTTTGACAGGACGCCTTCGCGAGCAAGGCCGCTCCCCCCGGGGCGCTGGGTTCCCCCAGGTTCCCACTGGGGGCGGGGGTGGCGGCGGAGGGGGCCGAGGGCGGGCCGTTGAAAC
>NZ_JAJSLU010000005.1:0-3804 GCF_023063025.1 Pseudomonas sp. YL2 | reverse complement strand
ACTCCCCCCCTGCGCCCCCGCGCCGGCGGGGCTCGGAGACCGCCAAAGATACGAGGTGGGGTGGGCCTTGCCCGCGAAGAGGCCAGTGGCTGCGCTTTAAATCCTGAAGCTGCCGACCAGCTGCTTCAGACGCGCAGCCTGCTGTTCCAGATCCGAACAGGCGCGCAAGGTCGCTTGCAGGTTCTCGACGCCTTCCTGGTTCAGCGTATTGATCTCGGTGATGTCGACGTTGATCGACTCGACCACCGCCGTCTGCTCCTCGGTCGCGGTCGCCACCGACTGGTTCATCCCGTCGATCTCGCCGATGCGCTGGGTCACGCTGTTGAGGCGTTCGCCGGCGAGGTTGGCGATTTCCACGCTGTCCTGGCTGTGGCGCTGGCTGTCGCTCATGGTGCTCACCGATTCACGGGCGCCGACCTGCAGCTCCTCGATCATGGTCTGCACCTGCTGCGCCGATTCCTGAGTGCGGTGCGCCAGGTTGCGCACTTCGTCGGCGACCACGGCAAAACCGCGTCCGGCTTCACCGGCACGGGCCGCTTCGATGGCGGCGTTGAGCGCCAGCAGGTTGGTCTGCTGGGAAATGCTAGTGATCACTTCGAGGATCTGCCCGATGTTCACGGTTTTGCTGTTCAGCGACTCGATGTTGGTGCTGGAGGCGCTGAGCATGCTCGACAGTTGATTCATCGCCTTGATGCTGCGATCCACCACTTGCTGGCCGTCTTCGGCGAGGCCGCGGGCGTCACTGGCCTGGTTCGAGGCTTGCGCGGCGTTGCGGGCAATTTCCTGGGCAGCGGCGCCCAGTTGATTGATCGCGGCGGCGACGCTGCTGGTGCGCGAGGCTTGCTGGTCGGAGTTGTACATCGACGAGTTGGACGCCGCGACCACGCGCAGCGCGACCTCGTTGACTTGCCCTGTGGCCGACGACACTTCGCGGATCGAACCGTGAATACGCTCGACGAAACGGTTGAATGCGGTACCCAGCACGCCAAACTCATCGTTATTGACGATGGTCAGGCGCTTGGTCAGATCGCCTTCGCCGTCGGCGATGTCTTCCATGGCGCGGGTCATTACGTGCAGCGGCTGGATCAGCAGGCGAATCAGCATGCCCAGCAACGCGATGATGATCACCACCGCAATCACCGTGGCAATCACCGCCGAGGTGCGGAACTCACTGAGCATCGAGAAGGCTTTGTCCTTGTCCACCGACAGCCCGATGTACCAGTTGACCGACGGCAGGCCTTTGATCGGCGCGAAGCTGACGATGCGGGTCTTGCCATCGACGGTGATTTCACTGAAGTCGCTGCTGATGCGCGGGGTGTCCTGCGGATAGGCTTCTTTCAGTGATTTCATCACCAGTGCCTTGTCCGGGTGCACGAGGATCTTGCCGTCGGCGCTGACCAGGAAGGCGTAGCCCATGCCGGAGAAGTCCCGGGCGGTGAGGGTGTCGACCAGGGTTTGCAGGCTCAGGTCGCCGCCCACCACGCCGACGCTCTGGCCGGCCTTTTTCGAGGCGGTGGCGATCGAGATGATCAACTGCCCGGTGGCGGCGTCGATGTACGGTTCGGTCAGGGTCGAGGCGCTGCTGCTCTCTGCCCCTTTATACCAAGGGCGCACCCGTGGATCGAAGCCGTCCGGCATCTTCACGTCCGGACGGATGGTGAAGTGACCGGTGGCATCGCCCAGGTAAGTGGCCATGAACGTCGAGGTCAGGGATTTCTGTTCCAGCAGGCTGGCGACGTTGGCCGGGTCCGGATTGATGGCAATATTCTGGGCGGCGTTCTCGACCAGCAGAATGCGCCCGTTGAGCCAGGTCTGGATGTTGTCGGCGGTGACTTCGCCCATCTCGTTGAGATAGTTGTTCAGGTCATCGCGGATCGCGTTGCGTTGCAGCCAGTCGTTGTACAGCGTGAACGAGGCGAAAGCGGCGATGACGATGAGGGCGGCGGCAAGCAAAATTTTATGGCTGAAGCGCAGGTTTTTGTTCATGGCTTGGGGTTCCGCTAAGGTCTTAATGTCCTGGGCGTGCTTTTATAAAGACGCGCAATATGGGCAAGGGTGAAACAAACTGATATTTCCGACTCTCCTTAGGGAAATGTCCGACCGACTTTTCAGTCAGGTTCTCGCCCTTATCTATCGGCCACAGCGGATTAAAGATTAACCATAGGTGACAAAATGCCTGACACATCGCAACTCGTTATCGGCGCCGATCTGGCGGGGCAACCGATTGCTCAGGCCATGCGCCTGGCCAACCGCCACGGGCTGATCGCCGGTGCGACCGGGACCGGCAAGACCGTGACTTTGCAACGCCTTGCCGAAGCATTCAGTGACGCCGGGGTCGCGGTGTTCGCCGCCGACATCAAGGGCGACCTGTGCGGCCTCGGTGCCGCCGGCAATCCGCAGGGCAAGGTCGCCGAGCGCATCGCCGGGATGCCCTGGCTCGACCACAAGCCGCAGGCTTATCCGGTGACGCTGTGGGACATTCACGGTGAATCCGGTCATCCGTTGCGCACGACTTTGAGTGAAATGGGCCCGCTGCTCATCGGCAGCCTGCTGGAGCTGACCGACAGCCAGCAGTCGGCGCTGTACGCAGCCTTTAAAGTGGCCGACCGCGAAGGTCTGTTGCTGCTGGATCTGAAAGACCTCAAGGCGCTGCTCAATCACCTCAAGGACAACCCGCAGTTGCTCGGCGAAGACGCCGCGCTGATGACCACCGGTTCCAGCCAGGCACTGTTGCGCCGGCTGGCGACCCTGGAGCAGCAGGGCGCTGAAGCGTTGTTCGGCGAACCGGCGCTGCAACTCGAAGACATTCTGCAACCGGCCGCCGATGGTCGTGGGCGGATTCATTTGCTCGATGCCAGCCGTCTGGTGCATGAGGCACCGAAGGTCTACGCGACGTTCCTGCTCTGGCTGCTGGCCGAGCTGTTCGAACAATTGCCGGAGCGCGGCGATGCCGACAAACCGCTGTTGGCGCTGTTCTTCGATGAAGCGCATTTGTTGTTCGGCGATACGCCCAAGGCGTTGCAGGAGCGTTTGGAGCAGGTGGTGCGGCTGATTCGCTCGAAAGGAGTGGGTGTGTATTTCGTCACCCAGTCGCCGGGCGACCTGCCGGATGACGTGCTCGCGCAACTTGGCCTGCGGATTCAGCACGGCTTGCGAGCGTTCACCGCCAAGGAACAGAAGTCCCTGCGGGCGGTGGCCGATGGTTTCCGGCCAAATCCGGCGTTCGACACCTTGTCGGTGCTGACTGAGCTGGGTATCGGTGAAGCACTGGTCGGGACGCTGCAGGAAAAAGGCACGCCGGAGATGGTCCAGCGGGTGCTGGTGGCGCCGCCACAGTCGCGGATCGGGCCGTTGAGCGAAACCGAACGCACGATGCTGATCGCCGGGTCGCCGTTCAAGGGTCGTTATGACAAACCGATCGATCGTGAGTCGGCGTATGAAATCCTGATGGGCCGCAAGGATCTGGCGCCGGAGGCGGATGCGCCCGCGGGTAAGCCGGCAGCCGAAGAGTCGAGCCTGGCTGATCGTGCCGGAGAGTTTCTGGGCACGGCGGCGGGGCAGGCGTTGAAGTCAGCCATGCGTCAGGCGGCCAACAATCTGGGTAAACAACTGGTGCGCGGCTTGATGGGGTCGTTGCTCGGTGGCAGCAAACGGCGTTGATCCAAACTGTGGGAGCGGGCTTGCTCGCGAAAGCGGTCTGCCAGTCAACAATAATGTTGCCTGAAAGGACGCCTTCGCGAGCAAGCCCGCTTGTGTCTGAGTAAGGGAATAAACTCTGGGGTGAGAGGGGTGGATGGCAAGCTG
>NZ_JAJSLU010000045.1:0-541 GCF_023063025.1 Pseudomonas sp. YL2 | reverse complement strand
TATATCCTTGAGCTTTAATTTGTTTCAATTCAGAATTGAGAATGTATTGAGGGATTTTCTTATGATGTAATGGATTGATTCTTGCTTCTAGTTGAAATTGTTTTTTTAGATATTCAGTGATAGAATCAGAAAGAACACCTCGAGCAGAAATATTATCGCATGAATGGAATGCAATAATTCCTTCTTCAAGATTATCTGGTAGATATATTAAAATATAACGCTCTTTGAGTGTTACATCATAAGCAGTTGTTCTGTAATGGACTTTTTTGAGTTTTACATCTTTTATTTCACTGCTTTCTCCATATTTTCCAACTTTTATATAACCATATATGATTTTTTTTGTGTTATCAAAGTGAAGTTTAGTATGTTGTTCCAGAGATATTTTAGTTTTTGAAACGCCGAACTCGATGGGGGTGTTTTTATAAAGAGTAAAATAATCAACAAAAAGTTCATATGCCGTTTTTTTATTACTTAAACCTAAGTCATTAAGTTTTTTGCTGGCTCGACTGCCTTTATGGGTCAATACGCGGAATGAATAGAA
>NZ_JAJSLU010000044.1:0-785 GCF_023063025.1 Pseudomonas sp. YL2 | reverse complement strand
GTGCCGACGCCTTCGCGAGCAAGCCCGCTCCCACAGGGGATCTCGGTATGGATCGGGATATGTGCCTCACCACAAAACACTGTGGGAGCGTGGCTTGCCCGCGAAAGCGGTGGGTCAGGCAGCACAGATGTTGAATGTGCCGACGCCTTCGCGAGCAAGCCCGCTCCCACAGGGGATCTCGGTATGGATCGGGATATGTGCCTCACCACAAAACACTGTGGGAGCGTGGCTTGCCCGCGAAAGCGGTGGGTCAGGCAGCACAGATGTTGAATGTGCCGACGCCTTCGCGAGCAAGCCCGCTCCCACACGGGTTCTCGGTATGGATCGGGATATGTGCCTCAGCACAAAACACTGTGGGAGCGTGGCTTGCCCGCGAAAGCGGTGGGTCAGGCAGCACAGATGTTGAGTGTGCCGGCGCCTTCGCGAGCAAGCCCTCTCCCACAGGGGATCTCGGCATGGATCGGGATATGTGCCTCACCACAAAACACTGTGGGAGCGTGGCTTGCCCGCGAAAGCGGTGGGCCAGGCAGCACAGATGTTGAATGTGCCGACGCCTTCGCGAGCAAGCCCGCTCCCACAGGGGATCTCGGTATGGATCGGGATATGTGCCTCACCACAAAACACTGTGGGAGCGTGGCTTGCCCGCGAAAGCGGTGGGTCAGGCAGCACAGATGTTGAATGTGCCGACGCCTTCGCGAGCAAGCCCGCTCCCACAGGGGATCTCGGTATGGATCGGGATATGTGCCTCACCACAAAACACTGTGGGAGCGTGGCTTGCCCGCGAA
>NZ_JAJSLU010000043.1:0-943 GCF_023063025.1 Pseudomonas sp. YL2 | reverse complement strand
TTTTGCGGATGCGCCGGCCGAAGGCGTCGTATTGGTAGGTCGCGGTTTGGCCGTCGGCGCGGGTCAGGCCGGTCAGGCGGTGCTGGCAGTCGTAGCGGTATTCGGTGACGAGTTGCTGGTCGCGGCCACGACGCTCGCGGATCAGGTTGCCGAAGGCGTCGTAGTCGTAATGGCGGTCGCCTTGCATCAGCAGGCGATTACCCTTGATCCGGGTCGGGCCGGGACGATCCTGCATCAGCAGATTGCCGGCCGGGTCATGGGCGAAGGATTCCGGCAGTTCGTCACGCGAGTGACGGACGCGGATCAAGCGGTCGAGGGCGTCATAGCCATAGGTGCGCTGGCCGTGGCGGCTGTCGGCAATGTGCTCGAGGTTGCCGTTGGCGCTGTAGGCATAATCGCGGCGGTACAGCGAGTCGTGCTGATGGCCTACAGCGTGGGCGAGTAAACGGCCCTGATCGTCGTAGGCATAATCGCTGAGCAGCAGGCCTTGTTGGCGTTGTTGCTCGCGACCGGACTGGTAAACGTGGCGGGTCAGCCGCGTGCCATTGAGGTCGATGGCGGTCAGCGCACCGCCCTTGGCGTAGTGATAGTCGAGCTTGCTGTTGTCCGGCAGACGCTGGCGCTTGAGCTGGCCGCAGGCGTCGTAGGCATACCGCAAGGTGCCCCAGCCCTGATGCTCGGTGATCAGCCGGTCCTGCCGGTCGTATTCAAAGGCCAGCGGATGTTGCTGGCCGTCATCGACCCCGGTCAAACGGCCCAGGCGGTCATAGGTGTAAGCCACCTCAACCCCGTCGGGCAGGGTTTTCAGCAGCAGACGCCCGGCCGCATCACGCGCATAGGTGGTGACCAGCGTCGAGCCGTCATCACCGAACTCGGTCTTCTCCAGCAGGTGCCCGTTGCGGTCGTAGGCGTAGGCGGTGCGCCGGCCGTCGAAGCCGGTTTC
>NZ_JAJSLU010000042.1:0-1154 GCF_023063025.1 Pseudomonas sp. YL2 | reverse complement strand
TTCGCGAGCAAGCCCGCTTGTGTCTGAGTAAGGGAATAAACTCTGGGGTGAGAGGGGTGGATGGCAAGCTGTGAGTCCGCGGTGCTTGAAGCACGAGTGGGAGCAAAGCTGCCATCCACCTTTCTACTCTGGCCCATAAGCCCGAACAGTTGGACGAGTGCCACTCGAATCACAAGCGTGGGCAAAGCCAGAGCACTCTCACTTCTGAGTGTAAGAGGGTTTTGCCATGATTTCCTGGGTCGGCATCGATATCTCCAAATCCAATCTCGTCGTCTGGGTTCAACCACAGAAAGACGGCTTTGAAGTTCCCAATACCGTTGAAGGCTTTGATGTGCTGGTCGCGCGTTTAGGTCAGTACACGGTTGGCCGCGTGTTGCTGGAAGCCACAGGCGGCTATGAACGCAAGGTCATGGCGGCATTGCAGCAGGCAAGTTTCAGCGTGTTGAGGATCAATCCTCGCCGGGCCAGAGCCTTTGCCGTAGCAATGGGCAAGAACGCCAAAACCGATCCCATCGACGCGGCGGTTCTCGCCGATTTTGCCGAAGCGCTGCATGCGTCTCGCGAAAAGCCCATCTCGCCTGAGCGTGAAGCCCTGCGCGAGTTGATTCAATTACGCGAGCACTTCGTCCAGCAGCGCGACGACAACAAGCGCCGGCTGCAGCAGGCCCAGTTGCCTGCGGTTGTAGAGGCGATCAGGGACCATATTCGCTACCTGCAAACCCAGATCAAGCAGCTCGGCAAAGCCATCGATCAAAGCATGCGTGAGCTGGATGCGGAAAAAGCCGATCGGCTTATCTCTGTCAAAGGCATCGGCACTGTGGCGACCGCCAGCTTGCTGGTTTATCTACCCGAACTCGGCGAGCTGGATCGCAGGGAGATCGCCGCACTGGCGGGAATCGCCCCCTACAACGACGACAGTGGAAATCACAGCGGGAAACGTCAGATTTACGGAGGGAGAGCGCGCGTCAGACGTGCGCTTTACATGTCGTGCTGGGTCGTTATCCGCCATCAAGCCGACTTCAAGGCCCGTTATGAATCCTTAAGAGAACGGGGCAAGAGCGCGAAAGTCGCGCTCATCGCCTGTATGCGAATACTGCTGATCAGACTGAATGCCATGCTGCGAGACGGCACAGAGTGGCGGTGACGAACGGTGG
>NZ_JAJSLU010000041.1:0-1192 GCF_023063025.1 Pseudomonas sp. YL2 | reverse complement strand
CTTCGCGAGCAGGCTCGCTTGTATGTTTAGACTTGAAGGGGTGGGCGGGACTACAGACTCGATTCTGACTCTGACCAGTACAGACCGTGGGAGACTTCTCGTCCCGCCCCTTCTACCCAAAGCGCCAATAAGGAATTCATCGGTAAACCGACGACAGAGACAAGCCAGCGCAACGGTAGACCCCAACAAGCTCTTAAACCCTAGCTCCGAGGATTCGTCATGACAATCCTTACTTCGCAGACGGTTGTTGGTATCGATATCGCCAAGGCCGAAATCGTTGTCTATCGCGCCGACTTGGAAACCATTGAAGCGGTCAAGAATGATCGTGCCGCCCTCAAACGTTGGCTCAAAACTCTGCCCGCGCAAAGCGCTATCGCTGTCGAAGCCACCAATATCTACCATTTGGAGACTGTTGATCTGGCTCATGCGATGGGACATCAGGTCTATGTGGTGGATGCTTATCGAGTCAGCCACTATCGTCGCGGTGTCGGTCAGCGAGCCAAAAATGATCCCTGCGATGCACGCGTGCTCGCACGCTATCTGACGAATGAACAAAGCAAACTGCGGCTTTGGAACCCGCCTCCTAAAGCCTACACCGTACTGAAAAGCTTGCTGCACAGACGCGCGACGCTGATTCAGAACCATACGGGTCTGATGTTGAGCTGGGCCGATGAACCCTTGCTGAAGAAAGAACGTACGGCTCAGCAAAAGGCATTCGAGCGATCCGACAAGGTCATTCAAAAACTGCTGCGCAAAGTCAGCAAAGAGGCCGGTATTGATGACAATATTGACCGCTGCAAAGCAATCGAGGGCGTGGGAGAGCTGACTGCGACTGGGTTGGCAACGACCTATATGCGCGGTGACTTTGCCAACAGCGACGCGTTCATCGCGTTTTTGGGTATGGATCTGACGGTGGACGATTCGGGGAAAAAGAACGGCCCGAGGTTCCTGAGCAAAAAAGGAGATCCGGAGATCCGTCGATTAGCCTACAACGCCGCAATGGCGGCGTGTCGCTCAACCAAGTGGAAGCCTTTTTACGAGTCTTACCTGGCCAGAGGCTTCTCGAAAACACAGGCATTGGTAGCTCTTGCTCGCAAGCTCTGCCGAGTGGCATTCACCCTGATGAAGAATCAGGGCGAATACCGATCAGTTTGAGATTCTAGGGTTGCTGAGCAACATAGAATCTCCCACA
>NZ_JAJSLU010000040.1:0-1223 GCF_023063025.1 Pseudomonas sp. YL2 | reverse complement strand
TGTTGTGGTCGAATTTTTTTAGACCATGATGTAGGAGCGGCGATTTAAGGAAGCATCATGGGATATCGGGTTGTCACGTCAGAGGAAAAAGCAGAAGCCATTCGCTTGGTCGTGGAGATGAATTACTCCATCCCTAAAGCCTGTGAAGCTACTGGTGTGGGCCCTACGGCCCTGCGTCGCTGGGTTTCGCGCTGGCGTCGAGAGCAGGAAGGCATGTCGCAGCCACCGCGATTGCAGGATCAGGAACTGATCGAATCGCTCCAGGCAAAGCTGGCACTGCTTGAAGCCGAGAACCAAGTACTAAAAAAGCAATTGCCCTCTCATCTAAAGGTTCTGTTCGGTCGAACCAAGTGATTGATGGCGTTCGAGGTGCGATGTCGATTCGGCGCATGTGCTCAGTGCTTGGCGTTGCCCGAAGCAGCTATTACACCAAGCGTAAACCCAAGCGCCTGAAGCCTGAACTGCGCTTGCTGAGGCGTAAACTTCGTGCGATGCATAAAGAACATCGTGAGGCGTTAGGTACTCGTGGGTTTTCCAGAGAGCTAAGAAAAGAGGGGATTTTTATTGGGCGCTGTCGAATGCGCACGCTGATCAACACCTTTGGTCTACACCGACGCAGACCGTGTTATGCCCACTATCGACGCGCTACGAAACCAGCGATTGTTGCACCGAACATACTTGATCGGCGTTTTAATCCGACCCAGGCAGACACACTTTGGGCCGGTGACATTACCTACATCCGAGTCGGAAATAGCTGGCTTTATCTGGCGGTGGTGATGGATCTGTTTTCACGCAGAATTGTGGGTTGGGCCTGTTCCCGAACTGCCGATGCTGAACTGTCTTCAAGGGCGCTAAGGTTAGCAGTGTCACTACGCCGTCCGATGCCCGCGTTGCTATTTCACTCAGACCAAGGCTGCCAGTACACCGCTGATCGATTTGTTGGCTGCTTGGCAGAAAACCGGATCGTTCAGAGCATGAGTCGTCGAGGGAATTGCTGGGACAACGCAGTGGTTGAGCGCTATTTCAGGACGTTGAAACACGATTGGATGCCGGAAAATGGCTACCAAAACCATTTCGAAGCGGAGAAGGATGTGATGGATTTTGTTCATCACTACAACCATCGTCGTTGCCACTCTGCCTCGAACCAATTGCCGCCTGCGCTGTTTGAGCAGCAGGCGGCCTAATACTCCTACGGAGTGGTTTAAAAAAACTGAACCACTACA
>NZ_JAJSLU010000004.1:385992-415092 GCF_023063025.1 Pseudomonas sp. YL2 | reverse complement strand
ATGTGAGAGTAGGTCATCGTCAAGATTAAATTCCGAAACCCCAATTGCGAAAGCAGTTGGGGTTTTGTTTTGCCTGCAGGAAAGTTCCTACAGCATGCGGTAGGCCCTTCCGGCTGTCACAGCCTGCCGACAGTGCTAAGGTTCTGCCTTGGCTTTTGTACTTTTCCAAGGAAGCTTTTATGCCGGACGCCTCGTCCCTCAACGCTGCATTCATGGTGGTCCAGAGCAATAGCCTGGACGAGCTGCGCAGCCTGGTGGTCAGCATCATGCGGCGCTACCCATTGGCTCCCTTGGAGAATGAAATCGCTCTGGTCCAAAGCAACGGTATCGCCCAATGGCTCAAGCTGGCATTGGCAGAAGATCCTGAAGAGGACGATCTCGGTGGTTGCGGAATAGCCGCTGCCATCGATGTGCAGCTTCCAGGCAGTTTCATGTGGCAGCTCTACCGTATGGTGTTGGGCCGAGATGAAATCCCCGCAACATCCCTGCTCGACAAAGCTCCCCTGACCTGGCGGCTGATGCGCCTGTTGCCGCAAGTGATTGATCGCCCCCATTTCGAACCGCTACAACGCTTCCTCACCCATGACACCGACTTGCGCAAGCGCTACCAGTTGTCCGAGCGCCTGGCAGACCTGTTTGACCAATATCAGGTGTATCGGGCCGACTGGCTCGAAGATTGGGCCGAGGGCCGGCATCAGTTACGTAATGTTCGAGGCGAGATAAAGCCACTGGCTCCAGTCAGTTGCTGGCAGGCTGAATTGTGGCGTGCTCTTTTGGAAGATGTCGGTGAGCAAGGCATGGCCCAGAGCCGCGCCGGTGTTCATCAACGATTTATCGAGTGCATAAATTCCCTCGAACATGCACCAGCAGGACTACCCTCGCGGGTGATCGTGTTCGGTATATCCTCGTTGCCCGCCCAGGTGCTTGAAGCGTTGGCCGGACTCGCACGTTTCAGTCAGGTGCTGTTGTGTGTACACAACCCTTGCCGACACCACTGGGCCGATATCGTCGCCGACAAGGATCTGCTGCGTCATCAATACAAGCGTCAGAGCCGCAAGAACGGCATGCCGGTCGTACTCGATCCTGAAACGTTGCACCAACATGCTCATCCGCTGCTCGCCGCCTGGGGCAAGCAAGGCCGCGACTATATCAACCTGCTCGACAGTTACGATGACCCCAACAGCTATCGCGCGACGTTTCGTGATGGGCGCATTGATCTGTTCAGCGAAAATCAGCCACATAACATGCTCAACCAACTTCAGGACGACATCCTCGAGTTGCGGCCACTCAATGAAACGCGTGAGCGCTGGCCTGCCGTTGACTTGACGCAGGATGGGTCGATCCGCTTCCACATAGCCCACAGTGCCCAGCGCGAAGTGGAAATCCTTCACGACCAGTTACTCGCACGCTTCAGCGCCAATCCAGATCTGCGCCCACGAGATGTAATTGTGATGGTGCCGGACATCGACAGCTATGCGCCGCATATCCGGGCGGTGTTCGGACAACTGGATCGACATGATCCACGCTTCATTCCATTTACCTTGGCCGACCAGGGCCAGCGGGGCCGCGATCCGTTGCTGATTGCTGTCGAGCACCTGTTGAAGCTGCCCGATAGTCGTTTCCCGGTGAGCGAGATCCTCGATCTGCTCGACGTCCCTGCGTTGCGCGCCCGATTTGGCGTACAAGAGCGTGATTTGCCTACTCTGCATCGCTGGATCGAAGGAGCAGGCGTGCGCTGGGGAATGAACGCCGGGCAACGTGCCGGCCTGGGCTTGCCGGATGAGCTTGAACAGAACAGCTGGCATTTCGGTTTGCGGCGGATGTTGTTGGGGTACGCAGTTGGCAGCTCCAGCGCCTGTGCCGGTATCGAACCCTACGATGAAATCGGTGGTCTGGATGCTGCGTTGATCGGTCCGTTGGTTGCCCTGCTCGATGCATTGGAACTGGCCCATCACGAACTCACTCAAGTCGCTCAGCCCAAGGTGTGGGGCCAGCGCCTGCAAATCCTGATGCAGCTGTTTTTCAAGGCCAGTAACGAGCACGACGATTATCTGCTCACGCAACTTGAGGAGTTGCGCGAAACCTGGCTGCAGACCTGTGAATCCGTTGGGTTGGTCGATGAATTGCCGCTGACGGTGGTTCGCGAAGCCTGGCTCGCGGGGCTGGATCAGGGGCGTCTGTCCCAGCGTTTTCTCGCCGGCGCAGTAAACTTTTGCACGCTGATGCCCATGCGGGCGATCCCGTTCAAGCTTGTCTGTTTGCTGGGGATGAACGATGGCGATTATCCCCGGGCGCAACCCCCGCTGGATTTCGACCTCATGGGCAGTGACTACCGGCCAGGGGACCGTTCCCGGCGTGAAGACGATCGCTATCTGTTGCTCGAGGCGCTCCTGTCTGCGCGCGATCAGCTCTACATCAGTTGGGTCGGACGCAGCATTCGCGACAACAGTGAACGGCCTGCTTCAGTTCTGATCGGCCAGTTGCGCGATCACCTCGCCAGTGGCTGGCGGTCGCTCGATGAGCATCAGGATCTGTTGACCTCCATGACTGAGGAGCATCCCCTGCAACCGTTCAGTTCGCGCTATTTCCATGACGGCGATCAACTATTCAGTTATGCCCGTGAATGGCAGGTCTTGCACCAGGTACATGCGCCACAACATGAGATGGAGCTACTCGCGCCCCATGTTCAGGAGGAGCCGCTGAGTCTGGCTCTTCTGCAGGATTTCTTGCGTAACCCGGTCCGGCACTTTTTCACGCAGCGCCTCAAAGTGTACTTCGAGGCCGCCGAGGCGCCCCTGGCTGACGAAGAACCGTTCGTGCTGGACGCATTGCAACGCTACACATTGAGCGACAGCCTGCTCGAAGCCGCACTCCGGCAACCGGACAATATCAATCGGGCACTCGAAGATCAGGCGCGGCGTTTGCAAAACAGCGGATTGCTGCCCATGGCCGGCTTCGGCGAATGCCTGCAACGAGAGTTGATCGAGCCGTTACCTGACTTGCTGCAACGTTACCAACACCTTTTGGCGTTATGGCCGACACCATTGACCAGCGCGCTCCCGGTCAGTCTTGAGTTGCAGGGCGTGCGTGTTGAAGGCTGGCTCGCCGGTTTGCATCAACGCGCTGACGGTGGCGTGTTGTCGGTCACGACCATTCCCAACAGCATCGGCTCGATCAAAAGTAGAAAATGGCATCGGTTGATCAAGCCGTGGGTCAATCACCTGGTGGCCTGCGCCAGCGGACTTATCCTGACCACGGCACTGGTGGCGAGTGACGATACGCTGCTGCTTGAGCCGACGGAGAAGGACCGAGCGGTTCGTTTTCTGGGTGATCTGCTGCTCGCCTGGCAAGCCGGCATGCGCCAGCCGTTGCCGATCGCGGTCAAGACGGCCTTCGCCTGGCTTGCGCAGACTGATCCGCTCAAGGCTGAGGCGGCTGCCAGAAAAGCCTACGAAGGCGACGGCCAGACCAGTGAAGGTGAGCGCCGTGAAAGCCCTGCGCTGTCACGCCAATTCGCTGACTTTGACGCATTGAGTGCCGACGAAACATTCTCCGGTTGGTGCGACGCGTTGTATCGCCCCCTGTTTGAAGCGCCATGGCGCTCGTTGGCCAGCGAAGGGGCACGCGCATGAGTACCAAAACACCGCTGGCTCTGGCCTTCCCACTGCACGGCAGTCAACTCATCGAAGCCAGTGCGGGTACCGGCAAGACCTTTACCATTTCTGCTCTCTATCTGCGGCTGATCCTTGGCCACGGCGGCGAATCGAGCGGCTTCGGCCGTGAATTGCTGCCCCCGCAGATTCTTGTGGTGACCTTCACCGATGCCGCCACCAAGGAGCTGCGTGAAAGAATCCGTACGCGGCTGGCCGAGGCTGCGCGGTTTTTCCGTGAAGAAACCCCGGCGCCGGATGGCTTGATTGCCGAGCTGCGCGAGCAGTTTGACCCGGCACAATGGCCCGGTTGCGCCAATCGCCTGGACATCGCCGCGCAATGGATGGATGAAGCGGCCGTCTCCACCATCCACAGTTGGTGCCAGCGCATGCTGCGCGAACACGCGTTCGACAGCGGCAGCCTGTTTACCCAGTCCCTGGAAACCGATCACAGCGATCTGCTCGGTGAAGTACTGCGCGATTACTGGCGACTGTTCTGTTACCCGATGCAGGGCGACGCGCTGAACTGGGTTCGCGCTAACTGGGGCGGGCCGGCAGCGTTGTTGCCTCGAGTGCGCGGCCTGTTTGGCAGTGAGCGCGACAGTGATGACGGCAAGGCCCCTGCAGAATTGATCAATGAGTGTCTGCAAGAACGGCGTGCCGCGTTGCTCGAGCTGAAGATGCCGTGGCGTCAGTGGGCCGATGAGCTGCTGGTGATCTGTCACGAAGGCGTTGCGAGCAAAGCCGTCGATGGACGCAAGATGCAGGCGCGCTACTTCGAGCCCTGGTTCGAGAAACTCAAGGCGTGGGCCGAAGACGAGGCCATGGAGCAACTGGACATCGGCACCGGTTTCACCCGATTGACCCCTGACGGAATGGCCGAAGCCTGGAAGGGCCAGGCACCGAGTCATCCGGGTCTCGACGCGATGCCGGGGCTCAAGTCGAGCCTCGACACGCTTCCCACCCCCGATGCCGCCGTACTGCAACATGCGGCGAGATGGGTGGGCGCGCGTTTTGAGGAAGAGAAGCGTCGTCGTGCGGAAATGGGTTTCGACGACATGCTGTTGCGCCTCGATGCGGCGTTGCAATCCGACAGCGGCGAGCGCCTTGCTGCGGTGATCCGCGAGCAGTTTCCGGTTGCTCTGATCGATGAGTTTCAGGACACCGACCCGGTGCAATACCGGATTTTCGAGAGCATCTACCGCATCGAGGACAACAGTCCGGATACCGGTCTGTTCCTGATCGGTGATCCCAAGCAGGCGATCTACGCGTTCCGTGGCGCCGATATCTACACCTACCTGCGTGCGCGTCAGGCCACTGCCGGCCGCCTGCATACGCTGGGCACCAACTTCCGCTCCAGCCATGGCATGGTCAAGGCGGTCAATCACGTATTCGAACGCGCCGAGTCCCGCGAGCAGGGACGCGGCGCGTTTTTGTTTCGGGAAAAAACCGGGGAAAACCCGGTGCCGTTCCAGCCTGTTGAGTCTCAGGGGCGTAAAGAGCGGCTGCAGATTGCGGGGCACGATGTCGCGGCACTGAATGTCTGGCACCTGTCGACGGATCAGCCGCTGTCAGGCGCGGTCTATCGCCAGCAATTGGCGGCGGCCTGTGCCAGCGAAATCACCGCGTTGCTCAATGGCGGACAAACCGGTGCGGCGGGATTTGTCCGCGACGGAGAAGACTTCAGAGGCTTGCGACCCTCTGACATTGCGATTCTGGTACGCGACGGCAAAGAGGCCCAAGCCGTACGCGCAGAACTCGCGGCCCGTGGCGTGCGCAGCGTTTACCTGTCGGACAAGGACTCGGTGTTCGCCGCCCAGGAAGCGCATGACCTGCTCTCCTGGCTCAAGGCCTGCGCGGAGCCGGATGTCGAGCGCTCTCTGAAGGCTGCGCTGGCTTGCATCACCCTCAATCTGCCGTTGGCTGAACTGGAACGTTTGAATCAGGACGAGTTGGTCTGGGAAGCCCGGGTCATGCAGTTTCGTGGCTATCGCGAACTGTGGCGCAAACAAGGTGTGTTGCCGATGTTACGGCGCCTGCTGCACGACTTTCACCTGCCGCAAACTCTGATCGCGCGCAGTGATGGCGAGCGGGTACTGACCAACCTTTTGCACTTGTCGGAACTGATGCAGCAGGCTGCCGCTGAGCTTGATGGCGAGCAAGCGCTGATTCGTCATCTGGCCGAGCTTCTGGCGTTGTCCGGTCAGGCCGGCGAAGAGCAGATATTGCGTCTGGAGAGTGACGAGCAACTGGTCAAGGTCGTGACCATTCACAAGTCAAAAGGGCTTGAGTATCCACTGGTGTTCCTGCCGTTCATCTGCTCGGCAAAACCGGTGGATGGCAGTCGCTTGCCGCTGCATTACCACGATGCCTCCGGCAAAGCCCAGGTGACACTGAAGCCGACCGCCGAATTGATCGCCCTGGCGGATGACGAGCGTCTGGCCGAGGACCTGCGTCTGCTCTACGTCGCCCTGACTCGCGCGCAACATGCCTGCTGGCTGGGTGTCACGGACCTCAAACGCGGTAATAACAACGGTTCGGTGCTTCATCTTTCGGCGCTTGGCTATCTCCTGGGTGGCGGCGCAAGGCTGGATGAGTCAACCGGTCTGAGCCGCTGGCTGCAGGATTTGCAACAGAACTGCACGGCCATCAGCTTGGGGGAGTTGCCTCAAGCCACTCAGGAGATCTACCGGCCCGAGCGCAACGAAGCGATCCTCAGCGCTACATTGGTGCCCAAGCGCAAGGCCAGCGAAAACTGGTGGATTGCCTCTTACAGTGCTTTGCGCATCAGTGACGTATTGAGCGTGGGCAGCGATGAGGCGCCGGACAGTCCACAAGCGCAAAAGCTGTTTGATGATGAGCGTCTCGACCCGGATGCGCCACGCGAGATCGTCGCCGGCGGCGCCGATATTCATCGTTTTCCTCGCGGTCCGAATCCAGGAACCTTTCTTCATGGTCTGCTCGAGTGGGCCGGAGACGAAGGTTTTGCCGTTCCTTTTGAAACGCTCAAGGATGTGATTGGCCGACGCTGCAACCTGCGCGGCTGGGAAGGCTGGATCACCACTCTGAGTGACTGGCTGCAACACTTGCTCAAGTCGCCGCTACCAGCAGGTGGCGGACAGCCTCCGGTGGTTCTCGAGCAACTCAAACAGTACCGCGTCGAGATGGAGTTCTGGTTCGCCAGCCACAAGGTCGATGTTCTCAAACTCGATGAGTGGGTGCGCCAGTACACCCACAACGGTGTGGCACGAGTGGCCGCCGAGCCAGTACAGCTCAACGGCATGTTCAAAGGCTTCATCGACCTGACCTTCGAACATGAAGGGCGCTACTACGTGGCCGACTACAAATCCAACTGGCTGGGTGTCGACGATGCAGCCTATACCGAGCAAGCCATGGAGCGCTCGATCCTCGACAACCGCTACGACTTGCAATACGTGTTGTATCTGCTGGCGTTGCATCGACAACTGAAGGCGCGGTTGCCTGACTACGATTACGATCGGCATGTCGGTGGTGCGTTGTATGTGTTCCTGCGCGGGACCCGGGCAGACAGTCGCGGCGTGTATTTTGCGCGGCCGCCACGTGAGCTGATCGAGCGCCTGGATCGCCTTTTCCAGGGCAAGCCGGAACCCAAGGCCGAACCCGCATGGGAACAGGGAGTCCTGCTATGAGCCGTACCTTCGCCGATCTGTCATCGGCTATCGACAACCCGTCAAGCCTGGCGCCACTGACCAGTGCCTCGGATCTGCTGATCTTGCTTGATCGCTGGGTCGAGCGAGGCTGGCTTCGTTCGCTGGACAAGGCCTTTATCGGTTTTCTGAACGAACTCGCACCCCGGTCCGATCCACTGGTGTTGCTCGCTGCCGCACTGACCAGCCATCAACTGGGTCACGGACATGTCTGCCTCGACTTGTTCGAAACCCTCAAGGCCCCGGATTTCGCCCTGTCTTTACCTCCTGAAGGCGATGAGCAAAGTGATGTCTTGCTCCTGCCGTCGCAGTTGCTTGAAACGCTGGATGGCGCCCATTGGTGCAAGGTGCTGGCGAGCAGCGCTCTGGTTGCACTGGCTGCGGACAATAGCGAAGCGGCGCATCAGCGACCGTTGGTGCTGTCCGGCAAGCGTCTGTACCTGCGGCGCTACTGGGCCTATGAGCGGCGTATCGATGCGGCGTTACGCACACGTCTGGCCCAAGGCGAAACGCCGCCGGATGACTTGCCCCAGCGTCTCGATGAATTGTTCGGCCCCGCCAGGCCCGGAGCAGTGATCGACTGGCAGAAACTCGCCTGCGCGCTTGCCACTCGGGGAGCTTTCAGCATCATCACAGGCGGCCCGGGAACTGGCAAAACCACCACGGTGGTGCGTCTGCTCGCGCTGCTTCAGGCGCCGGCGGTGGAAGCCGGTCAGCCGTTGCGCATTCGTCTGGCGGCGCCCACCGGCAAGGCTGCTGCGCGGTTGACCGAGTCCATCAGCCAGCAAGTGCAGTCGCTGCAAGTCACCGAAGACGTGCGCGAGAAGATCCCCTGCGACGTGACCACTGTCCATCGTTTGTTGGGCAGCCGGCCCGGCACCCGACACTTCCGCCACCATGCCGGCAACCGCTTGCCGCTGGATGTGCTGGTGGTCGATGAAGCTTCCATGATCGACCTGGAAATGATGGCTAACCTGCTCGATGCGTTGCCGGCGCATGCGCGTCTGGTGTTGCTCGGTGACAAGGATCAACTCGCCTCCGTAGAGGCCGGGGCGGTGCTCGGCGATCTGTGCCGCGATGCCGAGGCAGGCTGGTACAACCCGCAGACCCGGCGGTGGCTGGAGTCGGTCAGTGGAGAGTCCTTGCAGGACAGTGGCTTGCACGAGGACCGCGACGGCTCGCATCCGCTGGCGCAGCAACTGGTGATGCTGCGCCATTCCCGACGCTTCGGTGAAGGCAGCGGCATCGGTCAGCTGGCGCGGCGGGTCAATCAGCAGTTGCCGGAGGAGGCGCGCCAGTTGCTGGCGGCCGGTCACTATGATGACGTGTTTTCCCTGCCGCTCAAGGGCGAACACGATCACACGTTCGAGCGGCTGCTGCTCGACGGTCATGGGGAAGGTCCAAAGGGTTATCGCCACTATCTGAATATCCTGCGCCAACAACGCCCGCCAGCGGACAGACCACTGGGGCATCCGGACTGGATCAACTGGGCGCGGGAGGTGCTGCAGGCGTTCGACACCTTCCAGTTGTTGTGTGCCGTGCGCAAGGGGCCTTGGGGCGTTGAAGGGTTGAATCTGCGGATCACCGAAACGCTGGTCAAGGCACGCCTGATCGAGCATGACCAGCAATGGTACGAAGGCCGGCCGGTGCTGATGACGCGCAACGATTACGGTCTGGGTCTGATGAATGGCGATATTGGCATTGCCCTCAAGTTGCCCGAGCGCGAAGGCCCGGACGCCGGCAAACCGGTGCTGCGCGTGGCCTTTCCGCGTAACGACGGGCAGGGCGGTGTGCGTTTCGTACTGCCGAGCCGGCTCAACGATGTGGAAACGGTGTACGCGATGACGGTGCACAAATCCCAGGGCTCCGAGTTCGCCCACACCGCGCTGATCCTGCCGGACGCCTTGAATCCGGTGTTGACCAAGGAATTGATCTATACCGGTATTACCCGGGCCAAACACTGGTTCACTTTGATCGAGACCCGGGCCGGCGTGTTTGAAGAGGCGGTGCAGCGCAAGGTCAAGCGCCTGAGCGGATTGATGCTGGAACTGGAAGAAGGTGGCGAGGTTCGGGAATGAAATAACCTGATGTTCGGTGCCGATTATTGACCATCTGGTCAGCAGCTGCTGTCTCGCTGGTGTTACTGCGCTGTGCTATCGTTGCGGCATCATTTCGGTACGATCCAAGAGAATCCCTGCATGAAGGTGGCTGTCTGGGCGACAGAGCGCGTGGTTCGCTGCAAGCACGCATTGCTTGTCGGTCTGCTCTGTTTGCTGACCGGCGCCGCCATGGCGCAGGCACAGACGCCGGTGGGCATGGCCGAGCAGCGCGCCCAGTCGGTGACGCAGGTTGTGCTGGGCATCCTCAGTTACGCGCGCTGGCCGGTGGAACCCGCGCAATTGCGCCTGTGCATCGTCGGCCCCACCGAATACACCGATGACCTGGTCAAAGGCACCACGCAAGCCACCGGTCGTCCGGTCGCTGTGCGCCGGCTGCTGGCCGACAACCCGGCGATCGTCAGCGAATGCGATGCGGTGTACATCGGTAAACTCACCGCAGATGAACGCAGTCGGCTGTTCACCTCATTGATCGGCCATCCGGTGCTGAGCATCAGCGAAGGTGGCGATCAGTGCACGGTCGGCAGCCTGTTCTGCCTGCGGGTCGGCGATCAGCAGGTTTCCTTCGAGGTCAATCTCGACTCCGTCGCCCGCAGCGGTGTACGCATCCACCCGAGCGTACTGCAGTTGTCGCGCCGCAAACCGGCGGCACCATGAAGCTGTTTCGTTCCAGGAGCCGCCCGACACTGGGCTCGGTCATCGGCCGCGGCCATTTGATTGTCGCGCTGGTGGCCGTGACGATGGCCAGCGTGTCGCTGACCCTGCTGGGCGTTCTCGCGCTGCGGGTGTACGCCGATCACAACCTGCATCTGATTGCACGTTCGATCAGCTACACCGTGGAAGCGGCGGTGGTGTTCAACGATAAGGACGCCGCCACCGAAGCGCTGGCCTTGATCGCGTCCACCGAAGAGGTGGCGGATGCCCAGGTGTTCGACACACAGGGGCAGTTGCTGGCGCGTTGGCAGCGGCCCGAAAACGGTCTGTTTTCCCAACTGGAAATGCAGGCTGCCCGGACCATTCTGGAAAAGCCGATCAGCCTGCCGATCGTGCATCAGGACCGTGAAATCGGGCGTATTCTGCTGGTCGGTCACGGCGGTAGCCTGATGCGCTTCTTGCTCAGCGGTCTGGCGGGGATCATTCTCTGCACCGCAATCAGTGCCTGGGTCGCGCTGTATCTGGCGCGCCGACAGCTGCGCAGCATTACCGGCCCGCTTCGCAGCCTCGCGGCGGTGGCCCACGCTGCCCGCAGCGAGCGAGCACTGGATCGCCGGGTACCGCCGGCGCAGATCGCCGAGCTCGACAACCTCGGCAACGACTTCAATGCCCTGCTCGATGAACTCGAATCCTGGCAGACCCATCTGCAAAGCGAGAACGAAACCCTCGCCCATCAGGCCAGCCACGACAGCCTCACCGGTTTGCCCAACCGGGCGTTTTTCGAGGGGCGATTGATTCGCGCCTTGCGCAACGCCGGCAAGCTCAATGAGCGGGTGGCGGTGATGTTTCTCGACAGCGATCGCTTCAAAGGCATCAATGACAACTTCGGTCACGCCGCTGGCGACGCGGTGCTGGTGGCGGTCGCCAATCGGATCCGCGCGCAACTGCGTGAAGAGGATCTGGTGGCGCGGCTCGGCGGCGACGAGTTCGCCGTACTGCTCGCGCCGCTGCACAAGATCGAGGACGCCGAGCGCATTGCTGACAAGATTCTCGCCAGCATGGACATGCCCATCGCGCTGCCGGGCGACACCAGTGTGGTGACGTCGCTCAGTATCGGCATTGCGGTTTTCCCCGATCATGGCGCCACGCCAGGGGCCTTGCTCAACGCCGCCGACGCCGCGATGTATCAGGCCAAGCGCCTGTCGCGTGGCGCTCAATTCACTGCCGGGTCGGAGAGCCCGGTCGTCAATCTGCAAACCAGGAGCTGATTCCGTGTTCACATTTCCCGCTCGACTGTTTTCCGCCTTGCTGATGATCGCCGTACTGGCGCTGACCGGGTGCCAGACCGCACCGCAGAAAGGCCTGACCCCGGCGCAGATCGCCGTCCTAAAACAACAAGGCTTCGAAGCGACCGACGAGGGCTGGGAGTTTGGCCTGTCCGGCAAAGTGCTGTTTGGCAGCGATATCGAAAGCCTGAACAACCAGAGCACCGAAATCGTCGAACGCATCGGCAAGGCACTGCTCGGCGTCGGTATCGAGCGGGTGCGGGTCGACGGTCATACCGATGCCTCGGGCAAGGAAACCTACAACCAGCAACTGTCGCTGCGTCGGGCCAAAAGCGTGGCCAAAGTGCTGACCACCGTCGGTATGAAGGAAGAGAACATTCAGCTGCGCGGACTGGGCAGCAGCGAGCCGGTGGCGTCCAATGACACTGCCGCCGGACGCACCGAGAATCGCCGGGTGTCGATTGTGGTCAGCGCCGATTAATCGGCAAACCGCATCTCGCGGGTCTGCCCCATCAGCAGACCCTGATTACGCTCGGTCACCTCACGGATGTAATCCCACAATAGGGTGATCCGCTTCAATTTCCTGAGATCCTCCCGGCAGTACATCCAGAACTGTCGGGTGATGTCGATTTCCTCGGGCAGCACCGGCAGCAGGCGCGGATCCTGCGCCGCGAGGAAGCACGGCAGAATCGCCAGTGAACGCCCTTGCTGCGCCGCGACGAACTGCGCGATCACGCTGGTGCTGCGCAGGTTTGCGCTGGCGCCGGGCAGCACGTTCGCCAGGTACAGCAGCTCCGAACTGAACGCCAGGTCATCCACGTAACTGATGAATTGATGCTTGCCCAAATCGGCCGGTCGGCGGATCGGCGGATGCTGGTCGAGGTAGTCCTGGGTTGCGTACAGCTGCAAGCGGTAGTCGCAGAGTTTGCAGCACACGTACGGGCCGTGCTCCGGGCGTTCCAAAGCGATGACGATATCGGCCTCGCGCTTGGACAGGCTGATGAAGTGCGGCAGCGGCAGGATGTCCACCGAGATCGCTGGGTAGGCGTCGACGAAGTGGCTCAGCTGCGGGGTGATGAAAAAACTGCCGAAACCTTCGGTGCAGCCCATGCGTACATGCCCGGAAAGTGCCACACCAGAGCCCGAGACCTGCTCGCAAGCCATGTGCAACGTGCTTTCAATCGACTCGGCATAGCCCAGCAAACGCTGGCCTTCAGTGGTCAGGACAAAACCGCTGGTGCGCGATTTTTCGAACAGCAACGTACCCAATGCCGCTTCCAGCGAACTGATGCGCCGCGACACGGTGGTGTAGTCGACGGCGAGCCGTTTGGCCGCGGTGCTGGCCTTGCGGGTACGGGCGACTTCGAGGAAAAACTTCAGGTCGTCCCAGTTCAGCGACCCCAGGGAAGTGATGTTTTTTTGCATGATGGACGGGCTTATATGTGCGTTCTTATTAGAAGTTTGCACATCTATACTCCAAAAACAGTCCGACAACCAATTCGTGACACACGCCTCATCTCAAGGCGAACCCTTTCGCCTTGGCTCCTACGATAAAAACAAGTTTCGGAGACCAGCATGAACGCATCGCTTACGCCCAACGAAACCACGGTCCAGAAGGTCAAGTTGCTGATCGACGGCGAGTGGGTCGAATCGCAGACCACTGAGTGGCACGACATCGTCAACCCGGCGACCCAGCAAGTGCTGGCCAAAGTACCGTTCGCCACCGCTGCTGAAGTCGATGCCGCCATCCGTGCCGCACACCGCGCCTTCCAGACCTGGAAACTGACCCCGATCGGCGCGCGGATGCGCATCATGCTCAAGCTGCAGGCACTGATCCGCGAGCACTCCAAGCGCATCGCCGTAGTGCTGAGCGCCGAGCAGGGCAAGACTATTGCCGACGCCGAGGGCGATATTTTCCGTGGCCTGGAAGTGGTCGAACACGCCTGTTCCATCGGCACCCTGCAAATGGGCGAGTTCGCCGAAAACGTGGCGGGTGGCGTCGATACCTACACCCTGCGCCAGCCAATCGGCGTGTGCGCCGGCATCACCCCGTTCAATTTCCCGGCGATGATTCCGCTGTGGATGTTCCCGATGGCGATCGCCTGCGGCAACACTTTCGTCCTGAAGCCTTCGGAACAGGATCCGCTGTCGACCATGCTGCTGGTGGAGCTGGCGATTGAGGCGGGCGTTCCGGCGGGCGTGCTCAACGTCGTGCACGGTGGCAAGGACGTCGTCGATGGCCTGTGCACCCACAAGGACATCAAAGCCGTATCGTTCGTTGGTTCGACCGCCGTCGGTACGCACGTTTACGACTTGGCCGGAAAGCACGGCAAACGCGTGCAATCGATGATGGGTGCGAAGAACCATGCCGTCGTGCTGCCGGACGCCAATCGCGAGCAAGCGCTGAATGCCTTGGTCGGCGCCGGTTTCGGTGCGGCAGGGCAACGCTGCATGGCCACCTCGGTGGTGGTGCTGGTCGGTGCGGCGAAACAGTGGCTGCCGGATCTGAAAGCGCTGGCGCAGAAACTCAAGGTCAACGCTGGCAGCGAGGCGGGTACCGATGTTGGTCCGGTGATCTCGAAGAAAGCCAAGGCGCGGATTCTCGATCTGATCGAAAGCGGCATCAAGGAAGGCGCAAAGCTTGAACTCGATGGTCGCGACATCAAGGTGCCGGGCTACGAGCAAGGCAACTTCGTCGGCCCGACCCTGTTCTCGGGCGTGACCACCGACATGCAGATCTATACCCAGGAAATCTTCGGCCCGGTGCTGGTGGTGCTGGAAGTCGACACCCTCGATCAGGCCATCGCACTGGTCAACGCCAACCCGTTCGGCAACGGCACGGGCCTGTTCACCCAGAGCGGTGCAGCGGCGCGCAAATTCCAGACGGAAATCGACGTCGGCCAGGTCGGCATCAACATCCCGATTCCAGTGCCGGTGCCGTTCTTCAGCTTCACCGGTTCCCGTGGTTCGAAACTCGGCGACCTCGGTCCGTACGGCAAGCAAGTGGTGCAGTTCTACACCCAGACCAAAACGGTTACGGCGCGCTGGTTCGATGACGACAGCGTCAACGACGGCGTGAACACCACCATCAACCTGCGCTGAGGAATCGCCATGAAAATCGCATTTATCGGTCTGGGCAACATGGGCGCGCCGATGGCGCGCAACCTGATCAAGGCCGGCCACTCGCTGAACCTGGTGGACCTGAACAAGACTGTGCTGGCGGAACTGGAGCAACTGGGCGGCACTATCCGCGCCTCGGCCCGCGAAGCAGCTGAAGACGCTGAACTGGTGATCACCATGCTCCCGGCGGCGGTGCATGTGCGCAGCGTCTGGCTCGGTGAGGACGGTGTGCTGGCCGGTATCGGCAAAGGCGTGCCGGCGGTGGATTGCAGCACCATCGATCCGCAGACTGCTCGTGATGTGGCCGCCGCTGCCGCCAAACAAGGCGTGGCCATGGCTGATGCCCCGGTCTCCGGCGGCACTGGCGGCGCGACCGCTGGCACGCTGACCTTCATGGTCGGCGCCACCCCGGAACTGTTCGCCACCCTGCAACCGGTGCTGGCGCAGATGGGCCGCAACATCGTGCATTGCGGTGAAGTCGGCACCGGACAGATCGCCAAGATCTGCAACAACCTGCTGCTGGCGATCTCGATGGTCGGCGTCAGCGAAGCCATGGCGCTGGGCGATGCACTGGGGATCGACACCTCGGTGCTGGCCGGAATCATCAACAGCTCGACCGGGCGTTGCTGGAGTTCGGAAATGTACAACCCGTGGCCGGGCATCGTCGAAACGGCGCCGGCCTCGCGCGGTTACACCGGTGGGTTTGGTGCCGAACTGATGCTCAAGGATCTGGGGCTGGCCACCGAAGCGGCGCGTCAGGCGCATCAACCGGTGGTGCTCGGCGCGGTGGCGCAGCAGTTGTATCAGGCGATGAGCCAGCGCGGGGAGGGCGGCAAGGACTTCTCGGCGATTATCAACAGCTATCGCAAGCCGCAGTAAATTCGGATCGCCGATGCTCTGGTGGCAAGAGTGCTTCTGTGGCGAGGGAGCTTGCTCCCGCTGGTCTGCGCAGCAGACCCAAACCCGGTTAATGCGGTTCTTCAGAAAAACCGCATTAACCGAAGTTACGACTGCTGCGCAGCCGAGCGGGAGCAAGCTCCCTCGCCACAGGTTTTTATAGAAGGCAAAAAAGATCGCAGCCTTCGGCAGCTCCTACATGGGGGAAATGTACACCCTGTAGGAGCTGCCGGAGGCTGCGATCTTTTGCTTGTCAGGCGAAGACGAAATATTTGCGTACGGTCTCGACCACTTCCCAAGTGCCTTTCATCCCCGGTTCAACCACGAAGATGTCGCCGGCTCGCAGGTGGATTGGCGCCATGCCGTCCGGGGTGATGATGCAGTAGCCTTCCTGAAAATGGCAGTACTCCCACTTCACATAATCGACCCGCCACTTGCCCGGGGTGCAGATCCAGGTGCCCATGATCTTGCTGCCGTCTTCGCTGGTGTAAGCGTTGAGGTTGACGGTGTGCGGGTCACCTTCGAGTTTTTCCCATTTGCAGGCATCGAGTACCGGCAGCGGGTGGGTGTCGCGCAAAACGGTGATGGGGGCGGTCGCGGTCATGAGAACTCCGGGCAGTGGGCGGATGGCAAAGAAACCAACTCGCACCCTATAGCGCCCGGTTGCCGCTCAGTTGTCTGTGCTCGACATCGAGCTGCTCAGAAACGCGCAAACCGTCAAAGGTTTTCCAGCGGGCATTCGACCCGCGCCCGTTCAAGGTCGATTTCGAAACCTTCCAGTTGCGCGTATTGCCGCGTCAGCTCAGCGATGCTGCTGTTGATCTCGCGTTTTTTTGCCTCGATAGCCTGTTGGGCCAGATCCCATGGCATGGCCTCGCCATGATGCGCGGCAAAAATCGTCTGCAATTCCCGGAGCCTGAAGCCCATCTCTTTTGCGCATTTGATGAAGATCAGCAGTTCGATGCTTTGTTGGTCGTAGAGGCGATATTTACCTTGGCGCCGGGGCGCGGGCAGCAGACCGATCGACTCGTAGTGGCGAATGCTTTTGATGGTGGTGCCGGCACGTTGCGCGGCTTGGCCGATGTACATAAAAGTCCTTTTTCAATGTGAAACCGTGCGGCGCATTATCGGCAGACTTAGCGGCGGGCGATAGCGTGCGCCTGTTGCAGCCAGCGCTGGCGCTGCCGGTCGCTGGACTCAAGCAGCGGGCCGAAGGTCAGCGTGCGCAGGGGGTTGATACCACAGAACTGCAGGGTGGTCTTGCGCACCTGATGCAGTCCCGGCATCCGGTAGATCCAGCGGTAATACCAGAGTGGCGTGTCCATCGTCACCAGCAAATGCGCGGTGCGCCCCTTGAGCAATTGATCGGGAAAGGGTTTGCCTTTTCGGTATTTGAAGGCGAATCCCGGCAGCAACACCCGATCAAAAAAACCTTTGAGCAGCGCTGGAATGCCACCCCACCAGATCGGGTAGACCAGCGTCAGATGTTCGGCCCAAAGGATGTCGGATTGCGCGCGGCTCAAGTCTTCTTCCAGCGCTTGAACCTGTTGATACCCCTGGCGCAACACCGGGTCGAAAGCCATCTCTCCCAGGCGTAGCTGACGCACCTGGTGTCCGGCATCGAGCGCTGATTGTGCGTAGCGCTCGGCGAGTGCGGCGCAGAAACTCGTCGCGCCGGGATGGCCGAGAATCAGCAGAATGCGTTTGCCCATGGTCATGCTCCTTGCCGTTGAACGCCAAGGATGAAGTCTGCCCCTCAGGGGAGAGTCAAGGCTTGCAGCAAGGCTTTGGCATAACCTGGCAGGGCGCTGAAGTCCCGGGCGCAGAGCATCAGCGTGCGGCGGGCCCATGGCTCATTGAGGGCGATGCTGTTGAATGAGCGCGGCGTCGCGCGTTCAATGGCCGCCAGCGGCACGATGGCGAGGCCGGCGCCTCGGGCGACCATGCGCAGCACCCCTTCGAAACCGTCGGCGCGGATCCGCACCTGCATGCGCGAGCCGCTGTGCAGCGCCTGTTCTTCGAGGTAGATCGCCAGCGCGCTGTCGGTGCTCAGACCGACGAAATCGTAGTGCAAAGCGGCGCTGAAACTGACCTCGGCGGCGTCGGCCAGTGGATGTCCGTGCGGCGCGATCAGTCGCAACGGGTCGTCGCGAAACGGCTGGGTCTGCAGATCGGTGGTGTCCACTGCATCGGAGACGATGCCGATATCGGCTGCGCCCTGGCGCAAGGCGTGGATGATGCGGGCGCTGGGCAGTTCCTGCAGATCGATGTCGAGGTTGGGATGCTCGCGCAAAAAGTCCGCGAGCACTTCCGGCAGGTATTCGGTGATCGCCGTGGTGTTGCACAACAGTCGCACCTGTCCTTTGACGCCCTGCGCGTAGTCGGCCAGATCCTGCTGCATGCGTTCGGCCTGTTGCAGGAGGATGCGCGCGTGGTGGGCCAGTGCCTTGCCAGCGGGTGTCGGGCTCACCCCACGACGACCGCGCTGCAGGAACTCGGTGCCCAGCGAGGCTTCCATGGCACGGATGCGCGCGCTGGCGGCGGCGAGCGAAAGATGACTGCGGGCGGCACCGGCGGTGATGTTGCCGGCGTCGAGGATGTGCAGGTAGAGGCGCAGGTCGGTGAGGTCGAAGTGCATGGGGCCGCCTGTGGTTTTTGTGGTGTCTGGGCGGGCCTCTTCGCGAGCAAGCCCGCTCCCACAGTGGATCAGTGGTGAATCCAAAACTGTGGGAGCGGGCTTGCTCGCGAAGGGGCCATCAGCCGCAACGCAATTAACAGCCTCTTGTACCGGCAGAGGCAGCCTCAGTATATGGCAGATTTTCAACGCACCCGCCAAAGCGCACAGTAGCGCCATGAACGCATTTGCAGACTTCTATCAAAACCTCGGCTTGGCTCTGTCCCTGCTGGTCATCGCCACTTTCATCATGGCCGGGCTGGTCAAAGGCGTGATCGGCCTCGGTCTGCCCACCGTCGCCATGGGCCTGCTCGGTCTGGCTATGGCGCCGTCACAGGCAGCCGCGTTACTGATCATTCCGGCGACGCTGACCAATGTCTGGCAACTGGCGTTCGGCGGGCATTTGAAAGGGCTGCTCAAACGCCTGTGGCCGCTGTTGTTGATGATCTTCCTCGGCACCGCCGTCGGCACGTTGTCGATAGGCATGGCAGGCGGGCATTGGGTGGTGCGTGGGCTGGGGGCGGCGTTGCTGCTGTATGCGTTGAGCGGGTTGTTGCTGCCAACGCTGCAGGTCAATCCTCGGCATGAACCGTGGCTGGGTCCGCTGTGCGGGCTGATCACCGGGGTTATCACTTCGGCCACCGGTGTGTTCGTGATTCCGGCGGTGCCGTACCTGCAGGCGCTGGGTTTGAGTCGCGATGAGCTGGTGCAGGCGCTGGGCCTGTCGTTCACCGTGTCGACTCTGGCGCTGGCCGGCGGCCTGTTCTGGCGCGGCGCACTGGGCAGTGGCGAATTGAGTGCGTCGCTGCTGGTGCTGATCCCGGCGATGCTGGGCATGGGGTTCGGCCAATGGCTGCGTCAGCGCATCAGCGCTGTGCTGTTCAAGCGGGTGTTCTTTATCGGACTGGGCGCACTCGGCGCCCATTTGCTGATCAGCGGCTAGCCGACGAGGCGCTGAGCATGTCGATCCGACGGATATCGAAATCACGCTCCAGATACGTCATGCGTTTGTCGAAAAACTCGCGCATGTGCGGCAGATTCGAATGCACGTCGAGGTGCGCCTGGCTTTCCCAGATCTCGTAGAAGATGAACAGCGTCGGGTCTTCCTTGTCGCGCAGCATGTGGTACTCGATGCAGCCTGGCTCGGCGCGGCTCGGTTCGACATAGGCGCGAAACAGCGCTTCGAAGGCCTCGGCTTTTTCCGGGCGGGTCTTGGCATGCAGGATGAAACCGTGGCGTTCACTCATCAAAACAACTCCTCAAATGCAGATGGCCGGGAATGCTATTGCAACAATCGGCATTCGATTCGTGCTTTTTGATCAAATGTATTTTGCGCCGACGCGGCTTATTCCGCGCGAGAGGGATGGTTAACCTGCCGCCATTCGTTTTCCCATCTTTCTCCAGCCCAATGGCTGCGCGAGGCGTTCCGATGAAAAAAGTGTTGTTGCTCAATGGTGGCAAGAAATTCGCTCACTCCGACGGTCGTTACAACGCCACCCTGCACGAAACCGCGCTGAGCGTGTTGGATCGTGGCGGTCTGGATGTCAAAACCACGTTCATCGACGAGGGTTACGACGTGGCTGAAGAAGTGGCCAAATTTCTCTGGGCCGATGTGATCATTTATCAGATGCCGGGCTGGTGGATGGGTGCGCCGTGGACGGTGAAAAAGTACCTCGACGAAGTCTTCACCGAAGGCCACGGCAGCCTCTATGCCAGCGATGGTCGGACCCGTTCCGATGCGTCGCAGAAGTACGGCAGCGGCGGTCTGATTCAGGGCAAGCAGTACATGCTGTCGCTGACCTGGAACGCGCCGCAGCAGGCGTTTGATGACCCGAGCGATTTCTTTGAAGCCAAAGGTGTGGATGCGGTGTATTTCCCGTTCCACAAGGCCAACGAGTTCTTGGGCATGAGCGGGTTGCCGACGTTCCTGTGTGTGGACGTGATGAAGCGCCCGAACATCGAGAATGATGTGGCGCGGTATGAGCAGCATCTGAAACAGGTGTTTGGTCTCAAGGCTTGATGGATTTCAGGCTACTATCGAATGGCTTGGCCTGATCCTGTGGCGAGGGAGCTTGCTCCCGCTGGGCTGCGCAGCGGCCCTCGCTTTTACCTGAACCGCAGGGGAGCGCTTCGCACTCCAGCGGGAGCAAGCTCCCTCGCCACAATGAGTACGCATTCGATTAGAGAGTTTCCGTGAAAGCCAGATCCGATGAGTTGCAGATTTTCGTCTGCGTGATCGAATGCGGTTCGATTTCCGCCGCTGCCGAGCAGGTCGGCCAGACCCCCTCGGCGGTCAGCCGCACACTGTCGCGGCTGGAAGCCAAGCTCGACACCACGCTGATCAACCGCACCACGCGGCGCATGGACCTGACCGAGGAGGGCAAGTATTTCTTCGAGCAGGCCAAGCTGATTCTCGATCAGATGGACGCCCTCGAAGAGCGACTGTCCTCACGCCAGCAAACCCCGTCCGGACGCCTGCGGATCAACGCCGCGTCGCCTTTCATGCTGCACGCCATCGTGCCGTACATCGACGAATTCCGTGGCCTGTACCCGGACATCCAGCTCGAACTCAACAGCAATGACCTGATCATTGACCTGCTGGAACAAAGCACCGACGTCGCTATCCGCATCGGCACCCTTGCCGACTCGACGTTACATGCGCGTTCGCTCGGTTGCAGTCCGCTGCTGATCGTCGCCAGCCCGGCCTATCTGGAAAAGCACGGCGCGCCGCAGCAGGTCGCCGACTTGAGCGAACACACCCTGCTTGGCTTCACCCACAACGAAGGCCTCAATCAGTGGCCGCTGCGTTACGTGCACGGTGACCGCTGGCCGATCACCCCGGCGATCAGCGCTTCCAGCGGCGAGACCGTGCGCCATCTGGCGCTGGAAGGGCAGGGCATTGCCTGCCTCTCGCACTTCATGACCATCGACGACATTCGCGCCGGGCGCCTCAAGGTGCTGCTGGCGGAATTCAACAGCGGCTATCGCCAGCCGATCAACGCGGTGTACTACCGGAACTCGCAACTGGCGCTGCGCATTCAGTGCTTCCTCGACTTCATCCAGAGCAAACTCGCGGCGTACGCCAGCGCCGATTTCAAGGGTTGATTCGTGACCCCTGCGCAACATTGATTTGGGCGAGGGCGGGTTTTTCCATCGGGGTGGCCGGTCGATACTCGCTGCATCACTTATTCACGCAGGGAGTTTCTCCATGAACGTATTCATCACCGGCGCTGCCGGGTTTATCGGCGGCTCGATCGCTACCGGTCTGGTTCAGGCCGGACATAATGTCACCGGCCTGGTGCGTAGCGCCGAACAGGCCGAAGAGCTCAAGGCACTGGGCATCACCCCGGTGATCGGCACCCTCGAAGACAGCACATTGCTGGCTGAACAGGCCCGCGCCGCCGATGCGGTGATCAACGCCGCCAGCAGCGACCATCGCGGTGCTGTCGAAGCGTTGCTCGGTGCCCTGCGCGGTTCGAACAAAGTGTTCCTGCACACCAGCGGTTCGAGCATCGTCGGCGATGCCTCGGGCGGCAAGTCCAGCGATGTCATCTACTACGAAGACAACCTGCCGGAGCCCACCGTCGACAAGGCTGCCCGTGTGGCGATCGACAACCTGATCCTCGCCGCCGCGAAGGACGGGGTGAACTCGGCGGTGATCTGCAACACCCTAATCTATGGCCACAGCCTGGGCGTCAATCGCGACAGCGTGCAGTTGCCGCGTCTGCTCAAACAAGCACGCAAAAGTGGGGTGGTGCGCCACGTTGGCACTGGCCAGAACATCTGGTCCAACGTGCACATCGAAGACGTCGTCGCCCTGTACCTGCTGGCGCTGACCAAAAATGTACCGGGCACTTTCTACTTCGTCGAAAGCGGTGAAGCCTCGTTCATCGACATGACCACTGCCATGGCCGAAGCGCTGAATCTCGGCGAGCCACAAGACTGGCCGCTGCGAGACGCCGAAGCCGAGTGGGGTTACGAAATGGCCAACTACGGCCTTGGCTCGAACAGCCGCGTACGCGGCAAACACGCTCGTGAACTGCTGGGCTGGGCGCCAAAGCGTACGTCGGTGGTGGAGTGGATTCGTAACGAAATGGTGTGAGTTAACGCTGCACCGCGTGAAGCCATTCGCGAGCAAGCCCGCTCCCACAGGTTAAGCGCATTCTGGCTGACGGAATGCGAACAACCGGTGGGAGCGGGCTTGCTCGCGAAAGCGTTGGAACAAAAACAGAAAAGTTGAATGGCACGCCGTCATCGTCCGTTTTTTTGTCCCGGTAAACCCCCGCAAATACGCCGCATGCCAGTGGAATTTAATTTTTAGCGGGGACTTCGCCGGGTGTTCGGGAAATTACCGACTAGGCTGCTACCGCGGTGAAACGAGGGCGGCTGCGATGCACGTCGCCCTTCACGTGTTGCAGGCATGAGGCCCGTGCAGCACGGCACCGCCCATGGAGTTTTCTGGCAAAAGGAATTTGCGATGGCGAGACACATTGATGCCTTCTCGTAAAGGCGTATCCCCCCGGCGGACCTACATGAATCCGCGATCTCCCGATGAGTAATGGTCGGCCATGACGGCCGGCATCTGTCATTGACTCTGGTTATTGCATTGCACGCTACGCGCGTGGGCGAAGCCGTCACCTCAATTGGCGAAAACAAGGAATAGTTATGATCATTTTGGGTATTACAAACAATGATTTGGCGGGTGCTTGCCTGGTACGTGATGGTCAGATTCTTTCGGCGGTCAGTGAAGAGCGTTTCACCCGCATCAAGGACCATAAAATCTGGCCGGCCAAGTCCATTGAGTTTGTGTTGAGCCAGGCCGGCGTGTCGCTGGAAGACGTCGATCATGTCGCCTATGGATGGAACGCCGGTTTCAGTGCCGACAAACATCTGGCGTTGTACTTCGATCGCATCGTCGAGGAAGTCAGGAGCAACCCCCAGGGCCTTGCGCAGTTCCGTCAGCGTGTGACCGATGAAATCAACAACGACAAGGCAAAGCGCGGCGAATTCGACCAGTTCATCGTCGACAACAGTCTGCAAGGCAAGGCGTACTACATTGATCACCACGAGTGCCATGCGCTCGGTGCCTATGTCTGCTCGCCATTCGAGGACGCGTTGACCCTGACGTGCGACGGACGCGGCGACTTTCAGTCGCTGACCGTCACCTGGTACAGCCCGACAGAAACCACGGTGCTGCAACGCGAAACCAGCATCGACAGCCTCGGTTATTTCTACGGCCGGATCACCCACCTGCTCGGTTACAAGCCCAACCGCCACGAAGGCAAGGTCACCGGTCTGGCCGCATTCGGCGATCCGCAGAAACTGCTGGGCGTGATGCAGCAGATGATCCGTTTCGAAGACGGCCGCATCAAGGCGCGCTGCGGCGATATGTTCCTGCCGTCCTACAACACCTACAGCGAGCCGCTGGAAACCCTGTTTGCCCGGGAAACCCCCGAGGACATCGCCGCCGCTGTACAGCGTCACAGCGAAGACCTGCTGGTGGCCACCGTCAGCCATCATCTGGCCCAGCGCGGCAGTGCCAACCTGTGCCTGGCCGGCGGCGTGTTTGGCAACGTCAAACTCAACCAGCGTCTGCGTGAGATCCCGGGCGTCAAAGACGTCTACGTGCTGCCGTGCATGGGCGATGGCGGCCTGGCACTGGCTGCTGCGGTCGGTACCGCGTACCTGGAAAACGGCACCCGCTTCAAGAATCCGTCGATGATGCTTGGCCCGGAATCGCGCAGCGTTTCGCAGAACATCAACCTGATCAATCGCGACTACCCTGAACTCGGTTATCACACGCCGTCGAACATCATCGAGGTGTTGACCGAGGCCCTGACGGAAAATCAGGTGCTGGGCATGTTCAAGGGCAAGATGGAGTTCGGCCCGCGTTCGCTGTGCAACCGCAGCATCGTCTATCACGCGCAGGATGCCGAGGTGAACGACTGGCTCAACAAACGCATGCACCGCACCGAGTTCATGCCGTTCGGCCCGGTCACCGCCATTGAGCAAGCACCGGCCTGCTACGTCGGTTGGGACGAGGAGCAAGTGGCTGCCGATACCATGACCATGACCTACGACTGCCATCCGCAATTTCGCGAGGCAAGTCCGGCGGTGGTGCACATCGACGGCACGGCGCGCCCGCAGATCATTCGCCCGCAGAGCGACCCGTTCATGCATCGCCTGCTGACGGCCTGGCACCAGAAAACCGGTCAGGCAGCCTTGATCAACACCTCGTTCAACCGCCATGAAGAGCCGATCGTGTGCTCTTCCCAGGACGCACTGGATGCGCTGAAAGAAGGCATGGTCGATCTGGTGGTCATGAGTGAATCGCTGATCGTCTGGCGCAAGGGCAAAAACAGCTTCACCCAGCAACGCTTCGAATAATGGATGGTATTCAGGGCTCCTGGGGAGCCCTGCTTCTGGAGTGTCAGGCGTATGGTTGACGAATGTATTTAATCTTTTTCGGGTTCTTTGCGGCGGAAGGGATCATCTATCCGTTCTGGCCGACCTGGCTGGATTCCCTGGGCTTCAGTGCCAGTGAAATCGGCTTGCTGATCGCCGCGGCGTATTGGCCGCAGGTGGTGACCGGGGTGCTGATCACCTATGTGGCCGACTGGCGCGTGGATCAGTTGCGGCTCGCCGCTGTGCTGAGCGTTACCGCCGCGTTATGTACGTTGCTGTTCTACTTCATCCCGGCGCACTTATGGATGTTCGTGTGCCTGAGTGTGCTGTTTGGAGGGGTATGGATGGTGGTGTTGCCGCTGTCCGAGTCCTATCTGCTCAAGCGCGACAAACTGGCCCTGCAGAATTACGGTTGGGTGCGGGCGGTAGGCTCATCGGCCTTTATCCTGACCTCGACCCTCGGTGGTTTTCTGTTTGCGCAGTACAGCCAGTCGTGGGTGCCGCTGGTGATCGCATCGAGCATGTTGATCACCGCTGTGGCGTGTCTGCGTCTAAAGCGCCAGGTGTCGCGGGCGCATCTGGCGCCGTCCGGTCCGACGCGCAAACGGCCTGACTGGAAAGCTCTGTTGGCGCACAAAAGCCTGCTGATTGCGATTGCTGCCGCCAGCTTCATTCAACTGAGTCACACCCTGTACTTTTCCACGGCTTCGATTGGTTGGGGGGTGAAGGGTTTTTCTTCCTCGGCAATCGGCATGTTCTGGGCGGTGGCCGTGATTGCGGAAATCACCTGGTTCGCGCTGTCCAACAAAGTCCTGGCGTTTTGCGCGCCGTTGTCGTTGGTGATGTTTTCCAGCGTGTGTGCGGCGCTGCGCTGGGCGCTGTTTGCCAACAGCGACGCGGTGTCGCTGATCCTGCTGGGGCAGTGCCTGCACGCGCTGAGTTTTGCCGCCTACCACGCGGCGATCATGCGCTTTATCCGCGACCAGGCACCGCCGGATATTCAGGTCTTTACTCAAGGGGTCTATTACTCCCTGGCGGTGGCGTTGCCCATGGGCCTGGCCACACCTTTCGCCGGCTACCTGTACCAGACCCGGCCGCAGTGGTCCTACTACGTGATGGCGCTGTTCGCGTTGGTCGCAACGGTGCTGGCGTTCATTGCTCATCAGAAAATGCGAAGTTCAACTCATGGCTCAACAAACGTTTACAGCCGTCTGCTTTGATATGGACGGCGTGCTCATTCAGTCGCGCGAGGTGATTGAACACGCCTGGACCACCGTGGCGCGCGAGTACGGGGTCAGCGTCGATCAGGATTTCATCGACGAGCACATCCATGGCCGTCCCGGCGGTTATACCCTCAAGACCTTGTTCGCAGAGTTTGGCGAAGCGCAGCAGGTGGCGATCAAGCGTGAAGTCGACGCCATCGAGCAGGTGACGAACTGTGCGCTGGTGCCGGGCGTCGCGGCGTTGATCGCCCGACTCCGCGAGCACGCCGTGCCCCTGGCGCTGGTCACCAGCAGTTGGCGGGCGCGGGTTGACCACGTTCTGCAGCAACACGACCTGATGTCGGCGTTCGACAGCATCATCTGCCGCGACGACGTACGCAGCGGCAAACCGGCCCCCGATCCCTATCGCCTGGCGGCGGCACAACTGGGTCGGCAAAGTGATGAATGCCTGGTGTTCGAAGACTCTGTCAGCGGCGTGCAGTCGGCGGTCAGCAGCGGCGCACTGTGCATCGGCATTGGCGACGACCCGACGCTGACCGCGCATGGCGCCGCAGGTGTGTATGCCGATTTCACCCGGCTTGCGCTCAGGCTGGACGGCAGGGGCGCGCACGGTTATGCCGATGGAGCGCTGTTCATCAACGCGCACCCGAGCCAGAGGTTTGCCCGGTCATGACATTGACGTTGCAGCACGCCAGCGTGCTCTGGAAATTCCTCGGTGCGGGGCGCCAACACAGCCCTTGTGAACTGATTGTGGTCTGCGGCTCCTACGACCTGCGGGTCTGCGATTACGCTTGCCAACTATTGAAAGACGGCGTGGCCCCCCACCTGTTGTTCACCGGCAATACCGGCAACTGGACCAGGCATTTGTGGGAACGCTCCGAAGCCGATATTTTTGCCCAACGCGCCTTGGCGCAAGGGGTGACGGCGCAGCAGTTCACCCTGGAAACCCGCGCGACCAACTTTGCCGAAAACATCGCGTTTGCCCGAGCGATGTTTCCCGACGTGCGTCGTGCGACGTTTCTGACCAAACCCAATTCGATCCGGCGCGTGGCGTTGACCCTGCCCGTGCAGTGGCCCGGACTGGAAGCCTGTGTGGATGCGCCGTCGTTCGATTTTCCTGATGACGTCAGCAACCTGATCGGGGTGCTGGGCCTGATCGACGAAATGGTCGGCGATGTGCACCGCATCATGGTTTACCCTGCGTTGGGTTTTCAGGTCGAACAGGCGATCCCCGAAGAGGTTCAGGTAGCCTGGCGGTATCTGGTGGAGCAAGGCTTCGATCACCATTTGATCAAGGGCAGGAGTTGACGCTGACTTCCGCCGGGAGACAGACATGCAGTACGACACGCTGATCCGCAACGCCATCGTCATCGATGGCAGCAACACGCCCGGCTACCGCGCTGATGTGGCGATTCTCAACGGGCGCATCGAACGTATCGGCGACCTGCATGATGCCCGCGCCACGGAGGAAATCGACGCCGCCGGCCGCGTGCTCGCCCCGGGTTTCATCGACGTACACTCCCACGACGACACTGTGGTCATCCGCCAGCCCGAAATGCTGCCCAAGCTCAGCCAGGGCGTGACCACGGTGATTGTCGGCAACTGTGGGATCAGCGCCTCGCCGGTCAGTCTCAAAGGCAATCCGCCGGACCCGATGAACCTGCTCGGCAGCTCTGCCGCATTCGTTTACCCACGCTTCAGCGATTACCGCGCCGCCGTCGAAGCGGCGAACACCACGCTGAACGTCGCCGCACTCGTCGGTCACACCGCGCTGCGCAGCAATCACCTCGACGACCTGTTTCGCACTGCAACGCCAGACGAAATCGCCGCGATGCGCGAGCAATTGCGTGAAAGCCTTGAGTCTGGCGCGCTCGGTTTATCCACAGGCCTTGCGTACGCCAGCGCCTTTAGCGCCTCCACCGATGAGGTCAAACAGCTGACCGAAGAACTGACCGCATTCGGCGCGGTGTACACCACCCATCTGCGCAGTGAATTCGAACCGGTGCTGGAGGCGATGGACGAAGCGTTCAGCATTGGCCGTCACTCGCAATCGCCGGTGATCATTTCCCACCTCAAATGCGCCGGTGTCGGTAACTGGGGGCGCAGTCCGCAGCTGCTCGCATCGCTGGAAGCAGCGGCGAAAACCCAGCACGTGGGCTGCGATTGCTATCCCTACGCGGCGAGTTCTTCGACGCTGGATCTGAAGCAAGTCACCGATGCCCATCGCATCACCATCACCTGGTCGACGCCGCACCCCGAACTCAGCGGTCGCGACCTGATCGACATCGCCGCCGAATGGAACGTGCCACTGCTCGAAGCCGCCAAGTGCCTGCAACCGGCGGGCGCGGTGTACTACGGCATGGACGAGGCGGATGTACGAAAAATCCTCGCGCATCCGCTGTCGATGGTCGGCTCTGACGGACTGCCGGAAGACCCATTCCCGCATCCACGCCTGTGGGGCGCTTTCCCACGAGTGCTCGGCCATTTCAGTCGCGATCTCGGGTTGTTTCCGCTGCACACGGCGGTACACAAGATGACCGGCCTGTCGGCGGCGCGGTTTGGCTTGAAAGAGCGCGGCGAGATTCGTGAAGGCTATTGGGCGGATCTGGTGCTGTTTGATCCGGCGACGGTGCGCGATGTGGCAGATTTCGCTGATCCGCAGCGGGCGGCGCAGGGGATTGATGGGGTGTGGGTCAATGGTGTGTTGAGTTATCGCGATGGGCAGGCGAATGGTCGCAGGGAGGGGCGGTTTCTGGCGCGGGACGGGGATTTGCGCAACAACTTTCGCTGACGTTTCGCGGAGTGCGTCACAGTGGTGGCACATTGCAATTAAAGAAAGCCACCGCCAAGCCGAATTGCTGACATCCAGCCCGTCTACACTTTTGGGCCAAACAAGTCAGGGAGCACCCCATGAGCTTCGGCAAAACCACCCCGATCCTGCGGATCTTCGATGAAGCCAAGGCGTTGGAGTTTTACGTCGACTTCCTCGGTTTCAAGATCGACTGGCAGCACCGCTTCGAAGCCAATTTCCCGCTGTATCTGCAGGTGTCGCGTGGCGAGTGCGTGCTGCACCTGTCCGAGCATCATGGCGATGCGACCCCGGGTTCGGCGTTGCGCATCGAGACCGATGAGCTGGAGGCGTTCCAGCAGCAACTGGTGGCCAAGGACTACAAGTTCTCGCACCCACAGATTCAGGCGATGCCGTGGGGCAGTCAGGACATGACGATTGCTGATCCGTTTGGTAATCGGTTGGTGTTTACCAACGCGATCAGTGTTTGAGTCGAGACATACAAAAAAGCCCGCAGCCAGACCACCAAGGGCTGGCTGGGGGGCTTTTTGCTTTTCCGGCCGCGCGTATTGTGTCCCCCCCCCCCTGGCGGGGCATTCC